>NZ_BAABWX010000001.1:1200000-1514831 GCF_040364665.1 Cognatishimia sp. WU-CL00825
TTTGGCTATTTGGCGGCATCTTCCTGATTGGCGGCGGCGCGCAGTTCATCAGGACCAGCTTTGAGGCCATTGGTCTGATCATCAGCCTGTTCTCCTGGCAGGGCACCATCGATAAGGCGGCAAAGCCGAAATCCGATCCCAAACCCGTTCGCAGCAAAATGAAGGACGGGGGGATGATCCGGTGAGTGCTCCTTTCGGATTTTCTCTTGGAAAGGGGCCGCGCCAGTCGCGGCCCTTTGTCAATGAGCCTGTTGATCCTGATGGCCAGCGTCTGCTCGGCTTTACTCTGGATACCAATGAGCCACTTTGGGCACCATCTGGGCATAGTTTGCTGTTGGCGGCGGCTGGATCAGGAAAAACAACTTGTGGCGCAATGGTTTGGCTATACTCCTACGCGGCTTCTCAACCGGATAAGGCAATCCTTTGTCTGGACTCGAAGAACGGAGAATTGGCGATCCAGTCAGCTGACATGCTGGCCAAGATGGGCCGCAAGGTCGCTGTCATCGACGATATGAGCGTGTGGACCGATCTGGATGCCTATCGCATCTCTCTGAATCCATTTGGCGCGGCTGTCTCTACTTATGAGCGCGATCCGCGCGACATGATCTTCACGACAGAAAACATCACATTCGCCACCATAAAAGAACCTCCTGATGGTGATGCAAAAAATCTCTACTTTCGGGCCTGGCCGCGCAATCTGATTGAATTCTGCATACTATTGTATGCAAAACGTCACTTGCAGCAGGTGATCCCCGGCGGTGTCAGCATGCTTTTGGGTAACCAACAGATGTTGCTGCGGTTTGCGGCCATTGAGACCGAAGAAGGCGATCCTTACCTGAAGGGCCTCGCGCAAAGCATTCTGGCGATGTCATCGCACGAACACTGGCCTCAGCACGTCGAAGAGGCCCAGAGGGCGATGAAAATTTTCGCGCCCGGAACCCGCCTGCACATGGCGGGTCGAGATGCGACGATCAGCCATGAAGAATTGATCCGAGAGGGCTACGTAATTTTCCTGGTCGGGCCGCAGGCTTTCATGAACCGGTTGGGTGTTTATTACGCTCTACATATGCTCGCGTTTGCTGAAGCGCTCTACAACGATGCTGGCGATTTGCGGATCATCGCAGATGAATTCACGAACTGCCCACTGCAATCATTGGTGGAAATGCTAACCACCTTGCGTGGCTTCGGGGCCGAACTTCACATGATCGCTCAGTCCAGATCGGAGATTGTTCGGCGTTTCGGCGAAAGGGAGGCGGAAACCATCGCGGATAATGCCGTTGTGCAAGTCTGGTATGGGGTCAGTTCGCTCAAAGAAGCGCAGATGATCAGCGACATGACGGGCGAAGAACTTGCGCTCTCAACCTCGCTAGGGCGCAGCGATGATCTGAAACTCAACACCAATATCAGTTTGGTTAAACAGCGTATCCTGTCACCCGCCGAATTGCTGGCCATACCGCGTGATCAGCAACTGATCTATGTGAAAGGCATCGGCCTCATCCTTGCTCGCAAGGTGGGCATGCAAAACGTTGATCCATTCTGCCAGCGCGTCGGAATCAACAAGATCGAAGGTGGTACGCTGCCTGCCGATCCATGGATCACTTTCAAGTTGAACATGGGAGATGCGTCATGAAGATCGCCACGATGTTCATTTGGATCGTAGTGCCGTTTCTGGCGATTGCCGCTCATAACAGCTTTGGCAGCCCGCACATGCTGTTCAGCTATACGTTCCTAGATAATGGTGATCGCCACAATCTCGCGGTGCCCGGTACTTCCGATCCTGCACCTATTACGGTTGGGGGTGGCATGAGATGACCGTTCCCGCCCAATCCGGTCGGTGTCGTTTGGTTCGGCTGTTTCATCTGTCTAGCGTTTCGAGTTCACATTGAGCCGCTTGTTCGCTGTCTCTCCCTGCGGTCGAACGCGAAAAGCGGCGCTGCGTGTTCAGACGTAAACTCGAAACGCTTTAATGAACAGATGTAAGTGACTGTACCGCCAGCGTCTGGCGCACGCGATGTTTGAGCCCGAGGCAATCTGCGAGATTGTTTCGGGCCACGCGTTTTAGGCAGGACAGGATCAAATCCTGCTTCACTTTCCCGCCTGCAATCAGCCCGTCGCAATGATCACGGTCTGCCATGGTGATCACATCATAGGGGGCAATCGCCTCCCAGAACACGATGTAATCCAGAGGCTCCAGCCATTCTTCAACCTCTTGAATGTCTTGGAAAATTACCATGCCTTTAGTGTGCCACATCGCGTTTTCGAAAAGCAAATTTCTGCGGCATTGGAGAATGCGGTGATGGATGAAGACCTTCAACTAGGCGTAACCACGCTGTTTCGGGATGCCACCAAACAAAACCTGATGTCGGCGATCAAAACCCCACAGGATTGGAAGCGTTTCAACGATATCCAGGCCAAGGCGGAAGAGCGCGAACAGGCTGAAATGGCCGCATTTGAGCGTGATCGGCCTCAGCTATTGGCGAAGGCAAAAGCGCAGATCATCGCAAAAGCCGGATCAAAGACGCATGAGCATCCCGCGCCTTTTGGCATCGACCGTATCAATAAATCCAACATCGACGCTGAGGCTGCCCAGCAGATTGAACGTGCCCACCAAGGTCGTCTTCTCAAAATCCGCGAAGACGAAGCGCAAGGGTATTCGGAGCTAAAGCAAGACATCCGCGCGCGAGAAGGCGTTCGTGACATGGCACGTGATGCCTTTGCCCGTTCGGCTGACCGTCGCCGTGCGGGGCCGTCTCGCTAGCTACGCCGGGCCCCAATCCAATGCCAAACTCCAATGAAAGGACAATTCGATGGCACAGGAATATATCGACCCAAAACGCCAGGCAGCGCGTCAAAGTTTCACCGGAAGCCGTGTATCGGAAAGCCAGTTTGAAATGGCCCAGAACCTCGGCAGCGTAATACATGCCGGAATTTGGAAGGATGGCGATTTTTTCGAGCGCCTGAAGAAGTATTCTGAAGCCTTTGCAGACACCCAAAAGTTCGACGAGAAACGGGCTGAAATCATCATTCGCGACGTCTACACAGCCTATCACGGTCATAGCATGAATGCCCTGCGAGAAGAGTTGCGTAACAATCGAGCGGCGCTGCAAGAGGCTGGTGAAGACGTAGCTCAACCCCATGTTCAGGCGGTCAAACACCATATCAAAGACGGAAAAACAATGTCCTATGGGGCGGCGCTAGACACCCAGGCGGTGGCCATGTCACGGCGTTTTCGCATCACTGAAAACACCGCCATGTCGATGATGCATGAGTCTAACGAGCGCGAGACTGGCCGTAGCTTGTCCGAAATCGGCAAGGAATTGGAAAATCAATATCACAGGCCGGTTCGCGACGCCGAACGTGCTGCCCGTCAAACAACGCGCAGCCAGATACAGCGCTCCGGCCCGAGCCTGTAACTCCAGAAAATTCTTGCCTGAATTGGGAATATATGCCTATAGTGTTCCCTTTTTGTTCGCGCATGCGGCGTGCGTGAACCAGGCAAAGGAGACCGCGATAGAAAGAGAGCAGATATGAAAGATACAAGACCGCCCAATACCATCCCCAACCCTGACACCATGTCATCGCAGCCTTCCTTGCGTTTCGATGTGAACGATTGGTTGCCTTATATCGAAGACGAAAACGCCACCTATGAACAGAAGGTCGAGTTGATCGAAACCCTTTGGTCCATCGTGATCGGGTTTGTCGATCTCGGCTGGGACATCAAATTCAACCCCGAAAGCTGTGGAGAAGACGCCGATCTCTACACCTTGCTGACCTCCGGCATGGTATACTTTGAAGAAGCGCAAACAGATAAAGCGGAGGGGCGCGATGAGTAATACAACTGCCAAAGCCGTCATTTACTGTCGCGTCTCTTCAAAAACGCAGGAGCAAGACGGCCATGGACTCGAATCTCAGGAGGTCCGTTGCCGTCAGTTTGCGTCCGCCAAGGGACTCGAAGTGGCCGCCGTCTTTCCCGACACAATGACCGGCGGCGGTGACTTCATGGCACGTCCCGGCATGGTGGCATTGCTGAGCTTCATAGATGCGCAACCCCATGAGCGCTTCGTAGTGATCTTCGACGATCTGAAACGCGCCAGTCGCGACACGCGTGCCTTCCTTGACTTGCGTGATGCCTTCCGCTCACGCCGCGTTCAGGTCGAATGCCTAAACTTCAAATTTGACGACACGCCAGAGGGCGAGTTTATCGAGACGATCATGGCTGCCCAGGGTGCGTTGGAGCGCAAGCAAAACGGGAGACAGGTGGCGCAAAAGATGAAGGCCCGCATGCAATCGGGATATTGGATTCACACCGCGCCGGTTGGCTACAAATACCAGACTGTCAAAGGTCGCGGGAAGATGCTCTTCCCGGATGAACCGCTTGCCACAGTCATCCGTGATGCCTTCGAAGGCTATGCCATGGGCCGGTTTGAAACCCAGGCGGAAATCCAGCGCTTTTTTGCAACCTTCCCGGACTTTCCGCGCAACAAGAAGGGTGAAATAACCCGACAGCGAGTTAAAGACGTTCTCATCAATCCGCTTTACACTGGGCACATCTGCTCAGAAAACTACGGCATCGATTGGCTCAAAGGACATCACGATGCGCTGATCTCAGTTGAGACATTCGAGAAAGTGCAGGAGCGCCTGCGCGGCATCGCTAAGGCCCCTGTGCGCAAGAACATTGGAAACGAATTCGCCTTGCGTGGCTTTGTCTGCTGCGCTGATTGCGGCACGCCTCTGCGCTCATCCTATAGCACGGGCCGCAGCAAGTCCTACGCCTACTATCTCTGCCAGACGAAGACTTGTGACAGCTATGGGAAGTCCATCGCGCGCGATAAGGTTGAAGGTGATGTCGGGGCGATGATCAAGACCCTGCAGCCCACGAGACCACTCGTTGCGCTCGCAAAGGCCATGTTCCGCCACGCGTGGGATCAACGCCGTGCTCAGGCCCAAGAGGTTATCAAAACCGGCCAGCACCAACTCAAGGAATTCGAAAAGCAAATCGAAACCCTGCTGTCCCGCATCATGGAATCAACCAATGACACTGTGATCCGCACTTATGAAACCAAGATTGGCGCGCTGGAAAAACAGAAGATCATTTTAGGTGAACAAATGGTACATCAGGCCGAACCGAAAGGAAGTTACGAGGAAAAACTAGAACCGGTCCTCACATTCCTCGCAAACCCTTGGAAAGTCTGGGAAACAGGTCATGTTGCACTGCGCCGCACGGTGCTCAAACTGGCCTTCGCGGACCGCATCCAATATGACCGTTTTGAGGGTGCTAGAACCCCAAAGATAGCCTTACCGTTCAAAGCTTTAGAGAAGATCACAGACCCGAGAGTCTGTTTTGGTGCGGGTGAAGGGACTCGAACCCCCACGCCTCGCGGCGCCAGAACCTAAATCTGGTGCGTCTACCAATTCCGCCACACCCGCACTTTTTCAACACAGCTGTGCAAACCTCTGCGTTGAGCCGCTCTCTAGCAAAGCTCTGAACCGGATGCGAGAGCAAAAATGCAAATTATAGCTCTAAATCACGAAAAACTGCCGGGAGCTGTTCCGGAAGATCTTCCGCGATCAATCCGGGGCCAAATTTCAAGGCACATTCCACATGCAGCCAGGCCGCTGTTTCTGCAGCCTGCATCGGATCAAACCCACGCGCCATCAGCCCGGTGATAAATCCCGCCAATACGTCCCCTGCCCCTGCGGTCGCCAACCAAGGCGCAGACCGCTCATAAAGCGCAGCATTGACAGAACACCGCCCATCAGGTGTTGCAATTACGGTATCCGCGCCCTTGAACAATACCACACAGCCCGCCCGCTTGGCCGCATCCCGTGTCGCGTCCACTTTGGAATAAGCCGGCCCCTTGTCAGGCACTGCCGCCAATTTTTCCGCAATATCCGGAAACAAGCGCGCAAACTCACCGGCATGCGGCGTCAACACACAGTCTTTGTGCAACAACGCAAACAATGCACCCGGCGCATCCGCAAAGGCCGTCAATGCATCCGCATCCAACACTGTAGGCCGGGCTTTCAGCCCGGCTTCCAAGGCGGCTACAACCAAAGGCTTTGTGCGCCCCAGCCCTAAGGCTGGCCCAAGGCACAAAGCGTTTATGCGACTGTCTTTAAGAGCCAAGCTTAGATCATCAGCCGTTTCAATTTCCTTAAGCATAATCGCCGTGAGCTGCGAGGCTGCTTCTTGTTGAGCTGAAGGAGGCACTCCAAGCGTAACCAGACCTGCCCCAATCCGCAAAGCCCCCCGCGCCGCCAACCGCGCGGCCCCGGTTTGACCCGGCCCGCCGGACAGGATCAGCGCATGACCATAAGAGAATTTATTAGGGCGACCTGCTCTCGATTTCTTTGAAAGATGAAACGCGTCTAAGTCACTTGGTGTCCGCATCAATTGCACCACGTCTCGCCATTTCACCGCTCTTGTCGCGCGCCAGTTTTCTGGCAAGCCGATTTCACGGCAAACAACCCGCCCACATGTTTCAACGCTATCATCAAGGACATGGCCAAGTTTTAAGCGGTGAAACGAAACCGTCAGGTCGGCAAAGAACACATTTCCCGACTCGCCAATCCGCCGACCGCTGTCCGAACATAGCCCAGACGGCAAATCAATCGCGACATTATGCGGCCCACCATTTGGCAGACTTTCGTATAGATCTGACCATCCATCTAGCGCCGACAATGGAATTTCCATCTCGCGCGTCAACCCGGTGCCAAAAACCGCGTCGATGACCAAATTGTTGCCCTCAGAGCTCAACCCAGATGTCAAAGCCTTGGCAAGATCGCCTACTTCGCCCAGCTCCAACCACCGCTCATAGTTCACCCGCGCATCCGGCGGCAATTTCCCGGCATCCCCATACAGAAACACCTCAACCGCCCAATCCAGCCCATGCAGCAGCCGCGCCACAACAAATCCATCGCCGCCATTATTGCCCGGTCCACACAGCACAACAGCCCGTAATTTTTGTTCACTTTTCTCCAAATACTCCGGGGGTGCGGGGGCTGGCCCCCGCGCGTTTGACAAGCCCGGCCATTCTGCAAAAATCGCGTCAACAACCCCCTGCCCAGCCCGTTCCATCAACTCTAAACCAGTGACCGCACCGGACTTTATCGCGGCCTGTTCGATGGCACGCATTTGGGCAGCAGTTAACAACTCGGTCATGGCATGATCCTAAAGCGATTCAATTCAGCACAATTTGGCGTCAACATGCCTAATTTTTAAGCAAACCCGCAGAATCCCAACGGCGACACCCCTCCGCGTCATCATAGCCAATTGTGACCGCCGCGCGAAAGTGGGATCAGCACAAAGAACTCAGGCGAGGAGGCCCCCGAGATGAAAAAGATCGAAGCGATCATCAAGCCATTCAAATTGGATGAAGTGAAAGAAGCGTTGCAGGACGTGGGCATTCAAGGCCTTTCAGTGATCGAGGTCAAAGGCTTTGGCCGTCAAAAAGGTCACACTGAACTCTACCGCGGCGCAGAATACGTCGTGGACTTCCTGCCAAAGGTTAAAATCGAAGTCGTGCTGGACGCCGACATGGTAGATCAAGCGATCGAAGCCATCGTTGACGCGGCCAAGACAGACAAGATCGGTGACGGCAAGATTTTCGTCAGCACCGTAGAGCAAGCCATCCGCATTCGGACCGGTGAATCCGGCTCGGACGCCCTTTAAAACCATCTCCAAACGATATCAGAAGGATTAGAAAGCATGAGCGCAGATGCAGTTCTCAAGCTGATCAAAGACGAAGAAGCGGCCTATGTCGACATTCGTTTCACTGACACACGCGGTAAACTTCAGCACGTCACAGTTGACGTTGATCTGGTAGACGAAGACTTCCTCGAAGAAGGCTTCATGTTCGACGGTTCCTCCATTGCTGGTTGGAAATCCATCGAAAACTCTGACATGAAACTGATCCCAGACACCACGTCTTGCTATGTGGATCCGTTCTATGCGGAAAAAACAATCTGCATCCACTGCTCCATCGTAGAACCCGACACTGGTGAATCCTACGAGCGTGACCCGCGTGGCACCGCAGAAAAAGCCGAAGCTTACCTGAAAGCCTCTGGCATCGGTGACGTTGCTTACATGGGTCCAGAAGCCGAATTCTTCCTGTTCGACGATGTACGTTTCTCCAACAGCATCAACAAAGTATCCTACGAAGTTGATGCACAGGACGCGTCCTGGAACACAGACACCGAATACGAAATGGGCAACACGGGCCACCGTCCGGGTCTCAAGGGCGGTTACTTCCCTGTGAACCCAACAGACGATGCGCAAGACATCCGCTCTGAAATGCTGTCCACCATGAAGCGTCTGGGCATGAAAACTGACAAACACCACCACGAAGTGGCGTCCTGTCAGCACGAGCTTGGCCTGATCTTTGACAGCCTGACCAAGCAAGCAGACGAATTGCAGAAATATAAGTACGTGATCCACAACGTGGCACAGTCTTATGGCAAATCCGCAACTTTCATGCCAAAGCCAATCTATGGTGATAACGGCACAGGCATGCACGTGAACATGTCCATCTGGAAAGATGGCAAGCCATTGTTTGCAGGCGACAAATACGCGGACCTATCCCAAGAAGCGCTGTATTTCATCGGTGGTATCCTGACCCACGCGAAAGCGCTGAACGCTTTCACAAACCCATCCACAAACAGCTACAAACGCCTGATCCCAGGCTTTGAAGCTCCGGTTCTGCGCGCCTATTCTGCACGTAACCGCTCTGGTTGTGTTCGTATCCCTTGGACTGAATCTCCAAAGGCCAAGCGCGTCGAAGCCCGTTTCCCTGACCCATCTGCCAACCCATACCTGTGCTTTGCAGCCCTGTTGATGGCTGGCCTTGACGGCATCAAAAACAAGATCGATCCAGGCGAAGCCATGGACAAAAACCTGTATGACTTGCCTGCCGAAGAACTGGCGGACATCCCAACAGTATGTGGCTCTTTGCGCGAAGCGCTGGACGAGTTGCAAAAAGACATGGACTTCCTGACAGCAGGCGACGTCTTCACCAAAGATCAGATCGAAGGCTATATCGACCTGAAAATGGAAGAAGTTGAATTGTTCGAGCACACACCTCACCCGGTTGAGTTCGGCATGTACTACAGCTGCTAATCAGTTGATACAAAACGAAAAGGCGCTCAATCGAGCGCCTTTTTTTTGGTCTGCATTTCCCAAGAACCCTGCGGAAATTTGGCAAATGGGATCAATCCACAGCCATCGCGGGGGCCGCAGCATCTTCGGCATCTGCAGCCACGGTCACATTATAGGTTGTAAACGCCAAATCGCGGATCTCGCGGATCGACTGATACTCGGCGCTGCCAAAAACGCTGTCGACGGCAGCCTTGTCAGGATATTCAACGATAAACACCGTCTTGGCTGGCCGATGACCGACCACAACCTCATTCACTGTGAATCGTTTCACAATCTTGGCCCCTGCCCGTTCCAGCAAGGGACCAGTGACCCGCAAATACTCGGCCAACGCCATTGGCTCTTCTTCATTGATGCTCGTCATCGCGACAACAGTGACCGTCATATTAGACCTTCTTTATAATCCTTTGCGGATCTCTAAGCAGAATAACAAAGGAAATCCATAAACTCAAAAGAGCGTAATCCTATCCTTTTGACAAAGAAAGCCCTAGGTTCACCGGATTGGTATCAGCAAGGCTGCGAATTGGCCCTACTTCAGGGATTGGTGGCTGTCTATTCTGGCGCAAAACCAAAGGGAATACGCCATGCCACGCTGGGCCGTAATATTCACAGATTCAGCTGACATGCTGGATATTCGCGCCGATCAAGCCAAACGCGATGCCCATGTGGCCTATGTGCGTGCACATCCCGAACTTCTAATCGGCGGTGGATTAAAACCCGATGTAAATCAAGACTTTAGCGGCGCGCTCTGGATCGTCAACGCCGCAGAAAAAGCCGATGTCATTAAGCTGATAAACCAAGACCCGTTTTATGTGCCCGCCTATCGCAGCTTTGAAGTTTTCACCTGGGGCAAAATTCTAGAAGACAAATCGGTCACGCTGTAATGCTGCCTTTAAGACTTAATACGCACGTTATCATCGATCCGCACAGCTCTAACGAGCCGACGGCCATCACTCACCCAGCCTAAAGTTGAAAAACCCCCTAATTTGCGATAAAGTTAACGCCATAGTGGGGGGGGGATCACTATGTTGGGAAAAGCACCTCTTAATCAAATTGAATTGTCCAATCTAACGACAACAATGTTTTCCGCTGCGATGGGCAACTCAAGTTGGAGCCACTTTCTGGCTGACTTGTCGGCCATATCTGGCGACATTTGTACCCATATTTTTGGTTATGACACCGAAGCCGGGGTTACGATGGATTTATTGGCCCATGGCTATGATCCAGAATTCCTGAAAACCTATGACCAGCATTTTGCCTCTTTGAATGCCTGGGCAGATGGGTTTTCCAAACATCCAGCCGGGACCGTTGTAGATTGCGAACGCATGTGCACAACACAAAACTTGGTGAAAACTGAGTTCTACCATGACTGGTTACGGCCCCAAGAAGATATCATCCAGGGTGGAGGCGCACTGCTTTTCAAAAACGACACCCGCGTTTTTGCTTTAGGCGGCAATATTCGACTGAAGGATAGCGAAAAACTGAAATCCAATTGGCTGGCGATCGTCGGGCAACTTATCCCGCACATGCAGCAGGCCTTTGAAATCACGCGCGCTCTAGAGGGCAAGAGAATTGACGCAGAGGTCATTGCAAACGAAGGCCTCAAATCTGTCCCTGGCATTATTCTCTTGTCAGAAATGGGACGTATCGTATTTGCAAACAACGTGGCGCAACAAATGCTGGCAGATGGCGCACCAGTCGCCTTTGATAATCACAATCATCTGACCTATGGCTCTGCAGACAGCCAAACAATCTGTGACGTGGCGTCTTTGCGCGGCGCGCTAAATTTGTCATCACCCTCTTTCTCGGACCGGGTGACCGACAGCCGCACTGCAAAAAACTATGATTTGCGCTTTGTCAAATTATCGCCAGACGCAGGTGTCGCCTTCCCTTTTGACACCATGCTTGGCGTCCATTCCCACTGCACAATGCTGATCATAACCGAGGCAAAGCGCCCCTCAACGACAGAGACGCTAAAAGAATCATATGCTCTAACACCCGCCGAAGTCGCTGTCGCGATGTCTTTGGCACAGGGGTTTTCCAGCTCTGAAATAGCCGACCAAAGACAGGCCAGCATTCATACAGTGCGCCATCAGATCAAAGCCGCGATGGATAAACTATCGGTCCATCGACAGTCAGAATTGGTCTTAAAGGTCCTAAATCTAGAGCCCTAATTGGCTGACTTAACGATCGATCTGATGCAGCGCCATGTCGAGCTCTTTACCCAGGCCGGAAAACCCCGCCGACCCGCCGCGCATCCAAATGATAAGCAACGGGGCCATCCTGATTTGCACCCACCTAAGTTGCGCGTCAGCCCCCTTCCGCGACCACCTTTCGCGCCTCCAAAACCCACCACATTCGTCGGTGCATTCTGACAGCGCCTTCTCAATTGCCAGCACCATCTCCTCAGCGTTGTCCGGCATTGGGATTTTGGGGGCCGGCGTTCGAGCAACTCTGATCCCCGACAGAACCCGCTTCAATCTGGTCAACGCACGGCTCAGCTTTCTTCTCCATGCAGCCTTGATTTCGCGGCCTGCTTTAACGCGTTCACCAAGTCTGGGTTGTCACGTTTCCAGGTCAAATAGGCGTCATAAGCGGTCCGATTAACCGCAGCGCGTTCCGGTGTCGTAAGTCGCTTAAATTGATCAACATCCATATTGGGTAGAAACTGTAGCTTGGTCTCTAGGTATAGTTCAGAACAGTGATGCATTTCTGCGGGCGTCAAAACCCTGCTTTCGGCCTCAACGGCACACATAAAATAGGCAGTCACAAGGGCCAACGCTTCGGGTCCCATCGGTAAATTCCTCCTCGCTTTTGACAATCTTGCCTTGGATTTGAAACGGCCAATTGAGCATCGCGTTTTGGCAAAGGATTTCATCACCCATTTGGGCTATAAGAGGCAGCCGAATGGTTTCGCCCGCACTTGACTTCCGCCAAGCTCGCAGGCTCTCACCATCCCGTGACTTCTGTGTCCAGCCCCTTGGCCCACAGCGCGTCTTGCCCCAAGTTAGGCGGAACAACGCACAAAGGACGGCGCGGCTATGACGACAGAACGCATTTCATTTACAGGCCATGGTGGTGAAAAACTGGCAGCAAGGCTTGACCTGCCTGACGGCCCGCATCTGGCAACTGTGCTCTTTGCCCATTGCTTCAGCTGTTCCAAAGACATTCCCGCCGCGCGCCGCATCGCTGGCCGTTTGGCTGCCATGGGCCTGGCGGTCATGCGGTTTGATTTCACCGGTCTTGGCCATTCCGAAGGCGAATTCTCCAACACCACGTTTTCCTCTAATGTCGGCGACCTGCAGGCGGCGGCCGCCTATCTGACATCGCGTGGCATGGCCCCAGACATGCTGATTGGCCACTCATTGGGTGGTGCCGCCGTGTTGCGGGCCGCCGGTGATCTGGACAGCGTACGCGCGGTTGTCACCCTGGGTGCGCCGTTTGATCCTGCGCATGTCACCCACAATTTTGATGGCGCATTGGAAACCATCCAAAGGGAAGGCCGCGCCCAGGTCAGCCTTGGGGGCCGACCCTTTGTGATCGCCAAAGAGTTTGTCGATGACGTTTCCGCACAGAATTTGGAACCGGTGATTGGCAATTTACAACGCGCCCTGCTGGTGATGCACGCCCCTATGGACACGGTTGTGGGCATCGAAAACGCCGCCTCGATTTTCACCGCGGCCAAACATCCCAAAAGCTTTGTCACCATGGATGACGCCGACCATCTGATCAGCCGCCCCGAAGACGCTGAATATGCCGCCGAAATCATCTCGGCCTGGGCGGCGCGGTATTTGCACCTGACGCCTCCTGCTCCGCCGATAGGGGCCCCCGAAGGGGTGGTGCGCGTGTCAGAGGCGGACGCAAATGGTTTTTTGCAGGATGTGAATGCTGGCCCCTTCCATCACACTTTGGCGGATGAACCACTGGCCTATGGAGGCACCAACAAAGGCATGACCCCTTATGGATTTCTGGCCTCTGGGCTGGGGTCCTGCACCTCGATGACCATCCGCATGTATGCCCGTCGCAAAGGCTGGCCGCTTGAACATGTTTGGGTGGATACCAGCCACAACAAAGTGCATGCCCAAGATGCCGCAACCGGATCTGGCGACCGGATCGACAGCTTTAAGCGCGTGATCCATTTGACCGGGGCGCTGGACCAAAGCCAACGCATGCGCTTGCTGGAAATTGCAGACCGCTGCCCGGTGCACCGAACGCTTGAAAAATCAAGCCATGTGATCACCGAACTGGCAGAGGCCTGAGGCAACCCTGTCTTGGCGATATAACGAAAAAGCGAGGGGCCAGCCCCTCGCGCTCCCCGGGGTATTTGTTTCAAGCACAAATCTAAGGCAGGGTTTTTACGCCCTCTGTGATGGCCCCGTTTGCGCTGACAAAGCGCAGTTTTCTGCCCTGTTCTGCCCCGTTTCTGCCAAGTCATAACAGGTCCAGAGATCAGTGGGCGGCCACACGCTGCAATAGTGATCGCCGCGCGAATGTCGTCACCACTTAGGCTACGCCAGTCTTGGGCGGTCGCTGCGCTGGCCATAACCATAAAACTAAGGACAAACGCCGCAGTTTTGGTCAACCTCACTTGTTCATTGAATGCGGTCAGTCTATACGGCCCCCAACCCCTGATAGAACACAAGGCTGTGATATGATCCCTCGCTATTCCCGTCCTGAAATGGTGGCCGTTTGGTCTCCTGAGACCAAATTCAAAATCTGGTATGAAATCGAGGCGCATGCCTGCGAAGCCATGGCAAATCTTGGTGTTATCCCGCGTGAAAACGCGGATGCGGTTTGGAAAGCCAAGGACGTTGAATTTGACGTGGCACGTATCGACGAGATCGAAGCCGTTACAAAACACGATGTTATCGCGTTTTTGACCCATCTTGCGGAACATGTTGGCTCGGAAGAAGCCCGCTTTGTGCACCAGGGCATGACATCTTCTGATGTTCTGGACACCTGCCTGAATGTGCAGCTTGTGCGCGCCGCAGATATTCTGATCAAAGACATGGACGGGCTGCTGGCTGCGCTGAAAAAACGCGCGCTAGAGCATAAAAACACCGTACGTGTGGGCCGCTCGCACGGCATCCATGCGGAACCCACCACCATGGGCCTGACTTTTGCGCGTTTCTATGCGGAAATGGATCGCAACATGGACCGGCTGAAAGCCGCACGCGCCGAAATCGCCACCGGTGCCATTTCCGGTGCGGTTGGCACATTTGCCAATATCGACCCTGCGGTTGAAGAACATGTATGTGCAGAGCTGGGCTTGTCCCCTGAGCCAATATCCACTCAGGTTATCCCACGGGATCGCCACGCAATGTTCTTTGCGGTTCTGGGGGTGATTGCCTCCTCGATCGAAAACGTCGCCATTGAAATCCGCCACATGCAGCGCACCGAAGTGCTGGAAGGTGCGGAGTTCTTCTCTATGGGTCAAAAAGGCTCTTCGGCGATGCCGCACAAAAAGAACCCGGTTCTGACAGAAAACCTGACGGGTCTGGCGCGTTTGGTGCGCATGTCGGTCATTCCGGCAATGGAGAATGTCGCGTTGTGGCACGAGCGGGATATTTCCCATTCATCCGTTGAACGCGCGATTGGACCAGATTCCTGTGTGACCCTAGATTTCGCATTGGCACGCCTGACCGGCGTGATCGACAAAATGCTGATCTTCCCGGACAACATGCTGGACAACATGAATAAATTCCCAGGCCTGGTGATGTCCCAGCGCGTTTTGCTGGCCCTGACCCAAGCTGGCGTGTCCCGCGAAGATGCTTATTCCATGGTGCAACGCAACGCATTGAAGGTCTGGGAAGAGCGCCTTGATTTCCGCACGCTTTTGCTGGCTGACAAAGACGTTGTCGCAGCTTTGGGTGAAGATGGCGTAAACGCGAAATTTGACATGGAATATCACACCAAACACGTTGATACGATTTTCAAACGGGTTTTTGGCGCATAAACCGTTTCAAATTTGACGTAAAAGGTCTGCCCATACCGGCAGGCCTTTTTTTTTGTTTGGCAAATTTTCATCCTTGGCTGCAAGTCTGTCTCTGATCTGACGGAGCAACCGGATGACCCAGCCACAAACGCTGACGCCAGCGCCAGACCCTGCCTTGACCCGCCGCCAGAAAGCCGCGGTCATTGTGCGTTTCCTTTTGAACGAAGGGGCCGAAGTTGCGATCGACCGGCTAAGCGACGACATGCAGGCCGATCTGGCTCAGATGATGGGATCGATGCGTTATGTGGATCGGGCAACCCTGTCAAATGTGATCGTCGAATTTGCGCAAGAGCTTGAAAGCATTGGGCTTTCATTTCCCAAGGGCATCAAAGAAGCGCTCAACAGCCTAGAGGGGAAGATCAGTCAGCACACCGCCGATCGCCTGAGGCACGAGGCTGGCGTGATCAAATTGGGCGACCCGTGGTCGCGCATTTGCGATCTTGATATTGAGACATTGATCGCGATATTGCGCGCACAAAGCACCGAAGTTGCCGCCGTTATCCTTGCCAAGCTAGAGGTCACCAAAGCCGCCGAATTGCTGTCAAATCTGCCCGGCCCCGAAGCGCGGAGCATCACCTATGCGATTTCTCTGACCGACGCGGTGACTCCGCAGACTGTGACCCAGATCGGGATCGCAATTGCCAGCCAACTCGACAAGGTCACGCCCCGCGCCTTTAGTGACGAACCGGTGGCACGCGTCGGTGCGATTTTGAATTTTTCGCCCGCCTCTACCCGCGAATCTTTGCTGATTGGACTGACCGAAGATGACCAGCCGTTTGCTGATCAGGTGCGCAAAGCCATCTTTACCTATCCCGATATACCAGAGCGTATTCAGGAACGTGATGTGCCCAAAATCATCCGAGAAGTGGATCAAGATGACCTGATAAGCGCCCTATGTTTTGGCACCGAAGGGCCCGAGGGCGCGACCAGCAGCTTCTTATTGTCCAATATGTCCAGCCGCATGGCAGATCAGCTGCGCGAGGAGGTAGCGGAGCGAGGCTCGATTTCTGAAAAAGATGGCGAAATGGCCTTTACCAAAGTGGTGATTGCGGTGCGTGCTCTACAGGCAAAAGGCGAGCTGAGCTTTATCCCACCCGCAGAAGAAGAAGATGCCACAGCTCATGCCTAAGCCAGTGCCAGCCCTGACCTGCCGCAGTCCACAGATTTGCTTGTAGGATCGTGCGGGGGCCAGTATGTCTGCTAAAAAAGCGTGATGAATATGGCCCAGAGCACCTCTTTCTCTAAGAACATAAGCGACTATGCGGTCAATTTGATGGCGCGGTCGGTGTTTGGTCTGTTCCTATCCCTGCCCTATGAAACCCGCATTCGCACCGCAGGTTGGGTGTTCTCCAATATCGTTGGCCCCCTAAGTGGCGCGCGCAAACGCATTCGCAAAAACCTTGCCATCGGCTGGCCCGACATGCCCAAAGATCAAGTCGAAGCGCTTTGCCGATCTGTGCCCGGGCAATTTGGTCGCTCGATAATCGAAATCTATTCCGGGGCCGAATTTGCGGACCGGGTCAAAGACATCACCCCGCTTGGACCAGGGGTCGCGCATCTGGCCAAGGCGCGCGCAGAAAACCGCCCTATCATCTTTGTCACCGGCCATTTTGGCGGCTATGACGTGCCGCGCAGCTATTATTTGCACGATGGCATGCCCATTGGTGGGCTCTATCGCGACATGGCCAACCCGTATTTCAACGCCCATTACGTCAAAGCGATGTGCACCCTGGCAGAACCCATGTTTCCCCGTGATCGGCGCGGCATGGGCAAGATGATCAAATTCCTGAAATCCGGCGGCACCATCGCTTTGCTGACCGACCAGTATAATCACGAAGGTGAGTTGGTGACCTTTTTTGGCCAACCCACGCGCACCGCGATGTCAGCTGCCGAATTGGCATTGCGCTATGATGCTTTGCTGATGCCAATCTATACGATCCGCCAACCTGACGGCCTGAGCTTTGAAGTGCATCTGGAAGAACCGATTGCCCACAGCGATCCTGTCACCATGATGCAAAGCTACTATGACAGTCTTGAAAAACGTGTGCGGGCCAACCCGGATCAATGGTTGTGGATCCACCGCCGCTGGCGCCCGGAACGCGACGGGGCGGCCCCAACAACCATCGACAGTGTTGTTTGAAAACCGCGGTTACCTTTACCTAAGAAGTGCTGCCGCCACGATCCGGCCAAAACCTTTGCGCTGCACCAAAACCACCACCGCCGAGTCGCCTTTTACTTTGGTTTTCATAGTTTTGGCGCGGCGTGTGTTCCACTCGCCTATAGTGTCCCATGAGGTCACGATATTGGTATAGGTTAACGTGCGTCCCGCATTTTCACCGCGTTTGATGTTGCGAATTTCTTCTTTTGTATACCGCACGACCTGCACCGTCATGGGCACATCCAGCGCCTCTTGTGCTTGTAAGGCAATGGTCAAACGGTCGCCCTTGCGGCTGATGTCCAAATCAATGCCAGCATCCAATCCCGCATGGGCGTTCAGATGCGCTTTGACATCGCGTGGAACGTTGCCAACCACATGATCCAACCCGCCGATCACCATTTGCGGCGTATAAATAGAACGTTTGCCCGCCGCCTTGGCATAGTTGCGCTGTCGCTTGGTATAGGCCGGGTCTGCAAAGTCATCTTTCCAGCCGATGTAATCCCAGTAATCCACATGCAACGCCAGCGCGATCACATCGTCCCGATTGGCCAATTCCCTGTTGAAATACGCATCTGCGGGCGGGCAACTGCTGCACCCCTGCGAGGTATATAATTCCACAACAACCGGATGTTCAGCCGCCATGACCGGCAGGGCTATTCCGCTTAATGTGCCCAGCATTGCCGCGGCGATCATACGTGTGATTCGGATCATTCTCTCTGTATCCTTTGCAAGGCGTTATCCAAATCAATACGGGCTTGTGTGGTAAAACGCCAATCAACCATTTGCGAGATTCGTTCCATTCCGCGAAATATTGTGTGCAATGGTATACAATTTACGCCTTCCCCCCTTGATCCAAAGGCCAACTTAGGTCAAAAGCACCCCAGCGACACCCAATTTTCTTGATAAGAGGGAGGCCAAACATGCCCATCACCGTCGGTCAGGATACTGCCAAGACCCGTAAATCGCTATCGGTCAACGGCAAGTCCATATCCTATTATTCCATTCCAGCCGCGCAAGACGCAGGTCTGGGTGATTTCAGCAAACTGCCAGCCGCTTTGAAAGTGGTGCTGGAAAACATGCTGCGGTTTGAAGACGGCGGTTTTTCTGTCTCTGTCGACGACATCAAAGCCTTTGGCGAATGGGGCGCAAACGGCGGCAAAAACCCACGCGAAATCGCCTATCGCCCTGCCCGCGTTCTGATGCAGGATTTCACCGGCGTTCCCGCCGTTGTTGATCTGGCCGCCATGCGCGACGGCATCGTGGGCCTGAAAGGCTCCGCTTCCAAAATCAACCCATTGGTGCCTGTTGATCTTGTGATCGACCACTCAGTCATGATCGATGAATTTGGTAACCCACGCGCGTTCCAAATGAACGTTGACCGTGAATATGAACGCAACATGGAGCGTTACACATTCTTAAAATGGGGCCAAACTGCCTTTAACAACTTCCGCGTTGTGCCTCCGGGAACCGGTATTTGTCACCAGGTGAACCTGGAATACCTGTCGCAAACCGTTTGGACCGACACCGACCAGGATGGCAACGAAGTCGCCTATCCTGACACGCTTGTTGGCACCGACAGCCACACAACCATGGTCAACGGCGCAGCTGTTCTGGGTTGGGGCGTTGGCGGCATCGAAGCCGAAGCTGCGATGCTGGGTCAGCCGATCTCTATGTTGATCCCAGAAGTCATCGGATTTGAACTGACCGGCGCAATGATGGAAGGCACCACCGGTACCGACCTCGTGCTGAAAGTTGTCGAAATGCTGCGAGAAAAAGGCGTGGTGGGCAAATTCGTAGAATTCTACGGCACGGGCCTGGACAAACTGCCACTGGCAGACCGCGCAACCATCGCCAACATGGCACCGGAATACGGCGCAACCTGTGGCTTCTTCCCAATCGACGCGGAAACCATCCGCTATCTGGACAACACAGGCCGCGACAAAGACCGCATCGCGCTGGTCGAAGCCTATGCCAAAGAAAACGGATTCTGGCGTGATGAAAACTACGCGCCAATCTATACCGACACATTGCACCTGGACATGGGCACAATCGTGCCCGCGATCTCCGGTCCAAAACGTCCACAAGACTACATTGCCCTGACCGACGGCCAAACCGCGTTCCACAATGAAATGGAACAAAACTTCAAACGCCCAATGGGCAAAGAAGTGGCAGTCAAAGGCGAAGACTACACCATGGAATCCGGTAAAGTTGTGATCGCCTCGATCACCTCATGCACCAACACCTCCAACCCATACGTCATGATTGGCGCGGGTCTTGTGGCGCGCAAAGCCGCGGCTTTGGGCATGGATCGCAAACCATGGGTCAAAACTTCGCTTGCACCGGGGTCTCAGGTTGTGTCCGCATATCTCGAAGCGGCGGACCTGCAAAAAGACCTGGATGCGGTTGGTTTCAACCTTGTGGGTTACGGCTGCACAACCTGTATCGGTAACTCTGGCCCAATCCAGCCAGAGATCTCCGAAGCCATCGCCGAAGGCGATCTGGTGGCCACATCGGTTCTGTCGGGCAACCGTAACTTCGAAGGCCGCATCAGCCCTGATGTGCGCGCCAACTACCTGGCGTCCCCTCCTCTGGTTGTGGCTTACGCTTTGGCGGGTACGCTTGACATCAACTTGGCAACCGACGTGATCGGTCAAGACAAAGACGGCAACGATGTCTACCTGAAAGACATCTGGCCAACCACACAAGAAGTCGCTGATCTGGTGCAAAAAACCGTCACCCGCGAAGCCTTCTTGTCGAAATATGCCGACGTCTTTAAAGGCGACGAAAAATGGCAGGGCGTCGAGGTTCCTCAGCAGGAAACCTATGATTGGCCTGACGCGTCCACCTACATTCAAAACCCACCTTATTTCCAAGGCATGGGCACAGAGCCGGGCACAATTTCAAACGTCGAAAACGCCAAAGTTCTGTTGATGTTGGGTGACATGATCACCACCGACCACATCTCTCCAGCCGGGTCCTTCGCTGAATCCACACCAGCCGGGAAATACCTGACAGAGCGTCAAGTGGCCCCGCGTGAATTCAACTCTTACGGCTCTCGTCGTGGTAACCACCAGATCATGATGCGCGGCACATTTGCCAACATCCGTGTAAAGAACGAGATGCTGGATGGCGTCGAAGGCGGTTACACCAAGGGCCCAGACGGTCAGCAAACTTCTGTGTTTGATGCCTCGATGGCCTACCAAGACGCGGGCACACCGCTTGTTGTGTTTGGTGGCGAACAATACGGCGCAGGCTCTTCACGTGACTGGGCGGCCAAAGGCACAAAGCTTTTGGGTGTCAAAGCCGTAATCGCCGAAAGCTTCGAACGTATCCACCGCTCCAACTTGGTTGGCATGGGTGTTATCCCGTTTGAATTCACCGGCGGCGACACACGCAAAACTCTGAACCTGACAGGTGAGGAAACCGTCTCCATCACGGGTCTGGACAGCGTGACACCGTTGCAAGACGTGCCTTGCTCGATCACCTATGCCGATGGCACCGTGAAAGAGATCACTTTGAAGTGCCGCATCGATACCGCGCCAGAGATCGAATACATCGAACACGGTGGCGTGCTGCACTACGTGCTGCGCAACTTGGCCAAAAGCTAAGTTACATAAGACAATAAAACGAATAAAGGCCTCACATCAGTGGGGCCTTTTGCTTTTTTGCAAAGGCGCTGTTGTAAAGCTGCGATTGGCTTATCGTTTTCTGCAACCGTGAAAGCGGCGACCACCTAGCAGACCACCGCGATCACGGCATTTGACTTTGCACAGGTCTCGTCCTCGACTTTTCTGTGTTTGTCTAAACTATCAGCGAATTGGCTGGCCTCTGGGCCCTCATGTCTCTACCCTGCCAAATTGCAATGTTTCAACGTTGCGCCAACAAGGAAGATCAACATGACAGTTTCACTGCAAGTTCTATATTCCACCCAAGACAACACCACATTTGATCGCGACTATTACACTGCGACACATCTGCCCCTCGTGAACAAACACATGGGCGAACATATCGAAAGCGTTTCAATCGTAAAAGGTTTGGCCGGTGGGCCGGATGTGCCTGCTGGATTTCATACAATTGCGACCATGACTTTCAAAGACCAAGATGCCTTAAACGCCGCACTGGGCGCTGCCCCGCCTGTCTTGGCGGACATTGGAAATTTCTACAATGGCCAGCCACAAATGCTTATCGGTGAAGTTCAAGCTTAAGCATTCTTGCAACAAGACCTAATAATGGCATGCGCTAGAGCTGAAGATTATCTTGATCGCAGCTCTAGCTGAAAAATAACGCACAGATTAACCAATCTCGCGCGAAACGTTTCAGAACAGCACGAATCGTACGTTTCGGGCCTTCAAACGTACAAATTGTACAACTCGCCAAATCTAAATCAGTCGCGCGTTGTATTCACGCGCAGGCTTCGCCCCCACATATGGGGTGCCAATACGCGTTGAATTGCTTAATTCGCTGTGAAATGGCCACCTTAACGCGGCGTTCTCTGCTCTATTTGGCTTTTGCCGCAGCGATGGCAGGGGCGACTCGGTTCTCAAGCTCGCGCTGGACCAAGGGGCCGGCAATGCGCAGCAAAATTGTGCCGTCGCCATCAACCAAATAGGTTTCTGGAACGCCGTAAACGCCCCAATTCAAAGCCATTTTTCCGTTCGGGTCTGCGCCGCCTTTGGCAAAGGGGTTGCCAAGCTCTGCCAGAAAATCTTCACCGTTTTGGATATTGTCTTTATAGTTGACCCCAAGCACGGTCATGCCTTCGTCTTTTAGCTGCATCAACGTTGGATGTTCAGACCGACAAGGACCGCACCAAGAGGCCCAAAAATTCACCAATTTGATCTGCCCATCGCGCAGGTCAAGGTCGGAAAATTCCTCAATATAATCAAGCGCTTCAATTTTGACTTCGGGGGCAGCCTGCCCCACCAATGCACTGGGCAATTCGTTTGGATTGTCGCGGTTCATACCAAAGTAAAACAGCGAGGCCAGACCCACGAAAATTGCAGGGGGTGCCAGCATCAGAGGCGAGATTCTAGCCATCTTTCTTTTCCAGACTTGTTAACTCTCTTAAGGACCTACGCGACGCCCGCAAACTAAGTACCACAAGACCAACCAGCAGAACGATGCTTAGCCCATAGGCCGACAGCACCGTGTCGCTGTATTTTCCAAGATCAGGCATCATGCCAACCGCTCCCGTGCCATCAGTGCCTTGGCGCGCCGCAATCGGATTTCGGTGCGGGTGCGCAACAGGACTAAACTTATGAAAAACAAAACAAATCCGGCGATACAGAACAGCAAAGGTATATAGAAAACATCGGCGACATTCTCCTTTTTGTCCAGGCTCAAAGACGCTCCTTGGTGTAACCCTTGGTTCCAGAAATTCACCGCATACCGGCTGAGAATGGCAAAGACTGACCCCACCAAACACAGCACTGCTGTCAGATCCGCCGCGGTGTCAGAATTCTCAATGGCTTCCCAAAGGGCTATGTAACCAAGATAAAATAAAAATAAAATCAGAAAAGACGTCAGGCGCGGATCCCAGGCCCACCAAGTTCCCCACATGGGTTGGCCCCAAATCGCCCCTGTTATCAAGGCGATAAGCGTCATAACCGCCCCAACCGGAGCCGCTGCCTTGGCCGCAAGCGCACTGACATGATGCCGCCGAATTAACCAAACCAAAGAGGTCGCCAGCATCATGAACCAAGCATTAATAGCCATCAAAGCCGCCGGCACATGAATATAGATAATCTTAACGGTTGATCCCTGCCGGAAATCATCAGGGGTAAAGAAGAAACCCCAGATCAGCCCAACAGCCAAAGCCACCGCGGCCAGCCCAGAAACCCAAGGTAGAACGCGGTTGGTCAACCGCATAAATTTCACCGGGTTCGCATATTCCCAAATCGACGCCATAGTTCTTTCTAGTTGCCTCTTCACACAAGGTCACTTCACATCTCAGACAGCGCCAGATCACGCTTTGATCTGGATTAAGCTTTTTGCCCTTTTATCGCAAATTCACCCGCAGCACCAAGGCGCTTACAAAGGGCAGAACCGCGACGGCCGCAAGGGAAATCCCCGCAAGCAGCAATAGGGGCGCAGACAGTGTCAGCCCTTCGACACCACGCCGTGCAACCTCTGCACCAAAGATCAACGTCGGAACGTAAAGTGGTAGAACTAAAAGAGAAAGCAGCAATCCACCTCGCTTAAGTCCAACCGTTAAAGCCGCTCCAAAGGTGCCAATAACTGACAAAGCTGGTGTGCCCAATCCAAGCGAGACCACCAACCACAAATACCCAGATGTCGGCAGGTTCAGCAGCAAGCCTAAGACAGGTGATACCAAAGTCAGCGGCAGCCCCGTGGTCAACCAATGGGCAACAGCTTTTGAGGTTGCAACGGCCTCGAGCGGTAACGGCGAGGTTGCCAGCAAATCCAAAGAGCCATCTTCCCAATCTAAGGCAAATATTCGATCAAGCGACAGCAAACAGGCCAGCAATGCCCCCATCCACAAAATTCCTGGTGCGATCCGCGACAATAATGCGCTTTCTGGTCCGACCCCAAAGGGCACAAGCACCGTAACGATCAGGAAAAAGGCAAGGCCCAGGCCAAAACCACCCCCGGCCCGCATCGCCAGCTTTAGGTCCCGCAGCAAAAGCGCAATCATAAAAAGCCCTCGTCAAAAGCGCTGTGGGCCGCATTCACATCTGCTTTGAATACACTCACATCCAACACTTCTGCGTCAAACCCCAGATCAATATGGGTTGCCAAAATCGCCGAACCACCGGCCCCAAGATGGGTTTGGACCGCCTGTGCAAACATCGCAGTCGAAGCCGCATCAAGCGACACAGTCGGCTCATCTAAAATCCACACGCTGCGCCCGGTCAATATCAACCGCGCAAGGCCAAGCCGGCGTTTTTGTCCAGCAGACAACGCATGGGCCGGACGCTCTGAAAGGGCAACAATATCAAATTGTTCCAACGCTGGCTGAATGTCTGTCGCGCCAAAAATATCGGCCCAAAACTGTAGGTTTTCGCGCACGGTCAAATTGGCTTTCAGGCCGTCGGCATGCCCAGCATAGGCCAGGCTGTCCTCTGCGGTTATAACCTCCCCCGTTTGGGAGGTCTGCAAACCAGCAATCGTGCGCAATAATGTGGTTTTTCCAGAGCCATTTGGACCGCGCAGTACTAAAGCGCAACCGGAAGCAAGCTCAAAGCTGACCCTTTCGAGTATCGGGACACCACCGCGCGACACGGTCAGATTTTTGACTTGCAACATGGGCAAACTCGTCTGGTTCAATCTTTGTCTGAAACGACGGGCAACAAGACGGCGGCAACGCGTCGCCCCTCTGAAACCAAGACATTATAGGTGCGACAGGCAGACTCGGTTTTCATCACTTCCACTCCGATGCCTGCCGCTTCAATTGTCTTGCGAAATTCGGTTGGGGCATATTGCAGATCTGCACCTGTCCCCAACAAAATAAAGTCGATCTGTTCTGCCATCGCCACGATGGTCGCCGTATCGCCAAGACCACCCCACCGCGTTGCCCCATCTGCATGAATGACAGCGGGCGCAGCAATTTTTTCTCCGCCTATGCGAAAGAAATCCTCACCATAACTCTCGATTGGCAACGCCTCGGTGTATTGAATTTCGTCAAGCTTCACCTCAATGCCCCTCACTCCAGATCGGCAGTCCCGTCAAAACAGCCAAGGCAATAACACCATAGGCGACGGCGCGATAAATTTTTTCGTAGTCCGGCGAAAACATCGACTGCCCCACCTTTGAAGACAGGAAATACGGCACCGTCAACACAATGGCAATGCCAAGCACCCGCAGGGTTAGCAGGCCGGAAACCAGCATGTTTAAAATGATCACAACATCCAGCATCGCAAGAAACAAAATTGTATTGGCGCGCACAATGGCTGCCCGTGCGCCGCTGGCCAAATAAAACAGGATAACAACCGGGCCTGTTAAGCCCGTCATGCCACCAAACACCCCGGCAGTGGCCCCAATGCCCAGCATGCGTGTGGCATCAATCAGGCCTTTATAGCGCCAGCCAAACACCAATGCTGTCAGCATCACGGTAGCGATGATTGTGGCGGCCCAACGGATCGTCACCTGATCGAGCATGTACAACAGCCAAAGACCAAATGGCACGGTCAGAATGGCTGCCGCCCCCATCAATGAAACATCTTTGATCTCTGCCGTTTTCAGGGCCCGTGGCAACAAAGCAGCCATGCTGCCAAGTCCGGTCAACATCGTCACAGCAACGACATCGGTTGCGGATAAGAAAATATTGGCGATTGGTACGAAAATCAGTGCGGTGCCAAAACCAGCAAAGCCGCGGACAATGCCCGCGACTGCTATGGTCATAACCAACCAAATCAGCCCAGGTGTCGCCCAGGCTGTTGACAGAAAATCAGGCATCAATGCCAGAGAATTGGTTTCCCGCGTTTGCATCCGGTTTGGACCAATCGCGTTTCACACCCAGTTTCAGCAAAACCGCCGAGGCAATGAATACCGAAGAATAGGTCCCGACAATCACTCCCCAAATCATCGCAAAGACAAACCCACGAATGACATCTCCGCCCAATACAAACAGCGAAATCAAAGCGAGCAAAGTGGTGACCGAGGTCATAACAGTCCGGCTTAGGGTTTCATTGATCGAGGTGTTCAGGATATCTTTTAGGCTGATCTTTTTGAACTTGCGCAAGTTTTCTCGCACGCGGTCAAAGACAACGACCGTATCGTTCAATGAATAGCCAACGATGGTCAAAAGCGCCGCGATGATTGCCAAATCAAACCGGATTTGAACAATTGAAAACACGCCGATGGTTAGAACCACGTCATGCACAAGAGCCGCGACGGCACCGGCCGCAAATTGCCACTCAAACCGCAGCCAAATATAGATCAAAACCGCTGCAATCGCCAAAAGCACCGCGATGACCGCGGTTTGGATCAACTCCCCAGAGACTTTTGGACCAACAGATTCAACCGACACAAAGGTGATATCTGGTGCAACCGCCAACAATGCCGCCTGCACGTCACGTACGATATCTGCGGTCACCGCTTCCTGACCATCCTGGGCCTGAATGCGGATCATTGTCACGTTTTGATCTTCTTCAAACGTTGGATCAAAAACTTCAGTGATTGAAACATCACCCAGATTTAACGGCACTATGGCCTGGCGATATGCGGCCACATCGACCACCTGGGCGCTTTCTGTCCGGATGGTTGTTCCACCGCGAAAATCAATGCCAAAGTTCAACCCTTGCACAAAGAAAAAGATAACTGAAAGCACCACCAAAAGGCCCGAAAATCCGAGCGTTAGCGTGGATTTTCCAAAGAAATCCCATTTGGTATCTTTAGGAACAAGTCTCAGACGCATGGCCTATACCTCTATCTTTTTGGGTCGACGGCGTTCAAACCAGATGACAATGATCAAACGGGTGACATAAATCGCCGTGAACACCGACGTCAGAATGCCCAAGCCAAGCGTGATGGCAAACCCACGCACTGGCCCCGAGCCCATGGCAAACAGGATCACTGCGGTCAGGAACGTCGTGATGTTGGCATCGATAATGGCGCTAAGCGCTTTTTCATAGCCAAGATCGATAGAGCGCGCAGCGCCTTTGCCATTTTTGACTTCTTCACGAATACGTTCAAACACCAGAACATTGGCGTCCACCGCCATGCCAATCGTCAGAACAATGCCCGCGATACCGGGCAAGGTCAGCGTTGCACCCACCAAGGACAAAAGACCAAAAATAAGTCCGACGTTGATGATCAAAGCGATATTGGCGAACAGGCCAAAGGTGCCATAGCTAAGGAACATGAACACCAAAACCGCTGCAAAAGCCACGATACAAGCGATGCGACCTGCCTCGATACTATCTTGTCCCAACTCCGGTCCGATGGTCCGTTCTTCCAAGAACTCCAACCCGGCAGGCAATGCACCCGCGCGCAGTAGAACCGCGAGGTTTGTACTTTCTTCGACAGAGAAGCTGCCAGTAATAATGCCGGAACCACCAGGAATATGGCTTTGGATCACCGGTGCGCTGATCACCTCGCCATCAAGAACGATGGCAAAGGGCGAGCCAATGTTTTCAGCTGTATAGTCACCAAATTTGCGCGCGCCTGACGGATTAAACCGGAAAGACACGGCCGGGCGGCCGTTTTGGTCAAACGACGGCTGCGCATCTGTCAGCTCTTCGCCGCTTACAACAAAGGCGCTCTCGATGACATAAAAGCCACCGCCTTCTTCGACGGCGGGCAAAACCTCGTTGCCAGCGCCTGCAGCGGCATTGGCATCACCGGCCCGGCCAACAACCGGATTAAATGACAACAGGGCCGTGGTGCCAATAATGTCTTTGAGTTCGGCAGCTGATCCAATGCCCGGCACCTGAATAAGAATGCGGTCCGCACCCTGCCTTTGAATGGTCGGTTCGCGCGTTCCAACCTCATCAATCCGACGGCGGATAATTTCCAAAGCTTGCTGCACTGTGCGCTGATCTGTAGCCAGACGCTCGGCCTCAGATAGGGTAATCAACAGGCTGTCATCGTCTACAGACACCACTATGTCAGTGGCCCCAGCTGCGGTCAAAGAGACAACCGGCTGCGCCAGTCCGCGCACAAGATTTGCGGCCTCTTGGATAGCTTCAGGCTTGGAAAGCTTAACCCGCAACGCGTCAGGTGCAGACGGTTGAAGGCGCACTGTGCCAACGGTTGCGCGTTGATCGCGCAACAGGTTACGCACTTCGGGCCACAGGCCTTTCATGCGTGTTTCATACACTTCTTCGACTTTGACTTCGGCCAGCAGATGCGCACCGCCCCGCAAATCCAAACCCAGATTTACAAGCGATGATGGCATCCAATTAGGCCACATGCCCGCCTGCTCTTCCAGTCCATTGCCAGAAAAACCGGCGTCCAACGAAGCGGTTGCATCGTTGTGGGTCTCTACGCGGGTGTAAAACCCGTTTGGAAGCGCGAGAAGAAGACCCAGCGCACACACGCTCCAGATCAGGACCCGTTTCCAAAGGTCGATTTGCAGCATGATGCGCCTGCCCTTTTTGTCGCGATCAGCGAATTAAGATTTAACCGGTTCAGTTTTTGAAACGACTTGCGCCAAAGTAGATTGCACGACGCGCACTTTAATGCCTTCAGCCAATTCCACTTCGATTTCATTGCCGTCTTTGACTTTGGACACTTTGCCGATCAGGCCACCTTGGGTCACCACCTCGTCACCGCGGCGAACAGCTGCCACCATGGCCGTATGCTCTTTAGCTTTTTTCTGCTGCGGACGGATCAACAAGAAATACATAATCGCAAAGATCAAAATCAGCGGGATAAATTGTTGGAAAGCTTCCATTTGAGTGTCCTTTTGTTAGCGGGCAAACCCGCGAATTTTGCAGGGAACCTATTTGCCAACGCACATATATGCAAGGACCAAAGCCGTTGAGATTGCATGATGGGGAATTGTCTACTTTAGGCTGCCAACGGGTCAGATATCTGCCAGAACTTGCCGAACGCGTCGCACTGTCTAAGGTCAGTTTTTTACCAAAGCATCAAGGCTTTGAACAAACACCTATTTTGATATGGGATTTAGGTAATGCATCTGCATATTTCGGCAAAACAGCTTCCCAGCACAATGCCAGAAATTGCTTACGCCACGACTTTCGGGATGTGACTTTTTTTGCCAAGTATCTCGCCCAACTCGGTTTCTGACATGGGTTTGTAAAAATAGTACCCTTGAGCAAAGTCGCACCCAAGTTCAAGCAGTGTTCTGACATCATCTTCGGTCTCAAGGCCTTCGGCAATGACATCCACGCGCAACTCCCGCCCTAGGCCAACTAGCATGCGCACAATCGTGCGCGAAACCGAGTTGGCAAAAGCGTCTCCCGCAAAGGCTCGATCAATCTTAAGGGCGGTAAGTGGCAAGGTTTTGAGATAGGCAAGATTGGAATAGCCTGTGCCAAAATCATCGATTGAAATACCACAGCCTAGCTCGCTCAAAAGTCTTAGATTGTCTGCTGCACAGCTGGAGTCAGGCACCAGTGCGGTTTCCGTCACTTCAAGTTTCACCTGCGCGGGCATCAGATCATTCAAGTCTAAGACATGTTTAAAGAAATCAACAAAACCAAGCTTCCCGATGTCCTGCCCAGACACGTTGACCGAAGCAAAAAGTCCCGTTTCGCCCAGATCGTTGAAGCGACGCAAGGCACCACAGGACTCTAGCAAGGCAAACTCAGTCAATTTTCCGATGCATCCAGTTTCCTCCGCTACCTCGATAAATCGGTCGGGTCTAACATTGCCCATGCTTGGATGCTGCCAACGCATCAACGCCTCAAATCCAGCAATCTTACCTGTCTCAAGCCACACAATCGGCTGGTAGGCCATATGGAATTCTTTCCGATCAATCCCCTTTTCGATATCCAGCTCAAATTTGAATTTTTCAATGATCTGAGCCGAGTTTCTCAACGTGCTTGGTGCAAATGGGGCTTCTCCGGAACGTTGTTCAACCGGGTCATTGTACCGTCCCACAAAGTCAATCGTGGTCTCCACACAAGAAAGCAAAAGCGGATCTAGGGCTTCAAAATCATCCCATATGCTTTTGGCGGAAAGCCGATATAGCCGACAGGGTGTAACCGCCTCTACAGAAACAGCACGCGGACTGTTGGTCAAAATCGAAGTTTCCCCCAAAATACACCCGGTTGTGCGCCTTTCACAATCGATGCGCTCACCGTCTCTTTCACTGAACAGCAAGATTACCCCTGATTCCACGATATAGGCGGAATCGTTGGGATCACCCTGATGATACAGGATGTCCCCGGCGTTCAAGTTGACTTCAGTGACTGATGCCAATGGGAATCTCCGACAAAAAGGCGCACCCTCACCACCTATCTGTCAGGTCCTAACTGCCGCTAAATCAGCCGGATAATTGAACATAGAATTTGGTGTGAATTTGAATCATAGGCCGTAATTCACATTGCCCGGCGGACGTTTGCAGCCTGAAAACACTCTCCCAACCACAAACCCAATGCAGCCGGTTTCGAAGTCCTGAAAAATAAGCCATAAGCAGGGCAGAAATGATTCACTTCAAAAGGACATGATCCATGCATGACATCCGTGCGATCCGCGATAATCCGGCCGCCTTTGATGCCGCCCTCTCTCGCCGTGGCGATGCGCCAATGTCCTCCGCTCTATTAGAGGTCGATGCAGAGCGCCGGGCAAAGATCACCGCGTCGGAAACCGCCCAGTCTGACCAAAAGAAAGCCAGCAAACTGGTCGGTGCCGCCAAAGCCAAAGGCGATGATGCTGAATTTGAACGCCTGCGTGCCTTGGTTGGGCAAAAGAAGGAAGAAGTCGCCGCTATGCAGAACGAGGCAAAAGACCTTGATGCAAAGTTGACCGACATGCTGGCACGCATTCCAAACTTGCCGGCCCAAGACGTGCCTCAGGGGGCTGACGAAACTGAAAATGTCGAAATCAGCAAATGGGGCAAACCTGCGACGCTGGATTTTACCGCAAAAGAGCATTTTGAAATCGCTTCTGTTGCTGCGTCGATGAACTTTGACGTTGCTGCAAAAATATCTGGCGCGCGGTTTGTCATGCTCAAAGGGGCTGTCGCGCGGATCCATCGGGCCTTGTCGCAATTCATGTTGGACAAGCATGTTGATGAAAACGGGCTGACCGAAGTGAACACACCCGTGTTGGTGCGTGACCAAGCCATGTATGGCACGGATAAGTTGCCAAAATTCGCCGAAGACAGTTATCAAACCACCAATGGTTGGTGGCTCATTTCCACCTCGGAAATTCCGTTGACATATTCGGTGGCCGAAGAGGTCGTCGACGAAGACGCCCTGCCAATGCGTATGACTGCGCATTCGCTTTGCTTCCGCTCCGAAGCTGGCTCTGCCGGACGCGACACATCTGGCATGCTGCGTCAGCACCAGTTTGAAAAAGTCGAAATGGTTTCGATCACACATCCTGACAAATCCGACGAAGAGCAAAAGCGCATGCTTGGCTGCGCCGAAGGCATTCTGGAGGCACTTGGCATCCCATACCGCACCGTCATTCTGTGCACCGGCGACATGGGATTTGGCGCGCGCCGCACTTTTGATATCGAAGCATGGTTGCCGGGGCAAAATGCCTATCGGGAAATCAGTTCGGTCTCGACCACAGGCGATTTTCAGGCCCGCCGCATGAACGCGCGTTTCCGCCCCGCAGAGGGTGGCAAGCCAGAGTTTGTGCACACGTTGAATGGATCAGGGCTGGCTGTTGGCCGCTGCCTGATCGCAGTTCTGGAAAACGGCCAGCAAGCCGACGGTTCGGTGCAGCTGCCAGAGGTTCTTGCGCCATATTTAGGCGGAAAAACCACCTTACACACCGATGGCACTCTGGGCTAACCCTCAGCAGCCTTATCTACACAAACAAGAATGGGCGGCTCTGTCGCCCATTTGCGTCACAGCGCAGCAAAACCCACCATTTTCTGCTGCTCTTCGTCCCATAACTTCCATTTCAAACAGCCAAGCCCTTGTCGAAACGTGATTTTGTGGGACTGCAACAATCCGTCTCGTTCCAACGCAGCATAGGCGCGCTTTAAGTTGTAACTTGGGATATTGGGATTCAGATGGTGCAGATCGTGAAAACCGATATTGGCCGTGACCCAATGAAAAACATTTCCAAAATCCAGCACGGCAGACGCTCTCAGTGCCGCTGTTTGCGGATCAAGCTCTGGCCGTCGCCCCCAATGAATGGTTTCAAAGTTATGTTCGACATAGGGAATAAACGCGCCCATCGAGACACCGCAATAGATGGCCCCAAACAAAACGGCCAAACCTTGCCCGCCAAAGACCAAATAAACCACAGTCAAATAACCAACTACTAAAAGGTTGTGCAGAAACACATCCCACAAAAGGCCGGCTTTTATGGTGTTTTTTGGGAAACGATGCACAATGCCATAGACCAGAAATGGCCCAACAACCAACAGGGTCAAGGGACTGCGATATAGCCGGTAAAGGACCCGCTGCCTTGGGCTGGCATCACGAAACTCTTGCACCGTCATCACGTTGATTTCAAAGGTGTCACGCCGATCAAGATCCCCAACATGGCTATGATGCTGATTGTGATTGTAGCGCCCCATATAAAACGGTGTCAGCGTGAAGGGTGACAACAGAATTCCAATTGTGTCGTTCAACCATCTTGGCCTGATGAAACACCGGTGCATGCAATCATGCTGCAACATATAAAGACGCACCGCGGCCAAGCCACAAGCAGCCATCAGTGGCAAACACAACCAAATCTGATCAGCCAAAGCCACGGCTGACCACAGCAGTGAAACATAACAAACCAACGTCACAAGCAATTGAAAAATTGCGGCGCGCGCGCTCACCTTGCGATAGACCAGCGAAACTTTGAGAGCAGACATAATGCGTTCCTGAAAATAAAATCCAAAACCCAACTTTCTTTAACAAAAGTAAACAAACTCCTAATTTTGCCCCAAGAACAAAACACCCCGCGAAAACCGCGAGGTGTTTCGGTTGATCAATCGATCAACCAACTGCTGATACAAACCAACGAAGGGTAATAAGTGGCTTATTTCGGCAGAATATCAGCCTCAGTTGCGGCTTGCAGTTCCTCTGCTGAAATCTCACCATCAGCATCCGCATCAATTTGACCAAACAGGTCTTCGGTCAAACTCGGATAGGCCGCTGTCATTTCGACAAACGAATATGTGCCATTTTCATCGGCATCCACGACCATCACTTCGGCCAAGGCTGCGCTTGCAGTAACGCCGAATACCAGGGTCATAAGTGTTGCGATACGTGTCATATTTAGCTCCTTTTAAGATCGGCATGATTGCCGCCCCAAACGATTGATCCAGGATGAGCCGACAGACAACCTGCTCAAATCAAAAGCGAAAATCAGGCAAACAAGCGCGAGGCATCGGCTTAATATGGCTGAAAAAATCGGCCAATTTACGCCCGGGCGTTGCAACAAATTCCGCCGTTTGCGAAGTTCCGCGCGTCTCTGCGCGAAACAAGGCCCATGCCCTCAAAACCCAGAAATTGAGCGAATATTGTCTTAGTCAGATGCAACCAAATCGCAAAAAAAAGCCCCGCCAAAAGGCAGGGCTGTTTGATTACTTGTCGCGCAGGGCACGTGGCTTAAGGTGCTTTTTCAGCGATCCCGCGTTTTTCTTACGTGCACCTTTATAGGGGTTCTGATCCCCCTGTCCGCGCATATAAAGCCGGATCGGCGTACCAGGCATGTCAAAATCTTCACGCAGCCCATTCACCAAATAGCGCGAATAGCTTTCGGGCAATTTGTCTGGATGGCTACACATAACAACAAATCCAGGCGGACGGCTTTTGGCCTGGGTCATATAGCGCAACTTGATGCGTTTGCCTTGTGGCGCGGGCGGCGGATGCTGCTCGAGCATCCCAATCAGCCAACGGTTCAATTGCGCGGTGGTCACCCGGCGATTCCAGACCATATAGGCCTGAACAATGGCGTCATGCAGACGATCAAGCCCCCGGCCGGTCTTTGCCGATACAGTGACCAAGGGGGCCCCTCGCAACTGTGGCAGCAGACGCCCAAAGGACTCTTTCAGGTCACGCAGTTTTTGTTGTTTATCGCCTTCGATGTCCCATTTATTGACCGCGACTACCACGGCCCGACCTTCACGCTCTGCCAAATCAGCAATACGCAAATCCTGTTGTTCAAACGGAATTGCTGCATCCAGCAACACAACAACGATCTCGGCGAATTTCACGGCGCGCAGCCCATCAGAAACAGACAACTTTTCAACTTTGTCTTGGATCTTTGCCTTTTTCCGCATGCCCGCAGTGTCAAAGATCCGCACAGGAGTTTCGGACCAATCGATGCGCACCGAAATCGCGTCGCGGGTAATGCCAGCCTCTGGGCCCGTCAAAAGCCGCTCTTCGCCAATAATCTGGTTGATCAAAGTCGACTTGCCAGCATTTGGGCGTCCCACCACGGCAATCTGCAAAGGTTTCTCGCGGGATGGCATTTCAACAACAAACGCGTCGTCTTCGTTTTCGCCGTCAATGGTCACATCGACAGCAGGTGCATTGTCTTCAGAGGCTTTTGCGAATTTCTCATCAACGGGCATCAGATGGGTGTAAAGGTCATTCAAACCTTCGCCATGCTCCGCAGACAGTCGAATTGGTTCACCAAGCCCCAAGGAATAGGCGTCAATCACCCCTGCATCTGCGGCGGAACCTTCAGCCTTATTGGCGGCCAGGATCACATGCGCGGATTTCTTACGCAGAATTTCAGCAAACACCATATCGGCAGGGGTTACACCTGCGCGGGCATCGATCATAAACAGACAGACATCTGCCATTTCAACCGCACGTTCGGTCAAGCGACGCATACGGCCTTGCAGAGAATCATCTGTTGCTTCTTCCAGACCCGCTGAATCAATCACCGTAAACCGAATGTCTCCAACACGCCCCTCACCTTCGCGCAGGTCACGCGTCACACCGGGTTGATCATCAACCAGCGCAAGTTTTTTGCCTACCAATCGGTTAAACAGCGTGGATTTGCCCACATTGGGACGGCCCACGATTGCCAGTGTGAAACTCATATTGCTCTCCAGAGACTCTGAAGATCCGCCTTACAGCAAATTTTCCTTAACGGAAAGCGTGCAAAGCACCCTTTTTACCAACCACATACAGCGTGTTGCCCGCGACAACCGGATTAGAGGCAGCGCCCCCCGGAATTTCAACGGTGCGGATCAGATCGCCAGAAGCAGGATCAAAGCTGCGCAGCACGCCATCTGAGGATGCAACAATCAGCTGTCCGCCGGCCAAAACCGGCCCAAAATGCGCGTAGCGCTGCACCTGTTTACGTGGTTTCTGTTTGATGAAATCAGGCAGTCGTTTTGCCCAAATATGCGCCCCAGAATTTGCATCCAAACGCACCAATTGATTTTGCTCATTTACCAAATAGACAGAATCTCCAGCAGGCCAGACTGGGCTCAGTGCCCCTTCCTCCACTGTCCATTTGCGGGCACCGGTATCAAGGTCCAGTGCAACGAGTCGCCCAGAGTGATTGGCCACGTAAACGGTCTTGCCAACAATAACCGGGTCGCCCGCAATATCGCCTACAGTCGAGAGCGCGCGTCCAATACGTTTGCCTTGAATGCCCGCATCCCAGAACCGTAGGCCTCCCTTACGAAAGGCGGCCTGAATCTCGCCAGAGCCAAAGGCAAACAACACGAATTTATCAGAAACCGCAGGCGCTGAAGGCACCTGTAAATTGTTGATGTCAGGCGTCGACGACAATTGCCACTGGATGCGACCTGTGTTTGCGTCAAGCGCCCAGGCCAGATCATCACCGGAAACCACATAGACCAAGCCGCCATAGACAGTCGGGCTGCCATTGCCGACGCTGCCCAGCCTTTGTTCCCACAGCTCTTCACCGGTTGCCGGATCAAACGCCTTTAGACGGCCAAATCCTGTGGTGACAAAAAGCTTGCCTTCGCCAACCGCGATCCCCCCACCAGAGGCCTCGTTCGGACGGTCCCCCGAGGTGGTCATATCACGCGACCAAAGGGCTGTACCCGATGTCGATGTGGCGCTTAAAGTTGCCGTGGAATCAATAGTAAAGACACGGCCATCCGCGACAACCGGATCTGTCGAAATTCTTTGACGCCGCTTGTCACCCTCGCCGATAGAGGCGCTCCAAACCAGATTTGGGGTTGCGGACAACGCGGGATGGGCCGTGCGGAACTTCTGGGTGCCGTGACGATGGGTCCAATCAGAATTGGACACTTGCTTTGCCAAACGCACTGCGCGCGTTTCAGAGGGCAACTCAATTTGTGGCTCTGCACCGCGCAGCTCTTCACGCGCGCCTTGCAGAATAACATCCTGATCTGCGCAGCCTGCTAAAACCACCGCCGCAACTGCAGCCAAAATCCAATTTTGTTGTGACATGCCCTGCCCTCCGGTCGGTTGCGCTTATTGGGTTGCGCTCAGCGACGGCAATGTTTCAGGAACACCGCCCAACGCCACAATCAACTGTGTTGAGCGCTGACGCAAGCCCGATGACACGCCTGCATCAAGGATGATCGCCTGAAGGCGGGAAATCGCCGCGTCAGACTGCCCATCTGCAATCTCGGCCAGCGCCAATTGCTCAGACGCCAGCAACGCCAGCGGCAAACCCGGTTGGCTCATGGCTTCAAGTCGCGCGCGCCGTTCCTCTGCAGGGATACTCTCGGCCCCCAGCATAAGCGCTTTAAGCTCTGCAATAGACTTATAGATTAAGGCCGCATCAGGCGACGTGCTTAGAAAACCGTCAAGCGTTTGCGCGGCCTCTGCGTCACTGCCTGAACCTGCTTGTTCAGCACTGAGCAAAAACTGGCGGACAACGTCGGCCTGTGCCGAAGACAAAGTGGCATTTTGTAATGCGGTGACGCGCGCCGCCGCCTCGTTCTCACCCAAAGCTTCCAACAAGGCATCCCCTGTGGCTCGTGCCGCATTTACGGTCTGTGATTTCTGGTATTCGTTCCAGCTGGCCCCGCCAACGACCGCGACAACAGCAACCACGGCGATCCACCCATATTTGCGCATCGTCCCAAACAGTTTGTCGCGACGGACTTCTTCGGTGACCTCATCAATGAAACTGTCGGTATTGCTCACACCCAAACCCCCGGTTAATTCGCAACTCTCTTACCTTGTCCCTTGCAAAGTTCCAAGTCCACCAAGACAGCAATGATGCACTTGAATGTCATCAAAGAAGAATTTAAACTGAACTGGTCGGTTCAGAAAAATCATTTCAGCCTATTGTAATTGGGTTCTGGGCCTCTATTTCTTTTGGAAAACGCGCAAGAACGAAAGTCACCCAAGATGCGAATTGTCCCGTTAATTATTGCCGTAGTGGTTGCGGCCTTTATGTACCTCTTTATCATTGAACGTGACACGCTTTTGGCGTTCGCATCAACAGATGACGCTGTCGAAGAAACAACTGATGTCACAGCGGAAACCACACCAGAGATCACACAAACAGACGTTGTGCGGGTTGTTGCTGTTCATTCGGCAGCGCGCAACATCGACAGCGCAGTTGTCGTGCGTGGCGAAACAGAAGCCCAACGCCAAATTGACGTACTGGGTGAGACAACCGGTTTGGTCATTTCAGAACCACTGCGCAAAGGCAGCTTTGTCACCGCTGGGCAAGTAATGTGTGAAATCGATCCGGGCACCCGTGGGGCTGCATTGGCCGAAGCCAAAGCACGCCTTGCAGAGGCTCGCGCTGGCGTCCCCACCGCTGCGGCCCGCGTCGCCGAGGCAAACGCGCGGCTTGAAGAAGCCAAAATCAATGACAACGCCGCTTCAAAACTGTCCCAAGGTGGTTTTGCCTCTGACACGCGGGTTGCCGCCACTCAGGCTACAGTTCGCGCGGCCGAGGCCGGTGTTGCCTCCGCCACCTCTGGTCTGGAAAGCGCCCGAGCTGGCATTCAATCCGCCGAAGCGCGCGTCGCCGTTGCCCAAAAGGAAATTGACCGCCTGACAATATTTGCTCCGTTTTCCGGCTTGTTAGAAACCGACACCGCCGAGACCGGCAGCCTGTTGCAAACCCAGGGCCAGAATGGCGCGCATTGCGCAACAATCATTGAACTGGACCCGATCAAACTGGTTGGCTTTGTACCCGAAACCGAAGTGGGCCGTGTGCAAATTGGCGCGATGGCCGGAGCGCGTCTTGCCAGTGGACAAGAAGTGCGGGGCGACGTTACCTTTATTTCGCGCGCCGCTGATCCTGCGACACGCACATTTCGTGTCGAAATCGCCGTACCAAACCCAGAGCTGACCATTCGCGACGGGCAAACCGCCGAAATCATCATCGGGGCCGAAGGCAAAGCCGCACATCTTCTACCCCAATCAGCCCTCACGCTGAACGACCACGGTCAGCTTGGTGTGCGCATCGTTTCCGATGAAAACATGGCCGAATTTGTACCGGTTGTCGCCCTGCGCGACACGATTGATGGGGTTTGGCTTTCGGGTCTGCCCGACAAAGCAAATGTAATTATCATTGGTCAAGAATACGTCGTGTCCGGTGTACCAGTTGAAGCAAGCTATCAGGAGCATAACGAATGATTGGCGTGGTTGACTGGGCCGCCGAACGGGCCCGCATGGTACTTGCTTTTATCGTCTTATCGCTTGCGGTAGGCGGTTTTGCATACTGGAGCCTTCCCAAAGAAGGCGAACCAGACATTGAAATTCCTGCTCTCTTTGTGTCTGTACCCTTCCCCGGAATTTCGGCAGCTGACAGTGAAACGCTGCTTGTAAAACCGATGGAAACAGAGCTGTCAGATCTTGATGGCCTCAAAAAGCTCTCTTCAACCGCTGCCGAAGGCTATGCGGGTGTTGCGCTAGAATTCGAATTTGGTTGGGACAAGACCAAAATCATGGCGGATGTGCGCGACTCGATGAGCACAGCCGAGGCGCAATTCCCCGCAGGTGCCGACAAATATTCGATCAACGAGATTAACTTTTCCGAATTCCCGATCATCATCGTCAACCTGACGGGCCGTGTTCCCGAACGCACCATGTCCAAAGTGGCCGATGCGCTGCAAGACAAGCTTGAATCGCTTGACGCGGTGCTCGAAGCCGGGATTGCCGGCAAACGCGATGAGATGCTCGAAGTGCTCATCGACCCGCTGAGACTTGAATCTTATAATGTGACCGCCAGCGAATTGATCAACGTTGTGCGCAACAACAACCAATTGATTGCCGCCGGTGAAATCGAAACCGCGCAGGGTAAATTTGCTGTCAAAATCCCATCCAGCTTTGACGAAGCTCGTGATGTTTACACCCTGCCCGTCAAAATAAATGGCGACCGGATTGTCACCCTTGGCGACCTTGCTGAAATCAATCTGACTTTTGAAGATCGCACAGGCACCGCGCGGTTCAATGCCGTCAATACCGTTGCGTTGCAGGTGGTGAAGCGCAAAGGGTTTAACCTGATTGATACTGCGGAATTGATCCGTCAAACCGTGGACGAAGCTGCAGCAGATTGGCCACACGAGCTTAAGGCCGCCGTCGAAGTTGGCACTTCAAATGACCAAAGCCGGATTGTCGGTTCAATGGTTGGCCAGCTCGAAGGCTCGGTTTTGACGGCGATTGCCCTCGTGATGATCGTTGTTCTTGCGGCGCTTGGAACCCGTGCCGCGCTGTTGGTTGGCTTTGCGATCCCGACCTCTTTCTTGCTGTGCTTTGTGCTTTTGGCACTGATGGGCATCACCATTTCCAACATCGTTATGTTTGGTCTGATTTTGGCCGTTGGCATGTTGGTGGACGGTGCGATTGTTGTGGTTGAATACGCCGACAAGCGCATTAACGAAGGCGTTGGTCCGATGCACGCCTATGTCGAAGCCGCCAAACGCATGTTCTGGCCAATTGTGTCGTCAACGGCGACAACGCTTTGTGCCTTTTTGCCAATGCTGTTCTGGCCAGGTGTGCCCGGTCAGTTCATGGGCATGCTGCCCGTCACCTTGATCTTTGTTTTGTCGGCCTCTTTGGTTGTGGCCCTGATCTACTTGCCGGTTATGGGCGGTGTTTCTGGCCGTATGAGCCGCTTTTTCCACGAATCATCCGTCACCCTGCGCAAACGTACCCCTTGGCTTGTGCGCATCCTTTTGGTGCCACCCTCGCTCTTTGTAATATTCCTTGGGGCCATGCAGATCCTGAACCCCACCTTCCTGTTGGGCGCAGCGGGCGCAGAGGGCGGCGTATTCCCCTTCCTAGCTGGCTTTGTCGTGTTCCTGCTTGGAGCATTTGCAGCGTCGATCACAGTTGACGCCATCATGCTGACCCGCCGTCAAAAACGCATCAAGGTTGGCCGCGTGCTGTCACCTTTTGGTTGGTTTATCAAATTGATCGCTGGCAACCCGATCATGCCTTTGGTTTCGATCGCGGCTGTGGGTGGCTTTGTGGTCTCGGTCTTTATGTTCTTTGGCGCAAACAACAATGGCGTCGAATTTTTTGTTGAATCCGAACCTGAACAAGCCATTGTCTATGTTCTGGCAAAAGGCAATCTGTCGCTTGAACAAAAAGACGGCATCGTGTCTCAGGCCGAGGATCTGGTGCTGCAACATCCAGGCATCAAAACCGCGTTCTCTTTTGCGGGCGAAGGCGGCCTGAACAGCAACACCGGTGGCGCACAGCCGCCAAAAGACACCATCGGACAAATCCAACTGGAAACCATCCCATGGGAAGATCGGCCGGACGCAAGAGAACCGTGGTTTGATATACCCTTCACCGGCATCACCATCAATCGGGCCATCAAGGCCGCTGATTTTGATGGCGATTTGGTGATCGAAGAACTGACCGCCGAGCTCAAGAAAATTCCCGGCGCGCGCATTGAAATTCTGGCCGCAGATCGTGGGCCAGCTTCGGCCAAACCTGTGCACCTGCGCGTCAAAGGCGACAATTGGGACGACTTGATGACCTCGATCAAGATCGCCCGTGACAAATTTGACGACACCGCTGGTCTGACCCTGATCGAAGACACACGCCCCCTGCCGGGCATCGACTGGCAAATCGACGTCGACGTGCAAAAGGCTGGGCGCTATGGCGCTGACGTCGCCACTGTTGGTGCGATGGTCCAATTGGTGACACGCGGCATTTTGCTAGACACCATGCGCGTTGACAGCTCTGATGAAGAGATCGACATTCGCGTGCGTCTACCTGAAAAAGATCGCGTGCTGTCCACCTTGGACACTCTGAAAGTGCGCACCCCCGATGGGCTTGTGCCGCTGTCAAACTTCATCACCCGCAAACCGGTGCCAAAACTGGCCGAAATCAACCGCGTTGACCAGACACGCATCTTTGATGTGAAGGCGGGTGTGCAGCCGGGAATTGAAATTCTTCAGTTGGTTCCGCTGGACGAAGAAGGAACGGCGCTAGAAACGGGAATTCTAGATGTTGGATTTGGCTATCAGCTAACTCAAGAACAAATCGAAGACGGAGAACCGAGCAACGTCAACCTCACAATTCACCGAAATTGGTTTTTTGAATGGATGTTTGGTAAAGAAATTCGCCAGTTCAACGTACCGGACGTCGCTTCAGCAATTTCAATTCAACAAGTAAACGAACAGCTAGAACAAGGGAATGCAACTGTTAAGTTGGTTCCAATGAGCCCCGCTGAACGTATTGCAAACATAACTTCGTGGCTCCAAGAAACCAAACCCTTCCCTACTGGCATAGAATGGGAATGGACCGGCGACCAAGAAGACGAAGCCGAAAGCCAAGCGTTCTTGGCCAATGCTTTCCTTGGCGCTTTGGGTCTGATGTTCATCATTCTGCTGGCCCAGTTCAACAGTTTCTACAACTCTGTTCTGGTTCTTCTCGCGGTGATCCTGTCCACAGCGGGCGTGTTGATCGGCATGCTGGTCATGGACCAAGCCTTCTCGATTATCATGACAGGCACAGGCATTGTGGCTCTGGCAGGGATTGTGGTGAACAACAACATTGTTCTGATCGACACCTACCAGGAATACAGTCAATTCATGCCGCGAATCGAGGCGATTGTACGCACGGCCCAAGACCGTCTGCGCCCGGTTTTGTTGACCACCATCACCACAATGGCAGGTCTTGCCCCAATGATGTTTGGCCTTAGTCTTGATTTCATTGGTGGCGGCTATTCCATCGACAGCCCAACGGCCCTGTGGTGGAAGCAACTGGCAACCGCCGTGGTCTTTGGCCTTGGCATCGCCACTGTGCTGACCTTGGTCTTCACCCCGTCAATGCTGGCGCTGCGTGTTTGGTTCACCACTTATGTGTCCTGGGGCTTCCGCCTGATCGCCCGCCTCACCCGTGGCCGTGGCAGCCGCGCGGCGCGCGACTGGGCTTTGCGCCGTGCTGCCAAGCAAATCCGCGCACCAGAGATCCTTTGGGACGACGGTGCCCCTGCGGTGGACAATGTGACGGATGACGCGACCAAGCTGCAGGCAGCCGAGTGATTTGGGTGACCTGCGGTGAATACAATTTCTGAAGTCAGGTTTTTTCTGACGGAATATCTTCAGACCTGTAAAACAATGAATGCGGACCAAGTGTCCGCATTCTGGCATTTTCCATGTGAAATATCGGTTTTTGGCAAATCTCGCATTTGCCAAAACCAAACCGAGCTTGCAGCGGCAATTCTGCAATCACAATCGCTCTATGACGCCTATGACATCGCGGCGCTTCGCAAGAATGTTTGCTTTGTGCACGTACCAGACGACGGCGAAGCTCTGGTCTGCACCCAGGACAAGGCCCTCGACGCTAACGACGAAGTCATGGGGCAATGGTCCTGCACATATCTCATGCAAAAACAGCAGGATAACTGCTGGGGCCTGTGCAAACTAAAGATAACCACAGACGATCCAGCAGTGCTCGATCAGGACGTGCCCAATCAGGCGGCTTCGCTGCTTTCACTCAGCTGACGATGCCACAGATGCGCATAACGGCCTTCCCGCTCCAGCAGATCGGCATGTGTGCCTTCTTCGACAATTAGCCCCTGCTCTAACACCACAATCCGGTCGGCTTCAGCGATGGTGGACAGGCGGTGGGCAATTGTAATCACCGTGCGGCCCTTGCCTGCATGCGCCAGCGCATCTTTGATGGATTGCTCCGTTTCGGTATCCAGCGCAGATGTCGCCTCATCCAACAACAGCAACGGCGGGTCCTTAAGCAAGGTCCGCGCGATGCCTACGCGCTGCTTTTCGCCACCCGACAGCTTCAAGCCACGTTCGCCAACAGCGGTTTCATAGCCCTCTGGAAGCGAGGCAATAAAGTCGTGGATCTGTGCCGCCTGCGCGGCCGCAATGATATCGGCTTCGGTCGCGCCATCGCGCCCATAAGCGATGTTATAGCGGATGGTGTCATTGAACAGCACCGTGTCCTGGGGCACCACACCAATGGCGTCATGCAGGCTTTGTTGGGTCACGTCGCGCACGTCCTGACCGTCAATCCGCAATCCGCCCGAATGCACGTCATAAAACCGAAACAACAACCGACCAATGGTCGATTTACCAGAGCCAGAAGCCCCGACAATCGCAACATTTTGCCCTGCCCCAACCGTCAGGCTCACGCCCTTCAGGATTGGCCGTGCCTCATCATAGCCAAAGACAACATCGTCCAGTTCAATTTTGCCGCCATCCACCTTCAAAGGCTTGGCGTCCGACAGGTCCTGAACCTCCGCAGGTTGTTCCAGCAAATCAAACATCTCACCCATATCCACCAGGCTCTGGCGGATCTCGCGATAGACTGTGCCCAAAAAGTTCAGCGGCATGGTGATCTGGATCATATAGGCGTTTACCATCACAAAATCGCCCACCGTCAACGAGCCATTTTCGACCCCCATTGCCGCCATCACCATAACCACAACCAAACCGCCAGTGATCAGGAACGACTGGCCAACATTCAGCGCCGCAAGGCTATAGGCGGTTTTGATCGCTGCAGATTCATATCCCTTCATGGATTGATCATAACGCTGCGCCTCGCGCCGTTCTGCACCAAAGTACTTAACGGTTTCAAAGTTCAGCAGACTGTCGATGGCCTTTTGATTGGCATCGGTGTCCTGATCATTCATGATCCGGCGCAATTTCACGCGCCATTCCGTGACTTTGAACGTAAAGGTCACATAGGCAGCAATTGTCACAACAATCACTGTCAAATACCACACATCCAAAGTGTAATACAAAATGGCTGCGATCAAAATCAGCTCAAGGATCAGCGGCCCAATGGAAAACAACATAAAGCGCAGCAGAAACTCAACGCCTTTGACCCCGCGCTCAATGATCCGGCTCAGACCACCGGTCTTGCGGGTGATATGATAACGCATTGATAATCGGTGAATATGTTCAAAGGTTTCCAGAGCCAGCCGCCGCAAAGCCCGTTGGCCGACACGGGCAAAAACCGCATCTCGCAGGTTCTGAAACGCCACAGCCATCAACCGCGCTAGCCCATAAGCAACCGTCAGGCCAACCGCGCCCAGCATCAAGGTTGACGCGCCTTCCAGCGCCAAGGTATCAACCGCACCTTTATAGATTTGTGGCACATAAACCGCGATGGCTTTAGAGGCGATAAGTGCCGACATCGCCAGCACCACCCGCTGCTTTACCCACAGTTGGTCCTTTGGCCATAAATAGGGTGCAACCCGGCGAATAATCTGCCAACCAGAGCGATCTTTTGCCCGTGCCAACTCCTCATCAGATGCCGTGCGCCATTTTTGCATGATCCGCCCCCATTTTCGCTGCCCAGCTCAATGACTTAAGCCCCCAAGCCCCAAAAGACCAGCCCAAGGCCCATTCACCTTTGAATAAATACTCGCGGGGGTGAATTGGCCCTTGGGCCAAGCGGGGGCAGACCGCCCCCGTCGACGTGCCAATGTTCAAAGCGTTTACTCAGGAACCGTGAACACCTGCCCCGGATAAATCAGATCCGGATTGCGAATACGATCTTTGTTGGCTTCAAACACTTTGATGTATTGAATGCCATCGCCATAGTTATCCCGTGCAATCGCCCAAAGCGTGTTGCCCGGTTGAACCGTGACGGCCAGCACGCGCTTTTGCGCAACCTCAATTGCTGCGGTCTGCAATTCTTCGCGCGGTTCGCGCTTAAACGGGGTTTCCACCCGCGACACCACGGTGCCTGCGTCAGAAATCTGATCCACCCGCAGCGTATACACACCTGTGTCCACGTCTGGCAGTTCAGCTTGCCAACTGCCGTTGTCGGCAACCGGCACCACAAGACGCTGCTGATTGTTCAGATAGACCCGCACAAAACCCTGTTGGGTGGCCCGCCCTGACAATTGCACCGCCCCGTCAGCTGCATAGCTGATCGCGTCCAGTGCAATTGTGTTCAAAACCTCTTCAGAGGTATCTGGCTGTGGCGCTTGCAACAGCCGTGCGCCATCATTGTCATTCACGATCACAGTCGGCACTGCAGGTCGAGCCGGCTCAAGCACTGAGGGCTGATCCACCGCGCCAGCCGCGTCAACAGAAGCAATCTCAAGCGCGCCAGTGCTTTCGCTGTCTTCTGCAACTTCAGCATTGGCAACCGCAGCGGGCTTTGCTGTCACTGGCTGAGTGTCCGCATCCGGCGTCACAGCGGCGACAGTATCTGCACCTGTATCAGCCGGGGCCTCCCCCGCAACAGGCATCGTTTTTTCCCCAGGCGCTACCGCCGCTTCTGTGGTCTTGGTCACAGACCCAGAAGCTGTCTCTGATTGGGGTGCCAATCCGGCCAGCTCTGTTGCTTCTGGAACCGTCGGAGCAGCAACCACCTTTGGCGTCGGCGCGACAATCACTGTAGCATCAGACTGCTGTTCTTGCCCATCAACGTTTTGGGACAAGCTCAATACCTGCGCATCATCGCTGGGTTGCAACGTCACAAAGCTCGTAAAACTGCCATCTTGCCCGGCAGTCACTTCTGCCACTTTCGCACCATCAACCACAATCGACACTGTCGCGCCTTCAGCAGCTGACCCGGCAATCAGCGCGCTGCCATCGGTTTCAACCCGAACAACATCAAAGGCAGGCACCGTGGTTCCCACACTCTCTGAATTCTCGGCCTTTTTTGCGGTCTCAGCGTTCTCTGGCGTCGCACCAGAAGGTGCCGCTGCAGGCAAAGCGGTATCAGCAGCCGCTGCTTCTGGCTTTTCCGCGGGTTGTGACGCTGGTTTTTTGATTTCAGCTGCAGGCGCCGCGGCGATCTCAATCCCGGCTTTCTCAGCCTTAACTGCGGCGGATTTTGGCGTTGTTCCAGCGGTATCAACCGCCTCTGGCGCAAACACCCCCCCAACATAAAGCCCAATTCCTATGGCCACAATGGCTGCGGCCCCGATCGCAGCGGCGCTAGACGTCGCTGCTGATGCAATTTTACTCATTGCTGCCCTTTCCCCAGATATTGGCAGTCGTCTCGGTTGAGCGACACTATCAACTTGGGTAAGTGTGGTCAAAAGAGCATTCAAAACATTGGAATATTCTATGGCCAAGACGTCAATTTGTGTCTTTTGCGGATCACGTTCCGGGATTGACCCCGCATACGAAACAGCCGCCACACAGTTGGGCAAAGCAATCGTTGCCGAAAACTGGCGTCTGGTTTACGGCGCGGGGGACGTTGGGTTGATGGGCGCGACGGCCCGCGCGACACAGGATGCTGGCGGTGAAACCTTTGGTGTGATCCCAACCCACCTGCTAAAACGTGAGGTCGGTAAAACTGACCTCACGCAATTTGTGGTCACCGAAAACATGCACGAGCGCAAGAAAGTCATGTTCATGAACAGCAACGCTATTGTTGTCCTGCCAGGCGGCGCTGGCTCACTTGACGAATTCTTCGAGATCCTGACCTGGCGCCAATTGGGCCTGCATGAAAACCCGATAATTCTGTGTAACATCAATCAATATTGGCAGCCGTTGATTGATCTGGTTGATCATGTGGTCGCGCAAGGGTTTGCTGACCCGTCACTCAAAGGCTACTTTCAGGTGTGTGAAACCATTGCCGAAACCACTCAAGCTTTGAAAACCAAGTTTTCTTAAGCACGTACTGCAAACAAATAAGGCCCCAGGAAATCCCGAGGCCTTTTTTTCAGATACACGGAAATCTTTAGCAGATCACAGACGACCCGCGACGTTTTCCCAGTCCACCAGGTTGTCCAAAAAGTTGGACAGGTAGACAGGACGTTTGTTGCGGAAGTCGATGTAATAAGAATGCTCCCAAACATCACAACCCAAAAGCGCCGTTTGACCAAAGCACAATGGGTTCACACCGTTTTCAGTTTTGGTAACAGCCAAAGATCCGTCAGCATTCTTTACCAACCAAGCCCAGCCAGACCCAAATTGGCCTGCACCCGCGGCAGAGAACTGTTTTTTGAAATCGTCAACGGAGCCAAAGCTCTCAACAATCGCTTTTTCCAGCTCGCCTGGCATAGCTGTCTTGTTGGGGCCCATCATTTCCCAGAATTGGTTGTGGTTCCAAAGCTGAGAGATGTTGTTGAAAATACCGTTTTGCGCAACAGATGTCGCGTTATAGGTGCCAACAATGATCTCTTCGAGGGTCTTACCCTCCCACTCGGTGCCAGCAATCGCAGCATTGCCGTTTGTGACATAGGCATTGTGGTGCAGGTCGTGGTGGAATTCCAGCGTTTCAGCTGACATGCCGTGCGCTGCCAATGCATCGTGGGCGTAAGGAAGATCAGGAAGTTCAAAAGCCATGGTGGCCTCCTCATAAGTTCGTGCGGTCTCTCTGGATCACAGATGTGAGTTTTTGGCGCAAAAGGTCAAGGGCAAAGCGCATTCCGCCCTGCCCTGACCTTGATAAAAACCCGGTTGCGACGTCAAATTAGCCTTTCAAGACCGCGCAACGCCCTTTGCCCTGAAAAGTATTGCGATAGCCACGAGGCTCGATCATCACATTGGCTTTCTGGGTTTTCTTCACGATAACCACGCGGTAATCCATCGAAACATTCTGGTTTGTAGAGCTTTTCATACGCTCTATTGACCAGCCAACAGAAACGCTTTTCTCGGTATGGCGGCGGATCTTTGCTTTGCGCCAACCGTTCTTGTCAGCACCTTGTTTGCGGCCATCACGAATAGCCGCGCTGTTGTTTTCAGCATCAACTTTGATGAAAAACACATCCGGAACCCAATTGCCGGTACCAGCGCCCGAGAAATCACATTTGTAAGTGTCTGCAGCTGAAGCAACAGAGCCAAGACCGGCCATAAAAACGGCTGCGAGAACCAAAGACTTCATAAAACTAACCTTTGCTTAATTGACTTTTTCCATAAAAGCTTGGGCTGCATAGCGCGCAGCGACAGCGCTCCTTTGCGCTACCGCTAAAATAATTCTCACCCAGAGTCTATACACGCTGTGATAGAAAGTCAGCCGATCAAGCGTTCTGGCTGCAATCCACCTGCTGTTTGGCTCAATGTATCAAACGCATATGTGCCAAATGACGGAAAACACACCAGATTTGCGGTATCATCCGCCACAAACCAGACCGCTGCAGCGATCTGCGCCAAACGTGATCGCCGATAGTCCCCGACCGCAAAACTCTCTGGCGCAAAATCGACCGGCATCAGTTTGGCCAATACTTCTCGCACGCGTTCGCCAGTCAAACGCAACTGAACCCGCGCATCCGAAACGTCTTCCACCAACGCATGTTGCCCCTCCAAAGAGGCGCGCAGTTTCGCCACCAGGTCAGCGACAGCCGCATGTTTGACAAACAACAGCAGCTCATCAGGCGACATCCAGGCAATTTGCCCAGCGTCACAGTTGATCACCTTGCGAATACCAGGAATTTCAGCCCCAAAAACCGACTGAATGGCCGCAATCATCTGTGATGAAGCCAGATCGCCGCGCAGCGTTATCATACCCGTCACTGGCATCTCGGTGACATTCACGGTTCCCTTAAAGGACTTTAGCTCAGACATTTTGCTTTTCCCCATCCTTGTCAAAGAAAACCGGATCTACGATGCGTGCTTGCGTGACCGTGCCGTCCACATGCGGAATATCCAACACGTCACCCATGCGATCTGGCCCATGTAAAACAAGACCCATCGCAATGCCGCGATCCATTGTTGGTGAATAATATGTCGAGGTCACCCGCCCCTGAACATTGCGTTGCCCATTTGCATTATTGCCCGAAGCAGTCACATAGGCCCCATCCGGCAATACAGTTTTATCAAGGGTCTCAAGCCCCACCAGCTTCCAACGCTCAGCACTTGCCATGGCAGGTCGCTCTTGCGCACGCTTGCCCAGAAAATCCAGTTTCTTCTTAGATATGGCCCATTGCATGTTCAAATCTTGCGGAATGACGGTGCCGTCAGTCTCGTCACCAATCATGATAAAGCCTTTTTCAGCCCGCATCACGTGCAGCGCCTCGGTGCCATAGGGCATGACGTCAAATTCAGCCCCGGCCTCCAAAAGTGCCAGCCAAAAGGCCATGCCTTGCCCCGCAGGAACCGCAATTTCATAAGACAGCTCACCAGAAAATGAAATTCGGTATGCGCGAACGTCAAAACCACCCAGCTGACCATCTTGCCATTGCATAAAAGGCAATGCCTCTGCCGACACATCCATGCCGCCCAGTTTCTCAAGCACCTTACGTGCTTTTGGCCCCACAACCGCGATCTGGGCAAATTGTTCCGTGACATTGGCCACATAGACCTGCATGTCCCACCACTCGCATTGCAACCAGTCTTCCATCCAGCCATGAATGCGCTCTGCGCCGCCAGTCGTTGTATGGCACAGGAATGTCTCATCATCGATTCGCGCCACAACGCCATCATCGATCAAAAACCCGTTTTCATTACACATCAACCCATAGCGGCATTTGCCAGGCTTCAGCGTGCTCATCATATTGGTGTAAAGCAGATCCAGGAATTTCCCGGCATCCGGGCCTTTGACAATCAACTTGCCAAGGGTGGACGCATCCAACAGGCCTACCCCATTGCGGGTCTGCAGAATCTCGCGTTTCACCGCATCCGCGTGGCTCTCTTGGCCGCGTGGAAAGCAATAGGGCCGACGCCATTGCCCTACTGGTTCAAAATACGCCCCTTGGGTTTCGTGCCAATCATGGATCACCGTGCGCCGAATAGGTTGGAAAATCGCGTCACGCGCTTCGCCAGCAATAGAGCCCATGGAAATCGGCGTGTAAGGCGGGCGGAACGTGGTTGTACCCACCGCGGGAATTGGCGCATTCAATTGACCCGCCAAGGTGGCAAGTCCGTTGATATTGCTGAGCTTTCCCTGATCAGTTGCCATGCCAAGCGTGGTATAACGCTTGGTGTGTTCAACGCTTTCATAGCCCTCTTGTGCCGCCAGCCGCACATCAGAGACTTTGACGTCATTTTGATAATCCAACCAGGATTTTGCGCGCAGCTTAGGCCCAGCCCCCTGCGGCATCAGCCAAACTGGCTCAAGCGCCGCTTCGCCGGGTTCATCGACCTCAGGCGCAGCAACACCAGCGGCGTCTTTGCCGACCGCCTGCGCCACCGAAAGACCAGTGTTTGTGGCGTCCTGCAAAACATCTTGCAAAGATACCATGCCATTTGCGCTGCCCGCTGGCGACACAAAACCAACACCCTCTTGGTTGGTTGGCGGCCGTGTCGCATCCGGTCGGAAGGCGGCCTGATCGTCATCCCAATTTAATTTACCACCGCAATGGGACCAAAGATGTACCACCGGCGACCAACCGCCCGACATGGCAACCGCATCACAGGCGATGTCTTCCATCGCTGCGCCCTCACCCGCTTGCAAACAGATCGAAACCCCAGTGACGCGCTTGCCACCTTTGACCTTGGCGATGGCCTTGCCATTTTCAACCCGAATGCCCAGGTCGCGCGCAGCATCTGCCAAAGCCCCGCCGCCGCCACTGCGCGCATCCAAAATCACCGGCACATCCAGCCCCGCCTGTTTGATTGCAATCGCGGTGCGATACGCATCGTCGTTATTGGTGACAACAACGGTGCGATCTCCGGTAGAGACCCCAAAATCCATCACATAATCACGCATCGCGCCCGCCAGCATAACGCCGGGGATATCATTGCCAGCAAACGACAAAGGGCGTTCGATCGCGCCGGTGGCCGTGATAATTTGCCCGGCACGAATACGCCATAGACGGTGTCGCGGCCCGGAGAGTTGTGGCGCATGATCTTTCAGACGCTCATAGCCCAAAACATAGCCATGGTCATACACCCCTGCCCCCATTGTGCGACTGCGCAGGGTCACGTTTTTCAGGGCTTTCAATTCATTCAGCAAAGAGCTGATGAAATCAGCAACCGGCTGGCCGTCAATGGTTTCGCCACCCGCGGCGGCATCCACAGCAGAGCGGCCACCCCAATGCGCGGTCTGTTCCAGCACCAGAACTTTGGCCCCGCCCAGTGCTGCGGCCTTGGCCGCCTGCAAACCCGCAATGCCGCCCCCCACAACAACCACATCGACAAAGGCATAAAAATGCTCATAGGTGTCCGCGTCTTTGGTTTTTGGGGCTTTGCCCAAGCCAGCTGATTGCCGCACAATCGGTTCAAACACATGCTTCCAGGCCGCACGCGGATGGATAAAGGTCTTGTAGTAAAACCCGGCGGGCAGAAACCGCGCAACCGCGTTGTTTAAGACACCAATGTCATACTCAAGGCTTGGCCAATGGTTCTGGCTTTCACAGCTGAGACCAGCAAAAAGTTCTGTGGTTGTGGTGCGCTGGTTGGGTTCAAACTGCCCGTCGCGGCCCATATTGACCAAGGCATTTGGTTCTTCGGCACCGCTGGCAACAATCCCCCGTGGCCGGTGGTATTTAAACGACCGTCCCACCATCATTTGATCATTGGCCAGTAAAGCCGAGGCAAGGGTGTCGCCTTCAAAGCCCTTTAGGCGTTTGCCGTTAAAAGAAAACTCAACGGATTTACCGCGGTTGATCAGGCGTCCGCCTGTGGCAAGTCTGGTGCTCATAGAATGTGACCCTGCGCGCGTTGAACTGCCGGAGCCTCCGGCGGGAGTATTTTTGGAAAGATGAAGATCATGCGGCGCTCCACACCCAATCCGGGCGTTTGGCGCGAATGGCGTCCTGAATGAATTTTGGTGGCTCAAGGGTTTGCGCACTATAGGTGCCAAAAACCTCTAGTGTCATGGTGCAGCGCGCCGCGTGAAAATACTTGCCGCAGCCATTGGCGTGACGCCAGCGTTCCAGATGCACACCCTTTGGGTTCTTGCGCATAAAGAGATAGCTCTCAAAATCCGCATCTTCAGACCCCGGTCCAAAGCGTTTCAGATGGGCTTCGCCCTCGGCGTGAAACTCGGTTTCTTCCGCAGAGACATGACAACAGGGACAGGTGAGTATCAGCATTGCAATTCTCCTAGTGTGCGACGCCAGCGGCGACGCTTTCGTCAATAAAGCGGCCTTCGATAAAGCGCTCCATGCCAAATTCTGCAGACAGTGGTCCGGGTTCACCCTTGGCGATCAATTCAGCGGTGGCCCAACCGCCACCGGGAATGGCCTTAAAGCCGCCAGTGCCCCAGCCCGCGTTGATAAAGCAATTGCCCAGTGGGGTTTTGCCAATCACTGGGCTGCGATCACCGGTGACATCCACAATTCCGCCCCATTGGCGCAGCATTTTCAGGCGCGACAGCATCGGGAAAGTTTCCACCAACGCGCGCACGGTTTCTTCGACATGGTGGAAAGAGCCGCGCTGGGTATAGTTGTTAAACCCATCGGTACCGCCACCAATCACCATTTCACCTTTGTCAGACTGGCTGAGGTAGCCGTGGACCGTATTGGCCATCACCACTACATCCATGCAGGGTTTGATAGGTTCAGACACCAAAGCTTGCAACGCCACGCTTTCCAGCGGCAGTCGGAACCCCGACATTTCAGCCAAGGCTCCGGAATTCCCGGCCACAACAAGACCAAGCTTGTCGCAATCGATCGCGCCTTTGCTGGTATCAACGCCCTGCACTTTGCCATTGGCACTGCGCACGCCAACAACTTCGCATTGCTGGATAATATCCATGCCCATATCAGAACAGGCCCGCGCATAACCCCAGGCCACAGCATCATGGCGCGCCGTACCACCACGCGCCTGCCACAGCGCCCCAAGAACCGGATAACGTGGACCAGATATGTTCATGATCGGACAGAGTTCTTTCACCCGCTGGGGGGAAATGAATTCGGTGGTCACGCCCTGCAAAGCATTGGCATGTGCTGTGCGCTGATATCCACGTACCTCATGCTCGGTCTGCGCCATCATCATCACACCACGGGGTGAAAACATGATGTTATAATTCAGATCCTGGCTGAGGTTTTCATAGAGCGAACGGGCTTTTTCATACAGCGCGGCCGAACTGTCCTGCAAATAGTTGCTGCGGATAATGGTGGTGTTCCGGCCTGTATTGCCGCCACCCAGCCAACCCTTTTCAAGAATGGCAACGTTGGTGATGCCGAAATTCTTGCCCAAATAATAGGCCGTCGCCAAGCCATGGCCCCCAGCTCCGACAATGATCACATCGTATTTCTTTTGGGGCTGTGGCGAACGCCAGGCGCGTTCCCAGCCGGTGTGATACCGGGCGGCTTCGCGCGCGATGGCAAAAACGGAATAGCGTTTCATCGTGAGTTTTCCATATTGGCAACGTGATTGGCAACCTGTTCATCTTATCGTCCACAATGACAGGTCTCAGCCCGAATTAAACCGCCGGTTTGCGGCTCAGTTGCGACATGGTAGTCACAAAAACGTTTCGCCCTTTCTTGCCCGCTCTGGTCGGGCTACATGAGGGAGAGAAAAACTGGGAAAAACTCTATGCTGTTCTGGGTCATTGCCACAACTATTGCTCTAATTGTCGGTGCCTTTCTGGGTTTTGCGCTGCTGCGTGGGCGCAGCCAGCAAGACACTGCTGACGCTTCTGACCTGCGGGTGTATCGCGACCAATTGAAAGATGTGGACAAAGATCTGGCGCGCGGCGTGATCGCCGAAGCTGACGCAGAACGCATTCGCACCGAGATTTCCCGCCGCATTTTGGCGGCTGACGCAAAGGGCCAGGAAACATCAATGGGTGGTGGGCAGCCCAAGGGACTTGGCAAAATAGCCGCTGTGCTCAGCGCCGCCTTTCTGATTGCAGGTACGCTTGGTCTTTACAGCTCTATCGGGGCACCGGGTTACAACGACCAGCCCCTGATGGCGCGCATCGAATATGCCAGAGATCATCTGGCAAACCGCCTGTCTCAGGCTGACTTTGAAGCCCAGCTGTCCCCGCAACCCGCAATCGCAGTAGACCCGGATTTTCTAGATCTAATCAAAGAGTTGCGCGTGAAGGTTAAAGAAAATCCAACCGAAAAACGGGGCCTGGATCTTTTGGCAAGAAACGAAGCCACCTTGGGCAACTTCACCGCGGCCTATCAAGCGCAACAACAGCTGATAGACCTGTTGGGGTCCGAGGCCAGCAGCCAAGATTACACCCAGTTGGCAGACCTGATGGCGCGCGCCGCACGCGGCTATATTTCCCCCGAAGCCGACATGGCCCTGCGCGAAGCTTTGGTGCGTGACCCCAGCAATGGTTTTGCACGCTATTACACGGGCTTGATGATGTCGCAAAACGGCCGACCCGATCTGACGTTCCGCGCTTGGCGCACGCTTTTGGCCGAAGGGCCGGAAAACGCACCGTGGATTGCCCCCATTCGCGCCCGCATCGAAGATCTGGCATGGATTGCCGGGGTGAAATACACCCCTCCAGCCCCCAACGGTCCTGGTGCTGCTGATCTGCAAGCCGCCCAAGACATGAGCGACGAGGACCGCGCCGCGATGGTGCAGTCTATGGTCGATGGTCTGGCGGAACGTTTGGCAGAAGACGGCGGTACAGCCGCAGAGTGGGCACAGCTGATCACCGCTTTTGGCGTCATGGGAGAGCAAGACCGCGCCCAGGAAACCGCTGATGCCGCCAAAGGGAAATTTGCCGACGACCCCGAAGGGCTACGGCTCATTCAAACCGCCGCTCAAGAAGCAGGCCTTTCCGAATGACCAGCCAAATCCTAGACAGCCTTGAGGAAAACCCAACGGTATTTCCCCAAATGCAAGCCTTGATGGGCTTGGACCTTGGCACCAAAACCATTGGCGTCGCGGTGTCTGATGGTTTTCAGTCGGTAGCCACCCCGCTTGAAACAGTGAAACGCAAGAAATTTGGCCTGGATGCGGCCCGCTTGATCGAATTGATCCAAGCCCGCAACATCGCCGGAATTGTCTTGGGTCTGCCGCTGAATATGGATGGTTCCGAAGGCCCCCGCGTCCAATCCACGCGCGCCTTTGCCCGCAATTTCGCGAAGCTTTCCCCGCTGCCAATCCTGTTCTGGGACGAGCGCCTGTCCACAGTTGCCGCCGAACGCGCGCTTCTCGAAGCAGATGCCTCACGCAAACGCCGATCAGAAGTGATTGACCACGTGGCCGCGGCCTATATTCTGCAAGGCGCGTTAGACCGGCTTGGCCACCTGCGCCGCAACGCCTGATAAGGCACAAAGTATCTGGGTAAAGCATGTCAAAAGAACAAAAAGACAAGGTTTGGAAACGCGACGAAATCAACTCTCCCTGTATTCAGGTCTGCGTTGTGCACCCGGTCGAACGGATCTGCACCGGTTGCTACCGCACAATCGACGAAATCGCGCAATGGTCCAAACTCAGCCCAGAAGAACGCGCCGACATTACAAGTGACCTAGGGGCGCGTGCCAGCCGTCTTAAGGTGCGCCGGGGCGGTCGGGGTGGCCGCGCTGCGCGGCGGGCCAAATAGGACTCCTTCTGACAGAAGAAGCCCCTAATTTCTTAGCAACCGATGGCCTTAGGCTGCCGCGTAATTGTCCGTTTGTACCAGCCTTAAATTGGTGCTGTTAAACGTGCCATAGCCGTCTTCTACGCGTGCAACTTCGACACCATCAACCAGCACAATCGCTGTGGCCGCGTCGTCCTCTGCGGGTGCAACAGTCACGACACCATCCGCCGCAGTAGGCACAAAAACCGCAAGCACGTCTTCGGTTGGCTCGAAATCCTGCACAACAGGCACATCTGTGCCCGCAATATAACTTCCAGTCACAAAGACATCTTCGCCCGCGCCACCCGTGGCCTCGTCACCACTGCCCATAATCAAAATATCATCGCCGCTGCCGCCAATCAGCGTGTCCGCGTCCAACAGGTCAGCGCTGGCAAAATTATCATCGCGGGTTGTGTCCAGATAGCCATCCAGAACGTCATCGCCACTGCCGCCATCCAAGTTGTCATTGCCCCGGCCGCCGATCAGCTGATCGTGCCCACCTTGGCCATAAATTGTATCGTCATTGATGCCGCCATAGGCAAAATCATCACCAGATCCCGCCAAAATCAGATCATCACCGCGCGACCCACCGATGGCATCGTCGCCACTGCCGCCACTCATGGTGTCGTCACCCAGCCCGCCCAGCAGCACATCGTTGCCATCTCCGCCATAAAGCGAATCCTCGCCATCATGCGCCTGAATCAAATCATTTCCATCCGAGCCAACAAGGGTTTCATCCCCATCGGTGCCGGAAATCTCGTTGTTGATTTCGTCGGTTTCATCGTCAGAGGGTGAAATAAACGCCGACCCAAGGGCAAACAATCCAAGCAGCAAAAAGATTTCCATTGCCAATACCTGTTAACAAATTTCGATTCCGCCTCACACTAAGGCAAAAATGTGGCGAAACAACATCGAAAATTTGCACTGTAAACGTGTGGGAAACGATCAGACTTTCCCCTTCTGATTGTTTCGGCTTCGCTCGATAGATCGCTTGGTTTCTACAATCCCAAAGCCGCGCGCAGCATGTTCACCGCCACAAGGACCAAGAATACAGCAAAGACCCTCTTTAGCGGCTTTGGGTCCATCGCATGCGCCAATTTAACCCCCCATGGGGCCGTGATCAGGGTCATCATGATAACAATTGCAAAGGCCGGCAGATTGACCGCGCCAATCGTCAACGGCGGCCGCATCGAAGCATCAATAGGTAGCATCAAAAACCCAATAACGCCGGGCACCGCAATAATGACGCCAAATCCCGCCGCCGTCGCCACCGCCCGGTGGATCGGCACGTTAAACAAGCTCATCAACGGTACGCCAAAACTGCCGCCGCCAATGCCCATCAAAACCGACAAAAAGCCCACCGCTGGGCTGGTCAGGATGCGCCCGGCCCCCTTGGGCATTTCAGGCCCAAGCCTCCAATGCGCCTTCCCAAAGCCCATATACAAGCCAATCACAATTCCCAGCACGCCAAACACCGCTTGCAAAGTTGTCGATCGCAGATTTGACACCACGGCCACGCCAATGATTGCCCCCACAGCGATGCCCGGTGCCCAACCCCGCAAGATCGCCCAGTCTACGGCACCCTTTTTATTGTGGCTCAGCACAGACCGCATCGAAGTGACAATGATTGTTGCCAGCGAGGTCGCCAAACACATCTGCATCAATTGCGGGCCTTCATATCCAAGCGTTTGGAACGCATAGAAAAAAGCAGGTACTAAAACGATTCCGCCTCCGACCCCCAAAAGCCCGGCCAGAACGCCAGCCAGCGCCCCAATCACTAGCAACAAGGCCGCCATCGGCAACAATAACGACAAATCTGGCATGTGATTTCCTATTCTAAAGGCCGCTTCATGTATCCCGCAGCACGATTTAGCCTATTGAGCGGCCTGATGGTCCGCATAGTCAGTTGCAGACTGCGCAAGATGTGCCAGCGCGTCCAGCACAAGCTCGGGCCCAGCCCCGCGTTTGCTGGCCCCTTCTGACAACATACGCCGCCACCCCCGTGCGCCGGGCCGTCCAGTAAACAGGCCCAGCATATGCCGCGTCACCTGCCCCAACTTTCCGCCAGCGCTTACATGTGCCTCGATATAAGGCAACATCTGCTGCACCGCAGCCTCGGCCGTCAACAGGCGCTTTTTGCCAAAGACCTTTTGGTCCGCCTGCAACAAAACCTCTGCTGGCGTGTGATAGGCAGCACGGCCAATCATCACCCCGTCCAAACCAGCCGCCAGATGCGGCAGGGCCTCGTCCAAAGTGGTAATGCCGCCATTGATCGACAGATGCAGATGCGGGAAGTCCGCCTTCATCTGATGTACCAAACTATAGTCCAGCGGGGGAATGTCGCGGTTTTCCTTTGGCGACAGCCCCTGCAACCAGGCTTTGCGGGCATGCAGTGTAAACCGGGTGATGCCCGCCGCCGACACTTTTTCCAGAAAATCAGGCAAAACCACACTTGGGTCCTGATCGTCCACACCCAACCGACATTTAACCGTCACCTCTACGTCGGTTTCAGCCTGCATGGCAGCCACGCAATCGGCCACCAAATTGGGTTGCTTCATCAAGACCGCCCCAAAAGTACCAGATTGCACCCGGTCAGACGGACAACCCACATTCAGATTGATCTCGTCATAGCCCGCCTCTGCGCCCAGCCGTGTGGCCAAAGCCAATTCCCGCGGGTCAGATCCGCCCAACTGCAAGGCAATCGGATGCTCCTGCGGCGCATATTTCAACAAATGCAAGGCCCCGCCCCGCACCAGAGCAGGCGCTGTGACCATTTCGGTATAAAGCAAGGTTTGCTGTGAAAGGATCCGGTGAAAATAGCGGCAATGCCGGTCCGTCCAATCCATCATGGGTGCCACAGATAGTCGGGCACTTTGACGGATTTTTTGTTTTTTCTCTGCAGACATCAATGCCAGCCTCACCACTTCCGATAAACAAGCGCAGAGATCTTTGAACTGCGTGCTTTAAAAACGGCCCGTTTCTGCCGCGGGTCTTGCGTGCTGCCCTGGTCAGGCAACACCACTTTGCGGCCAATTACCCGTTTTCACACGCAAGAGCCAGCAAAATTGCCCAACCAAAGTCTACACAATATCGCTAGATTGCCAGCCACACAGACAGTTTGCTGGACTTTGCGTCAAAGGATACCCTAAACCCCAGAGCAGCGATCACACCAACCAAGAGCAACAATGCCGATGTCAGCAACCACCAGTTTCGTGCCCGGTCCAGAAACCGCACGTGAATTCCGAGACGCGCTTGGCTGCTTTGCCACCGGCGTGACCGTTGTCACGGCCCAAACAGCCTCTGGCCCGATCGGCATGACTGCCAATTCCTTCAGCTCGCTGTCCCTGACACCGCCGCTTGTGCTTTGGTCGCCGGCCAAATCATCCAAGCGCTATCCGTTTTTTGCCGCTGCTACGCATTTTGCCATTCATGTCATGCGCCAAGACCAGGCCCATATGGCCCAGACATTTGCCAAATCGGGCGATTGCTTTGGTCAATTTGACTGGGTCCCCAATGACAACGGCGTGCCTGTTTTAGACGCCTGCCTAGGGGTGTTTGAGTGCACTCAGGTTGCCAGCCATGACGCTGGCGATCACCAAATCCTTATTGGCCAGGTCGACCGAGCCGCCTTTCGGTCTGGCTCCCCATTGGTTTTCTCACGGGGAAAATATGGCAACTTCTCACCCTTAGGTTGATTTTTTCGTTAAATATCAACCCGATACTCGCAAGATCACAAGCCCCTATTGACCACATAATGCCGCAACGATTCGCGGTTTTTGCCGTTTTTTGGTTTGGAAATCTGGAACAGTCAGGCAAATTCAACGTGACTGGTGCTTGCCTCACAACAATCCCTGGGAACATTCCAACTCACAAAACTTTTAGCGATTTACCGTTTCACCGGACCAAACTGTTTATGATTTCGAAACAGTTTTCCGCCGAGCACCGGCAATATACTGTGAAAACCCACAAAAACACTTACTTCGAGCGCCTCCAGCCCCACATTGCTCAATGGATTGTTTCCAAAACACCAGCAATTCAACAGGTCGGTGTCACGCATCCTGCCACAACATCAGTTCACTTGACCGTTAGAAAGCGAAACAATGGATACGGCATGTTCCAAAACCATGCCGCTGGACAGTATGATAGTCGGCAGAATGTTAACTATCCCTCTGGCAGAACGTCAGAGGCACACTTAAGGCGCGCAGCATGTTGCGACGGGCCGCATCAAGTTAGGAATTGTGTTTTGGCCGGGGATGCCACACACAACACCGGATTAAAGGTATAGCCCTCGCGGGCGAGGTACGGACAACGGCAAGTTACTCCTTGCTGAAATCTGGAAAGGTTTGAAAAATGGCGCTTAACGAGTTTGGAATGTCCCGCACGGTCAACACTTTGGAAAACGGTGTGATTTGCTTTGCAAATGACACGCTGATCGCAACGATGTCGGGCCAACGTCCTGTACAATCCTTGCAGGCTGGTGAAAAAATCATCACTCGTGACAACGGGTTGCAGGAAATCGCCTGGATTGGGTCAAAGCATCTTGATGCCAGCGCTTTGGCGCAACAAAGCAACCTACGCCCGGTTCTGATCAAAGCCGGCGCGCTTGGCAATAACATGCCGGAACGCGACATCATGGTTTCGCCCAACCACCGTATGCTGATTGCCAACGACATCACATCGCTGTTGTTTGACGAGCGCGAAACTTTGGTGGCCGCCAAACATCTGGTTGGCAAAGACGGCGTCGAGATCGCGGCAGTTGCCGAAACCACCTATCACCACATCCTGTTTGAAAACCACGAAGTGGTCCTCGGCAATGGCGCTTGGTCTGAAAGCTTTCAGCCGGGCGACTATTCTATGGGCACGCTGGAAAACGAACAACGCGCAGAAATCTTTACCCTGTTCCCTGATCTCAAGGCCCAAGGTGCATTGCAAGATTATGCCGCAGCGCGCCGGTCGCTAAGCAAGAAAGAAGCCGCGCTGCTACACGCGCATTAACCAGCGCCACAACCTAAAAAAGCTGCGCTTTATCAAATGCGCAGCTAATAATGGCGTGCGCGCGGCTCAAAACACGCCCACCTATTCTAATCCCTAAGATCAGGCAGTCGTCGCTAAGCCAAAGCCGTCAACTCGATTTCAATGCGATATTTTGCATCAATCAGATTGCATTCGATCATCGTTGCAGCCGGTGGGTTGTCGCCAAAAGCCTCTGCCAAGATCGGCCAGCACGGCTCGAACTCTGCCGCATCCGGCAGGTAATAGTTCACTCGAACGGCTTTTTCCAAACCGCTGCCTGCCTCTGCCAATGCTTTGCCGATGACATCCAATGCTGATCGACATTGCGCTTGCACATCATCGCCCTGCCCGACGGTGCCAGCCACATGCACAAAGCCCCCCGCCACAACCGCACGGCAATAGCCAATCTTGGCCTCAAACTCACCACCTGAATGAATACGTCTGATCATATCTCGCTCCATAAAAAAACGGCGCGGTCTTAAACCACGCCGTTGATCATCTAAATTTTCACACGTCTCAGCCCGCAGAGGCCGGGGCTTGGTCCGCATCTGCATGGATCATCAGCGGCGCACTATCAGAGATCACAGCCTCTTCGTTCACAACAACTTCTGTCACGCTGGTCTGACCGGGCAGATCAAACATGGTATCCAACAAGATGTCTTCCAGAATAGAGCGCAATCCACGTGCACCGGTTTTGCGTTCAATCGCGCGTTTTGCAATCGCCGACAGGGCATCTTCGGTAAAGGTCAGCTGCGTGTCTTCGATTTCAAACAGACGCTGATACTGTTTCACCAGCGCGTTCTTAGGCTGGGTCAGAATTGTGATCAGCGCGTCTTGATCCAGATCCTCTAGTGTTGCCAATACCGGCAGACGCCCCACAAATTCAGGGATCAGACCAAATTTCAACAGATCTTCTGGTTCCAGATCTTGGAAAATCTCACCAACGCCACGCTCGTCATTGTCACGCACATCCGCGCCAAAACCCATTGCAGAGCCTTTGCCGCGTGCGGCAATGATCCGGTCCAGACCCGCAAATGCGCCGCCACAGATAAACAAGATATTGGTGGTGTCCACTTGCAGAAATTCCTGCTGCGGATGTTTGCGCCCACCCTGTGGCGGAACCGATGCAACGGTGCCTTCCATCAGTTTCAACAGCGCTTGCTGAACCCCTTCACCCGACACGTCACGTGTGATCGAAGGGTTCTCAGATTTGCGCGTAATTTTGTCGACTTCGTCAATATAGACAATGCCGCGCTGCGCACGTTCGACATTATATTCAGACGCCTGTAACAGCTTCAGAATAATGTTTTCAACGTCTTCACCCACATAACCAGCCTCTGTCAATGTGGTGGCATCCGCCATGGTAAACGGCACGTCTAGAATCCGCGCTAGCGTCTGCGCCAGCAAAGTCTTACCGCAACCGGTTGGCCCGATCAGCAAGATGTTGGATTTTGCCAATTCAATATCGCCGCCCTTTTGGGCGTGATTCAGACGTTTGTAATGGTTGTGAACAGCCACAGACAAAACGCGTTTTGCAACGGCCTGACCAATCACATAATCGTCCAGCACTTCGCAGATCTCTTTTGGCGTTGGCACACCTTCAGAGGACTTCAGCCCAGTGGCCTTGGTCTCTTCGCGGATGATATCCATGCACAGCTCAACGCATTCATCACAGATGAACACCGTTGGGCCCGCAATCAGCTTGCGCACCTCGTGCTGGCTCTTGCCGCAAAAGCTGCAATACAAAGTGTTCTTGCTATCGCCACCGGAATTAGATGCCATGGTCTACCTTTCAGGCCTCAAGTCGTCTTAGCGCTGGATGCTTTTGCACCAACCAATGCGCGCGTTCCGCCTAACTTAGGCCAGTGCAAAACTGCGCACAATCTCAAATTGACCCCGCCCCCAAATGGCGCAGGGTCAAAAGCTTATTTTTCGTCGTCAGACGTATTGCGGTTCTCGACAATCTCGTCGATCAACCCCCAGGCCTTCGCATCTTCTGCGGACATAAAGTTATCCCGCTCAAGCGCCGCTTCGACCTCGGCGTATTTCTGACCGGTGTGCTTCACATAGATGTCGTTCAGACGCTTTTTCAGTTTCATCGTGTATTCAGCGTGAATCATGATGTCTGTCGCCTGACCCTGATATCCGCCGGATGGCTGGTGCACCATGATCGAGGAATTTGGCAGGCTAAAACGCATGCCAGCTTCGCCCGCAGTCAACAGCAGCGACCCCATGGACGCGGCCTGCCCTACGCACAATGTGGATACTTTGGGTTTGATGTATTGCATGGTGTCATAAATCGACAGGCCTGCGGTCACAACGCCACCCGGGCTGTTGATATACATCGAAATCTCTTTGGTCGGGTTTTCCGCCTCAAGGTGCAACAATTGCGCCACGATCAGGCTGCTCATACCATCATGCACCGGGCCATTCAGGAAAATAATCCGCTCCTTTAACAGGCGCGAGAAAATATCATACGCACGTTCACCGCGGCTCGTTTGCTCCACGACCATGGGAACCAAATTCATATATGTTTCAATCGGGTCTTTCATATGCGCCTGCCTACTGCTGTGTGCTGACCCTAACGATCAGCGCCTAAGAGAGTCTTAGTAGTGCCGCCAACGGGCTGCAAGGGCAACGGGTGAATTTAACCAATCCTGTTGGTTCGGCCCGCAAACTTCCGCACAATCAATTTGCAAATCTGCATATTGTTTCCCCTTCTATTTGGGCCTCAGCCCTGCCAAACTCGTTAAAATGACCGCAGAGGGGCCTATGCGTACATTCAATGAACTTTTTGAGATCGCCGCCGCTCGCAAGGGCGGCACCGTGGCGCTAAACGCGCTATTGCCCAAACCCCTACCCGCAGCGGAACTTGCCGCCATCCCCGAGGACCGATGGCTCGCCACGATGACAAAATGTATCTTTCAGGCGGGTTTCAACTGGAAAGTCATCGAACACAAATGGGACGGCTTCGAAAAAGCCTTTAGCGGTTTTGACGTCAACCGCTGCGCCTTTCTGAATGACGAAGAATTTGACGCCCTGCTGTCCAACAAGGACGTCGTGCGCAACGGCATGAAACTGCGCACCGTCATCGACAATGCGATCTTTATCCAGGAATTGCGCGCTCAGGGCGGCGTGGCCCAAGTCTTGGGCAACTGGCCCTCAACCGACTACATCGGTCTTCTGGATTTGCTTAAAAAGCAAGGCGCACGGCTTGGTGGCAGCACCGCGTCTTATGCCATGCGGTTTATCGGGCGCGACAGTTGGATTTTATCGCCCGACGTCACCGCCCGCCTGATCGCCGAGGGCATCATCGACAAACCCGCCACCTCCAAAACCGCCCTAAAATCAGTACAGACCGCCTTTAACACTTGGATGGATCAATCAGATCGCAGCCTCACCGAAATCAGCCGCGTCTTGGCCATGAGCGTCTAAATAGGCCTTTTGTGGGTATCTATTTCACAAATAGGTTAAATATCCTTGACCTCAAACGCCATTCAAGGCTCAAATAGACAGGCCTCAATCGCCAGAAAGAGAGAGACCCATGGAAACCATCGTTCCCTACACCGCTGCAATCATTTCTCTGCTGTTATTCACCCTGATCGTTCTGCTGCAATCTGCCCTGGTTGGCGCAGGCAAAGCCAAAGCCGGCCTTACCCCTGGATCAGACCCCAAAGTGGACTATGACAGCCCGATATATCGGTTAAATCGGTCGCATCAAAATGGTGTCGAGATCATGCCCGCCGCCGCCATTGCCCTGTTCACAAGCATCTTTCTGGGTGTTTCCCCAGGTTGGGTGAACATGTTGATGGCCGTATTCCTGCTGACACGCATCATCTATGTTGCGATCTATGCGCGTAACGTCGGCAAACCAACCCAAGGCGTGCGCACCATCATTTTTGTCCTGGGCTGGGCAACCCTGGTGGCGCTGTGCCTCATGTCAATCTGGGCCTTGATCTAAACCTTCTTGGCAGATCACTTCTGCAAGCTTTCAATATACTCCACCAGTGCGACCACAGGTGCGCTGGTGGCAATCGGTTGCCCCAACTCGCTTTTCAAAAACGCATCTGACCCTTCAAAAAAATCCCCATAGACCGGCATCGGCGAACCATGTGACACCAGCGGATCGCGCCCATCAATGCGGGTCACAACCTGCAACACCGGAAACACCCCATCATTGGCTTGCGCCAATACCGTCAGATCCTTGGGTTTGATGATCATAACTCCAGACATCACCCCCTGCCCATCAAGCTCCATCCCGTGACACGCCGCGCAATGATTAAAATACAGGCTTTCTCCGGTCACCGTTTCCTGTGCGGCAACCATCCCGGCCCCCGCCATCAGCCCCGCAGCCATCACCGTTCGAAAAAACATCTTTGCTCCTCCTCTGCTCATCAATACTCAACCACAGGATGCCACAAATAGCGCAACGTCACTTTGATCCGTATCAGCAATCCAGTGACAATTCTAAATTTCACAGCAATTCTGTCGCTGACACAAAATTAAGGACCGGCCCATGCCCCAAGCCACCACCTATGCGATGATCATGCTTGCAGCCGGCATCGGCATTCCAATTCTCGCGGCTCTGAATGCTGCTCTTGGTCAACACATCGGCTCTGCCCTTGCAGCAGGCGTCGTGATTTTTGTGGTTGGATTCCTGATCAGCCTGACCGTCGTCATTCTCAGCGGAGACCTGCCGCATCTCGCCCAAATCACCACAGCCCCCAAACATCTGTTTCTGGCGGGTGGCTTTATGGCGTTCTATGCCATCACCATCACTTTTGTGGCCCCAAAATTTGGCATCGGCAATGCGGTGTTCTTTGTCTTACTGGGGCAGTTGATCTCTGCCGCCATCATCGATCAATTTGGTCTGTTTGGCGCACAAATCTCACCGCTCTCTCTGACCCGAGCGGCGGGCATCGCGGTCATGGCGGCAGGCGTCTGGCTCACGCAGATCGCCTAGGCATTCCCCCTCGAATCGTACAATTCAGGCCGTGAAACGTACAATTTGTACAATTAATCGGAAATTAAAACGCCGTCCTGCAGACGCAAGACCCGATCCATGCGCGCCGCCAGTTCTAGATTGTGTGTCGCTATCAGCGCCGACATGCCGGTGCCGCGCACCAACTGCATCAACGCTTGGAAAACCGTATCCGATGTGGCCGGGTCAAGGTTACCTGTAGGCTCATCGGCCAACAACAGTTTTGGCTGATTTGCCAACGCCCGACAAAAGGCAACACGCTGTTGTTCTCCTCCTGACAGCGCCGCTGGCCGATGCTCGGCGCGCGCGGCCACCCCGACTGTGGTCAGCAACTCAATGGCACGATTTCGCGCTTGGGTGGCGGGCACACCATCGGCAAGCTGTGGCAGAACAATGTTTTCTAAGGCACTGAATTCAGGCAACAAATGGTGGAACTGATAGATAAACCCAACATCTTGCCGACGCGCTATAGTGCGCCGCCGATCAGACAATTTCGTCATATCAACTCCGTCGATATGCACCGTTCCTGCATCAGCTGTATCCAGCAAGCCAGCGATGTGCAGCAAGGTGGATTTGCCTGATCCAGAGGGGGCCACAAGCGCCACAATCTCACCTTTTGCAAGGCTCAGATCGCAGCCACGCAACACATTCACCTCATTTGGGGCCCCATGATTATAGGCTTTTGTCACGCCCTCAAGTCGCAACACAACATCGCGCACAGCTTCACTCATACCGCAGGGCCTCCACCGGATTCATCCGCGCCGCCCGCCGCGCCGGAAAGATTGTCACAACAAACGACAGCCCCAAAGACAAACCCACAGCTTTCATCACGTCTTCCAGCCTAAGTTCCGCTGGCAATTGATAAATTCCGCGCACAGCCGGGTCCCAGACCCCGCCGCCAGCGACATAATTCACGAAAGAGAAAATTTGATCTATATAAATTGCGAACAAACACCCAAGCGCAACACCCAAAACCGTGCCAATCACCCCGGTAAAAGCCCCACAAATAAAGAATATCCGCAGTACAGATCCCTCGGTCAGCCCCATCGTGCGCAAAATTCCTATGTCTCGGCCTTTGTTTTTTACCAACATAATCAAACCACTTACGATGTTCATTGCCGCGATCAGCACCAATATCGACAGGATGATAAACATCACATTGTCTTCGATTTCCAAGGCGCGCAGAAACCCACCCGACGAGTCGCGCCAGGTCCAAAGCAACGCGCGCTCCCCAGCGGCGCGGATCAAAGACAAAGCCAGATCGTCAACCTCTTCGGGTGCCACAACCATAACCTCGATTTCATTGGCCACGCCTTCGGAATTGAAATAGCTTTGCGCCTCGGCAAAGGGCAGGTAAACACGTGTTTTATCAATGTCATAGCGCCCTGCCGTAAAGATATAGACGATCTCATATGACTTCACACGCGGGCTGGTGCCAAAAGCCGTCTTGACGCCATTGGGCGAAATCAGCTTGATCCGATCCCCCAAACTGGCCCCTAATTCCCGCGCAACGCCCGATCCGATGGCAACCCCATCATTAAAATTGTCTATACTTCCTATTGCGGTGTCGGCCCGCGCAACGCGCGGAATGGTCTTCAGATTTTCCAGTGTAATTCCAAAGACTTCCACCCCGGCATTGCGCTGGCGCAGGTTCACCATGATCTGTCCCTTGACCAAAGGCGCTGCCCGCACAACGCCTTTGACATCGCGCAAACGTGTTGCCATGGCCTCATAGTCATGAATCGTACGATCCAACCTCCCCGAAGCCGTCACTTCGGCACTTTGATAAATGGTAATATGCGCATTTGAACCAAGGATTGTATCGACAAATTCCGTGCGAAATCCGGACCTTACGGCCAATGTGGCTATAAGTGCAAACACCGCTAGAGTGATGCCCACTAGGCTGATCCAGGTCATCACACTCACGCCACCTTCGGCGCGGCGCGCGCGCAGATACCGCCACGCGATCATCCATTCAAACTTCGAAAAAGGAGCTGTGCCTGCCATGCTAATCCCGGCTTTTGTTTTGTGGCAACCTATGTGCCCCCCCGGCGTCGGTCAAGCCGACTGATCAGCGCCCTTCCGCCGGCGAAAAACATTACGCAACGCCGCAAAATTTGCCCAACACCCTAAAATTCCAGCAAAAAATCCAACAGCTGCAAAAATCAACCCTTCAAAAGTCAAAGGCAATGCTGGCCGAAACGCCCGCCAAGCCGCCCGCTGAATCGCCGGATCATTGAATTGCCCCATATGGTAGGCCCGTGTAAATGGCCCGGCATCCGACAAATCACGCATCGCTTGTTTCAATCGTTCGTAACGGTCAATTGTCGCCGACATGGTTTCCGCCCGCGCCGCACTGATATCACCGCCTTGTGAAAGTTGGCCAAGCGCATCGGCACGGCTAAGCCCTAAGTCGTTGGCATCACGGTCAAAATCAGCAACAAAGCTTTGTAACTCATCCACCGCCCCACCAAGACGTTGCGCATATTGTTGCGAAAACTCAGGAAACTGCGACAGCCCCGCCGCGCCGCTCAAACCAGTCATCAATACCAACGCACGCGTGATCATTTGCGATGCCGTCCCGTCTTCATCTTTCCAAAAATACTCAATTCTTCCAGTGCCAAACGTTCTAAGCCAAAAAAAGCCCCCAGTCTCCTGGGGACTTTTATCATAGTTCCGCGTAAATCGCGGCGATTTTGGCAATCGCCTCTTCAGGCGGCAGTTCTTCGCTTTCACCGGTGCGTCGACAGGTAACTTCGACCACGCCGTTTTTCAGCCCGCGTGGACCAACCGTGATCCGCCAAGGCAATCCAATCAAATCCATCGTCGCGAATTTGCCACCTGCGCGTTCTTTTCTATCGTCGTAAAGCGGCTCTAAGCCCAGCGCCTCAAACGATTTTTCCAAAGATTCACAGGCCGCGTCAGCTTGCTCGTCGCCCTGCTTAAGGTTGACAATACCCACATGGAACGGCGTCACGCCTTCGGGCCAAATGATGCCTTTTTCGTCATGGCTTGCCTCGATGATGGCTCCCAGCAAACGCGACACCCCAATGCCGTGGCTGCCCATATGAACCGGCACGTTGGCCCCATCTGGGGTTTGAACCGTTGCGCCCAGTTTTTCGGAGTACTGCGTGCCAAAATAAAAAATCTGCCCAACTTCAATCCCGCGCGCAGTGCGCCGGCGCTCTTCTGGGACATCGGCAAAAACTGCCTCATCATGGGTCTCATCGGTGCGCGCATAGCGACTGGTGAACTCATCCAACACCGCTTTGCATTCGTCTACATTGTCATAATCAATCGCGCGGTCGCCAAATTTAAGATCCGTGATGTCGCTGTCATAAAACACCTCAGATTCACCGGTATCCGCGAGCACAAGGAATTCGTGGGTGTAGTCACCTCCAATAGGCCCAGAATCTGCACGCATTGGAATAGCTTGCAGCCCCATACGTTCATAGGTGCGCAAATAGCTTACCAGATGGCGGTTATAAGCGTGCAACGCATCTTCTTTGGTCAAATCAAAGTTATAGCCGTCCTTCATAAAGAACTCGCGACCGCGCATCACACCAAAACGCGGACGCACTTCGTCGCGAAACTTCCATTGAATTTGATACAGGGTCAGGGGCAAGTCTTTGTAAGACCGTACGTGACTGCGGAAGACATCCGTAAACATCTCTTCAGCTGTTGGTGAAAACAACATGTCGCGCCCGTGCCGATCCTGCATCCGCAGCATTTCATCACCATAGCCATCATAGCGCCCGCTTTCGCGCCACAAGTCCGCCGATTGCAGTGTTGGCATCAGCATAGGGATGTGCCCAGCGCGCACCTGTTCTTGGTGAACAATATCTTCCAGTTTCCGCAAGACCTTAAAGCCCAAAGGCAACCAGGAATAAATGCCGGCACTGGACTGTTTGATCATGCCGGCACGCAACATATAGCGGTGGCTGACAATTTGAGCTTCAGAAGGGGTTTCCTTCAACACGGGCAGAAAGTAACGAGAAAGGCGCATTAGGACTCCATAAGTTGCCCAAAGACTGGACGGGTTTTCTACGGTCTAGGGACTTGTGGCTATGCAGGCAAGAGAATGCGGTGCAAAACTCCTGAGCAACGCGCTGCTAATTGCGCAAACTCACTTTTTTTGATCCAATTGCGCAGAACCCGCGTATTCCTTCTCAGTTGCACCCCAGAAAGGTGCGTCCAACAGAGAGGAATTCCTATGAAACTCGCAAGAAAGTTTGCGGCCACACTCGTGGCTGCCACCATCGGCACGTCTGCAGTTGCCTCAAATACCATCGTTGACATCGCCGTCGCTGATGAACGCTTTTCGACCCTGGTTGCCGCTGTCAGCGCCGCAGGACTTGTGGAAACCCTACAGGGGCCTGGTCCCTTCACCGTCTACGCGCCTCTTAATGACGCGTTTGCTGCCCTACCAGCGGGAACGGTTGATACATTGCTAAAACCAGAGAACAAAGACCAGCTCACAAATGTGCTGCTCTATCATGTCGATGATCGCAACTTAACTGCGGCTATGATCCCCTCAGGATCAAACTACTTCAAACCGGTATTGGCGTCAGAGCGGCTCTGCATAAGCAAAGGTTCAGACGGTGTTATGATTGCTGACGGAACCGGAGAGATGGCCTCGGTGGTCATTGCTGACATTATGGCCGACAATGGCGTCATTCATGTCATCGACAAGGTTCTGCTACCCGGTCAACGTCCAGCCTGTCATTAAGCCCTCAATAAATTTACAGCGTTCGCTCTTTAGCGGGGGCGAACGCTAATCCTGTCCATGACTTAGGACTTTTTGCCATTGCAACCCTCCATCAAAGCAATCCCAAGATTGCCTTTGCCTCTATTCAGCCTCCCCCTACCCGTAATGAAATCTCGCCACGAGTCTTGCTTTACACAGGGGCATACGCCATTTACCTCTCATAAGATTTTGCGAGGCGACTATGGCACTTCCCGTACAACAGCAGGTTAAATACTGGGGTATCTCTACAGCGGTATTTCTAATCACGCTCTGGTTTTTGGGTGACGTGATTTTGCCGTTTGTGCTGGGCGGGGCAATCGCATATTTCCTTGACCCGGTTGCGGACCGTTTAGAGACCATGGGCTGCTCACGCGCTGCCTCGACCACCATCATCACTTTGATCGGCGTTTTGATCTTTGTCGTTATGGTTCTTGCGGTGGTTCCGACTTTGGTGTCGCAGGCAACCTCTCTCATTCAGATCGCGCCGCAGCTCGCAAGCGATTTACAGGCGTTTTTGACCGAACGCTTCCCCCAACTCTTGGAACCTGACAGCGCCGTCAGCCAGACCCTCTCTGTCATAGGGCAGCAGGTTCAAGAAAAAGGCGGAGCCCTGCTTCAGACAGCTCTCAGTTCAGCCGCCTCATTGATCAATGTTGCAGTGCTCATTGTCATTGTCCCCGTTGTGGCCTTCTACCTGCTTCTGGACTGGGACAACATGGTTGCAAAACTTGACGAACTTTTGCCCCGCGATCACGCGCCCGTTGTGCGTCATCTCGCGTCAGAGGTCGATAAAACCTTGGCGTCGTTTGTACGCGGCATGGGGACCGTTTGTCTGGTGCTGGGCACCTATTATGCAGTTGCCTTGATGCTGGTCGGATTACAGTTTGGCCTTGTTGTTGGGTTTATAGCTGGCCTGGTCACTTTTATTCCCTATGTGGGTGCACTGGTCGGCGGCGCTTTGGCCATTGGCCTTGGCTTGTTCCAATTCTGGGGGGACTGGTTTTCACTTGGATTGGTGGCTGCGATTTTTGGTCTTGGCCAGGTGATCGAAGGCAACGTTTTAACACCAAAACTGGTTGGCAGTTCGGTTGGCCTACACCCGGTTTGGCTTATTTTCGCCTTGTCAGTCTTTGGGGCACTGTTTGGGTTTGTTGGCATGCTGGTGGCCGTACCGGTTGCTGCCTCGATCGGCGTTCTGGTGCGTTATGGCACAACCCAATACAAAGCCTCTCGGCTCTATCGCGGCCTGAGTGATCGCAGCGATACCTAACCATGGCAGAACAACTCGGTCTCAAGCTTCCTGCCCGCCCCGCATTGGGTCGTGATGATTTTTTTGTAACCCAGGCCAATGCGATGGCGCTGGCACTGGTTGAAAGCTGGCCGAATTGGCCCGGCAACAAATTGGCCATCATTGGTGCCCAAGGCAGTGGCAAGACCCATCTCACACATGTGTGGGCCGCCCTAAGCAACGCCCAGATTGTATCAGCACGCAACCTCACCCGAAGTGACATTCCGTCCTTGGCTTCGGCACCGATCGCCATCGAAGATGTGCCCGCCATTGCGGATGACCCAGATGCTCAGAATGCTCTCTTTCATCTGCACAATCTCACCTTGGCAGAGGGCCATTCCATGTTGTTTACCGGCATCTCAGAACCCAAACACTGGGGCCTAGGCTTGCCAGACCTTGCAAGCCGTATGCAGGGCACAACAATCGCGGCGCTTTCCGACCCTGACGACACTTTGCTAACGGTGCTTTTAGCAAAGCTCTTTGCTGACCGGCAAATTGTGCCGACCCCCGACACGATCCCCTATCTGGTCAAGCACATGGATCGCAGCTTCGCCGCCGCAAGCCGATTGGTTGAAACACTCGACAACGCGTCTCTTGCACAAAAAAGGCCTATCACCCGGGCCTTTGCGGCAAAACAGCTTAAGTCTGCTTAGACTTTTTGGCACCCAATGCCAGCAGCGACAGATCAATTGCCCTGTTCTCTGGACTTCTTTGTAAACCAACGCGATAGTGCCATATTCCCGTTACCGCCCTCAGGCAAATGTAGGCATATGACTCACGCAGACTTTCTTAAAAATGATTTTCCCGCCCCCGTTGAACTTGCGCACCTTGATCAGACCAGCCAAGCGCGGTTTTTCAATCGCGAGCTAAGCTGGCTGTCGTTCAACTGGCGGGTTTTGGAAGAAGCGGAGAACCCACGTGTGCCCCTGCTTGAACGGCTGCGCTTTCTGTCCATTTCAGCCTCTAACCTTGATGAGTTCTTTACGGTGCGTGTCGCCGGATTGCGGGAACTACACCGAGAAGGCAATGCCGTGCCTGGGCTTGATGGTCTGACCCCAGCCGAGCAACTTGTGCTGATCAATCAAGACGCGCGTAATCTGATGCAGCGGCAACAAAGAACCTTCGGCACGCTTCGTTCCGAGATGGAACAAGAAAACATCATCCTGCTGGATCACAAGAGTGTCACGCCCGAGGACAAGATCTTTCTGGCTGATGTGTTCCTAAACAACGTATTCCCGGTTCTGTCACCGCTTGCGATTGACCCGGCGCATCCGTTTCCCTTCATTCCCAACACCGGCTATTCGCTGGCGCTTGAACTAGAGCGCAAGAAAAGCAAACGCACCTTGCAGGCCCTGTTGCCCATCCCCGCCCAGATCGACCGGTTTGTCGCACTGCCATCTGATCCCGGCATTTTCCGTTTCTTGCCGCTCGAAGATCTGTTGCTCTTGCATCTGGACAGTCTCTTTCCGGGATACAAAACCAAAGGCCATTGCACTTTCCGTGTCTTGCGCGACAGCGATCTAGAAGTCGAAGAAGAAGCCGAAGATCTGGTGCGCGAATTCGAAGTCGCGCTAAAGCGCCGCCGTAGGGGTGAAGTTGTTCGGTTAAAAATGTCCGCCAATGCGCCATCCAGCCTGCAATCCCTGATCAAACACGAACTGCATGTGCAGGGCGATGAGATTGTTGAAATCGATGGGATGATCGGCATTGGTGATCTCAGCGAGTTGGTTTTGGACGAAAGACCAGATCTGTTGTGGCCCTCCTTTACCCCGCGCGTCCCGGAACGGGTGCAAGACCACCATGGCAATATGTTTGAAGCCATCAAACAAAAAGACATGCTGTTACATCACCCCTATGAAACCTTTGACATGGTTGTCCGGTTTCTCAATCAAGCAGCCCGCGACCCCAATGTTGTTGCGATTAAGCAAACCCTGTACCGCACATCCAAACGCTCTCCGATTGTTGAAGCCTTGTGCGAGGCCGCTGAGGATGGGAAATCGGTCACAGCATTGGTCGAGCTTAAAGCCCGCTTTGATGAGGCCGCCAATATTCGCCAATCCCGCCGCTTGGAACGCGCTGGTGCCCACGTGGTTTACGGCTTTACTGACTGGAAAACCCACGCCAAGATTTCAACCGTGGTGCGACGCGAAGGCGATCGTCTTGTCACCTATACGCACTATGGCACCGGCAACTACCACCCGATCACTGCCAAGATTTACACTGACCTCAGCTTTTTCACCTGCGACGCCGCCCTAGGGCGCGATGCAACCAAAGTGTTCAACTATCTTTCGGGCTATGTTCAGCCAGAAAGCCTCGAGAACCTAGCGATCTCGCCGCTGTCGCTGAAATCAAAACTGATCGGAATGATCCGCGCCGAAGCAGAGTACGCGACAGCTGGCAAGCCCGCCGTGATCTGGGCGAAAATGAACTCTTTGATCGAACCCGAGATCATCGACGAGCTTTACAAAGCATCGCAGGCGGGTGTGAAAATCAGCCTCGTGGTGCGTGGTATTTGTGGCCTGCGCCCTGGCATCAAAGGCCTGTCAGAAAACATCCGGGTAAAATCTATCGTTGGGCGCTTTTTGGAACACAGCCGCATCGCGTGTTTTGGCAACGGCCATGGCCTGCCCTCTAACAAAGCCAAAGTTTTCTTTTCCTCTGCTGATTGGATGGGCCGCAACCTTGTGCGTCGTGTTGAAACTCTGGTCGAAGTAAAAAACCCGACCGTGAAGGCCCAGATTGTTGGGCAGATCATGGCGGCAAACCTAGCAGATGTGGCCCAAAGCTGGGTGATGTCAGCGGAAGGGTCTTTCATCCGCACTCCAATGCCCGAAGGAGAGTTCTCGTTTAATTGCCATCGCTTCTTTATGGAAAACCCGTCGTTGTCTGGCCGCGGTTCTGCAGGTGCGGCAGATGTTCCAAAATTGACGCACACCGATTGACCCAGCCGCGCGCTTAGCGCATTTTCAGGACCAACACAGGGCCGGAGTGATTCATGAAGATAGTTGGCGAGTCTGCTCAAGATTGGGGCCCCTTTGGGCGCCCATTGTTCAATGATCCTTCTGCCCGCAAACTGTCCCGCGTTGGCGTTGTGGATGTTGGCTCCAACTCAGTGCGTTTAGTGGTCTTTGACGGTGCCGCGCGCAGCCCCGCCTATTTCTACAACGAAAAAATTATGTGTGCCTTGGGGGCCGGCCTGTCTGACACCGGCCGATTGAACCCAAAAGGACGCGAACGCGCCCTTGCTGCCATCCGGCGTTTCCAAGTTGTCGCGCGCCAAATCTGCGACGAACCTTTGACCGCCGTCGCCACGGCTGCGGTGCGCGAGGCAGAAGACGGCAACGATTTCTGTGACGAGGTTCTGCGCGAAACCGGGCTGAAAATTCATATCATCGACGGTCAAGAAGAGGCCCGTTTGTCAGCCCAGGGCGTTTTACTTGGCTGGCCGGGATCTTACGGATTGGTCTGCGATATCGGCGGTTCCTCGATGGAGCTCGCCGAAATCAGCGAAGGCGAAATCGGCAAACGTGTCACGTCCCAGCTTGGCCCGCTGAAACTGCGTGATGTCTCTGGCGGCCAAAAAGGCCGCAAGGCCTATATCAACGAGACATTGGATGCGTTGCAACAGGCCATGGGCGAACAGCAAAATCGCCTGTTTTTGGTAGGCGGTTCTTGGCGCGCAATTGCCCGCATTGATATGGAGCGTCGCGGATATCCATTGCGGGTTCTGCACGAGTATCGCATGAGCGCCAAAGCCATTTCAGCAACCGCAAAATTCATCAAATCGCAAGATCCGCAAGACTTGCGCAGCCGCTGCGGGGTTTCGGCCCAGCGGATGTCTCTGGTGCCACTCGCCATCGAGGTTTTGAAAGGCGTTGTGCGTCGCTTCAAACCGCACGATATCGCCATTTCCTCATATGGTATTCGCGAGGGTATGCTTTATGAACAAATGCCCGACCGACTGCGCCGCAGAGACCCGCTGATCGAGGCCTGCCGTTTTGCCGAGGCGAAAGATGCACGAGTGCGAGGATACGGCAAAGTCCAATTTGATTTGATCAAACCTTTGTTTAATGCCGCCAGTGAAAGCCGCATGCGCATCATCAAAGCGGCCTGTTTGTTGCATGACGTCAGTTGGCGCGCACACCCAGATTACCGCGCAGAAACCTGTTTTGACTATGCAACGCGCGCCAACTTAGGGGGGCTAACCCACAGCGAGCGGGTGTTTCTAGGCCTCGCCCTGCTGCACCGCTATCAAAACAAGCGCGAAGGCACCCGCTTTAATGATCTGTTTGAATTGCTCAGCCAAAAAGATTTGCAGCAGGCCGAAGTGCTTGGAAAAGCCCTGCGGTTTGGAGCCATGCTCTCGATGCAAAGAGATGTAAATGTGGGCACTTTCACTTATCGCCCCAAAAAGCGCGAACTGCATTTGAAATTACCCAAATCCTCTGAACCGTTGTTTGGTGAGGTGGCCAAAGCCAGGCTTGAATCTTTGGCGTCATCCTTAGATGCTCAAGCTTTCGTCAAGATCACGCGCTAAAGTTCTATTGCTTCATCCGCAGCGTCGCTTTGCTCGTCTTTACGAGGCTTACGCCGAATGATGATATCGCCGTTTGGCAACATCTCTGGTGCCTCATAAGCGCTCCAGTCTTCAACCTCTTCCAGCAAGTTGCCAAAGGCCGGACCCATCTCCGCGAAAAACTGCAACATCTGCGGGCCCATTTCTTGGGTCAAAGAGCGTAGCTCTTCAAGCGCCGGTTCCATTTCATCCGTCAGCCCTTTGAAAAACATTTCGGCACCCATTTGCATCAGCGACTTGCCGCTGCCGTGCTCTGGTTGTTCCTCCGCCAAAGGTGACGTTGCCGTCAGAGCAGCAACCAATATCAAACCAATCGCATCTGTGCGCATAGGATCTCTCCGCATGTGGATGCCTTAGATATCAAGATCCAAGGTAACAGGAAAATGGTCTGACGCTGTCAACAACGCTTGGCGCAGCTTGGGGTCGTGCCAGCAGGCCTGATCATCAAACGGGTGCCAGATGCGCCATTCCGGTCGTTTGCTGCGCAAACTTTCTGAAACCATAATGTAATCCAGTAAGGCCTGCAAAAAACGCTTATCCTTGTGGATGTAAAACCGCGACGTTGTTGGTTTTGCCCCCAATCTGCGAGACAAGGCAGCGCGTGCATGTGGGTCATGCAAACAGTTTTTTCCCTTTTCGCCCATGACAATTTCGACTGACGAGCGCCCAAAAAGGTCTTCGTATTCATCAAGACCCGGTCCATCGTTGAGATCGCCCAATACAATCAGGTGTTCATTTGCCTCAAGATACCGAACAACCCGTCGCCGCAACCAAATCGCTTGCGCCAATTGTTTACGCCGATTGGCAATCGAAATGCGCATCACATCCGCTGCATTGCGCGCGCCATGCGGGGCCTTTGATTTTAGATGTACCCCAATCAAACGCAGCGTCTGATTGGTCAAAGTGGTCAACTCCAGCTCGAGAGGTGGCTTTGAAAACTGCACAATGTCCTGATTTTCATCTACGTCCAAATCAATGTGAAATTCCTGATCAAAACGCGGCGCATCAAAACTTCCGTGCGGATTATGTTTGACGCGCACAACATCCGGGTCATACAGCAGGGCGATTTCCTGTTGTGTATCGTTGGAAAACCCGATGATCGCCTTGTTTGTGCGTAAATCAAAGGCATTTGCAAACCCTTCTAGCGCGGCAACAGTAGAGCGCCGACCATTTTGATCAGGCGCTTCAATCACCATAATCGCGTCACTGTCCAAGGTTTGAAAAACCACCGACAAGGCGTCGATTTGTTCCGCCTTGGTGACATCGCGCCGCGACGACCAACTGCCATCCTTAATCAGCTGGTCCTGCTCGTCAAATAGACCAGTGAACCACTCCACATTATAGGTGGCAATGCGCATCAAGCGGCCTTGCGGCTGATGGTTTCCCAAGCCTGATTGACATCAATCATTTTTTTCTCTGCCATTTTGATTGCCTCCTGAGGTACACCACGCGCCATCATGGCATCAGGGTGGGTCCGCCGTACCAATTGCCGCCAGGCCTGACGAATTTCTGGCATGGGCGTGTCCGGAGTAACGCCTAGAACGGTATAGGGATCTGGAGCACTGTCTGGCACAAACCGCGTTTTGATCGCCTGAAATTTGGCAGGGTCCATTTCAAAGATCTCTGCAACACGTTCCAAAAACACATCTTCGTTTGGATGAAACGTGCCGTCTGCCATCGCGATATGAAACAGCCCCTCCATCAAGTCACAATAACAACTGTGATCCTCGCGAAAGAGATTGCGAATGCTCTGGGCATATTCTTCAAAGCCCGCCGCATCCTTGCGCGCAAGGTTAAACACCTTGGCAGCCCCAGCTTCATCCTGAGCAGAAATTTGAAAGACCTCACGAAACGCAGTCACCTCGTCGCGGGTCACTTGACCATCGGCCTTTGCCATTTTTGCGCCCAAGGCAATCACTGCAATGGTAAAGGCCACCGACCTTTCCGGCGGTGCGCGCAACTTTTCAAAGACCTCGGTGAGGCTTTCACCGCTGGCCAAAGCGGAAATCGCATCGCTTATTCGAGCCCAAATAGACATACCAAAATCCTACTCGTTTCACACGCCATTGTCACCGCGTTACAATTTTCTGCATTAAAATCAAATTCATCCACCTGTCAAACTTTCGCCCTACCTCCGGCATTTGTCCGACATGCTCAAATCCCATATGCGTATGGAAATCCACCGCACCTGTGTTCTCACCACCAATCGCCGCGACAAGTACGTGAACATCTGACTGGCGCGCCACCTGCTCGAGCGCCCGCAATAAGGCGCTGCCAATGGATTTGCCCTGCGCGCTGGCAAGCAAATACAGACTATGCTCTTTGCAATGCGCATATCCAGGCCCTGCCCTAAAGGGGCCAAGGGTGCCAAACCCAACAACCCTGCCCTGCAATTCAGCCACCAGAAAGCATCCGCGGCGTGCTGACACCAATTGCGTTACGTCTTTTATTGATTTTTCAGTGGAATTAAAGGTACTGATGCCGTCGCGAATTTCAGCATTCCATATCGCGGCAATCGATTTGGCATCGTTTGCGGTGGCGTCGCGCAAGATCATCACAAAACCTTTTGAGCAGGAGACGTTTAGTTTACATCAATAGCTTGGTAGCCCAAATGCAGGTCACAAAGCATCACAGATATCGCGACGTCAAGCCCTGTCCGGAGATTACGGGGCAAACATAGCAATGCAACCGCGTTTACTCAGTTTCGCTGAGCCCCACCCCAGCAGCTTTGCCAAATCCAATCCAAAAGCAAAAAACCACTTTTTCCGCAGGCAATTGACACAAAAACGGGCAGAGAAACCCTGCCCGTTCAAATCTCTTTTGCTTAGAAACCCGAGGTTTAACTACGCGCTTGACGGATCAAAGCCAGAATATCTTGCGCGGCTTCCGGAATATTTGTCCCCGGACCAAAAATCGCTTTGACCCCTGCTTTGACCAAGAAATCATAATCTTGCTGCGGAATAACCCCGCCACAGATGACGATAATATCGCTGGCGTCGTTATCGGCCAAAGCTTTGATCAGCTGCGGTGCCAGAGTTTTGTGGCCAGCAGCCTGTGACGAAATCCCAACCACATGAACATCATTGTCGATGGCATCTTGCGCGGCTTCTTCGGGGGTTTGGAACAACGGACCTACATCAACGTCAAAGCCAATATCCGCAAAAGCAGTCGCAATCACTTTGGCACCGCGATCGTGGCCATCTTGACCCATTTTCACAACCAGCATCCGTGGCCTGCGGCCTTCATCTTCAGCAAAATCCTCTACTGATTTCTGGATCTTGGCAAAACCTTCGTCGCCTTCGTAAGCCGCACCATAGACCCCCGCCAAGGTTTTGACTTCGGCGCGGTGACGACCAAACTCATCTTCCATGGCCATGCTGATTTCCCCTACAGATGCCCGTTGGCGCGCGGCTTCGACGGCCGCTTCCAAAAGGTTTCCACCTTCTTTTGCCCGCCGCGTCAGCTCTGCCAAAGCGGCTGCACAGCCAGCACTATCGCGGGTGGCCTTGATGTTCTCTAGACGCTCAATCTGGCTTTGTCGAACAGCCACATTGTCCACATCCAAAATGTCCAGATGGTCTTCTTTTTCCAGACGGTATTTGTTGACACCAACAACCACCTCATCACCGCGATCCACCATGGCTTGACGCCGCGCGGCGCTTTCTTCGATCCGAAGCTTAGGCATGCCAGAGGCCACAGCCTTGGTCATCCCGCCCATTTCTTCGACTTCTTCGATCAGCTCCCAAGCCTTAGTGGCCAAATCATGGGTCAGGCTTTCCACATAATAAGACCCTGCCAATGGGTCGACCACATTGGTCACACCAGTTTCCTCTTGCAAGATCAACTGCGTGTTGCGGGCGATACGGGCCGAGAAATCTGTCGGCAAAGCAATCGCTTCGTCCAAAGCGTTTGTGTGCAAGGACTGTGTCCCGCCCAACGCCGCTGCCATAGCCTCATAGGCGGTGCGCACAACGTTGTTATATGGATCTTGCTCTTGCAGCGATACGCCCGATGTCTGGCAATGGGTCCGCAGCATCTTTGACCGCTCTGACTTTGCGCCAAATTCTGTCATAATCCGGTGCCACAACAAACGCGCCGCGCGCAGTTTGGCGGCCTCCATAAAGAAATTCATACCGATGGCAAAGAAAAAGCTCAGACGCCCAGCAAATTTATCAACATCCATGCCGGCTTCGATTGCGGCACGGACATATTCACGCCCATCAGCCAAAGTATAGGCCAGCTCTTGAACGAGGTTCGCACCGGCTTCCTGCATGTGATAGCCGGAGATCGAGATAGAATTGAATTTGGGCATCTCGTTAGAGGTGTATTCGATGATGTCTGAGATAATCCGCATCGACGGTTCTGGTGGATAGATATAGGTGTTGCGCACCATGAATTCCTTCAGAATATCGTTCTGAATGGTGCCTGCCAGCAACGCCTTGTCATGCCCTTGTTCTTCACCTGCTACAATGAAACTTGCCAGAATAGGCACCACCGCGCCGTTCATGGTCATCGACACTGACACCTTGTCCAACGGAATGCCGTCAAACAAAATTTTCATATCCTCGACGCTATCGATCGCAACACCAGCTTTGCCAACATCGCCCACCACCCGTGGATGATCGCTATCATAACCGCGGTGGGTCGCCAGATCAAAAGCCACCGATACACCCTGCTGGCCAGCCGCAAGGTTACGACGGTAGAACGCATTGGATTCTTCTGCCGTCGAAAACCCGGCATATTGACGAATGGTCCAAGGGCGTCCAGCATACATCGTCGCCTTGACACCACGGGTAAACGGTCCAAATCCGGGCATAGAGCCCAAGTGATCGACGTTTTCAAGATCTTGCTCGGTGTACACCGGCTTGACGCCAATGCCCTCTAGCGTGTCCCAATCCAGATCTTTTAGGGGGCGCCCACGCAATTCTTTCTCTGCAAGCGCTTGCCATTCTTTTTTGGTCGTCATCTCGGTATCCTCTCATTAACAGGCGGATCGCTCTTTAAGGGAAACGATACTTGCGCTGCCATTCTTTGTCTTTGTTTGCCGGGCGCGGTAATAATTCCGCGATTCAAAAATTCAGCCATCGCATTCACCGCGATACCGCCTATATTGAGTCTTATGGGAACATTTAATCGACTCTGCTTAGCCCTTGTTATTCCGCTCTTTCTTGGCTCTGAACTGGCCGCACAAGAGGCCGTGGAACCAGACCGTCCTTCCGTCTTCATCGACGACACAGACGTCGACATAGACGGCTTCCTTTGGACACACCGTCCGATCGTTGTTTTTGCCGATAGCGAAAACGACCCGCGCTTTGTAAAACAACTCGAGTTGCTCAACGCGCTGCCGGAAGAATTACGATTGCGGGACGTGGTGGTGCTCACCGACACCGACCCAGCCGCAAAGTCGGCGCTGCGCAAAAAACTGCGACCACGCGGTTTTATGTTTGTTCTGATCGGCAAAGACGGCACGGTATATCTGCGCAAACCTTTGCCGTGGAATGTGCGCGAGATCACCCGATCTATAGATAAGCTGCCGATGCGCCAGCAAGAAATTCGCGATCGACGCGTCACACAATAGGTTGGGCACCATGGCAGCCTGGGAAAAGCTGGCTTTTCCCTGCAGTCCATATGGTGCCCAAACCCAATCACGGCTTATTCAAACTCCATGATCACATCATCAACCGCCAGGCTATCACCGGCACTCGCGTTGATCTTTGCCACCACAGATTTCTTTTCTGCCCGCAGAATGTTCTCCATTTTCATGGCCTCTACGGAACACAAAGCCTGACCTTCTTGCACTTCTTGGCCAACCTCTACCTCGACCTTGACGATCAATCCCGGCATGGGGCACAGCAATAGCTTGCTGGTATCTGGCGCGACCTTTTCGGGCATCAGGCGGGCCAATTCTGCCTGACGCGGCGTGCGCACGTGTACTTTCATATCTGCGCCACGGCTGCGAATGCGGAACCCACCAGAAATTTTGCCAACCTTAAGTGCAAGCAATTTGCCGTCAATATCCAACGTCGCCAGTTGATCCCCCGGTGTCCAGTCACTGCTGACGCGCACAGCGGTTCCATCAGAAAAGGAAACCGTTGACCCATCACGATCCGCGTCAATCTGCACTTCAAAGTCGGTACCTTGCAAGGAAACGACCCAATCCGCACCCACACGTCGCTCGTGGTTATCCATGCGCCCCGACACGCGGGTCCGGCGGATTTCAGCCACACGGTGCATTGCCGCTGCACTTGCTGCCACTTGGCGCAACTCCGACTCTTTCAGCTGAACACCGTCAAAGCCTTCGGGGTATTCTTCTTCGATAAACGCCGTAGTCATGTCCCCTGAAATGAACTTGGGGTGATCCATGACGGCGGACAAGAACGGCAGGTTATGGCCAATGCCTTCAACTTCAAAACTGTCCAAAGCCACGCGCATCGCATCGATGGCTGCTTCGCGGGTTTCAGCCCAGGTACACAGCTTGGCGATCATCGGATCATAATACATGCTGATTTCGCCGCCTTCATATACACCGGTGTCATTGCGCACAGCCGCTTGACCAGTTGGCGCATCGCCCATCCATTTGCCATTCACCAACATCGGACCAGCTGCAGTTTCTGCAGGTGGGCGATAGCGGGTCAAACGCCCAATGGACGGCAAAAAGCCGCGATACGGATCTTCGGCATAAAGCCGGTTTTCAATCGCCCAGCCCGTCAAGGTCACATCGTCTTGTGAAATGCTGAGCGGCTCGCCATTGGCCACGCGGATCATCTGTTCGACCAGATCAACACCAGTAATCAACTCTGTCACCGGGTGTTCAACCTGCAATCGCGTGTTCATTTCCAAGAAATAGAAATTGCGCTCGCCATCAACGATGAATTCCACCGTGCCTGCTGACGCGTAATCAACGGCTTTGGCAAGCGCCACTGCCTGCTCGCCCATGGCTTTACGGGTTGCTTCATCCAAGAACGGCGACGGGGCTTCTTCAACCACTTTCTGCTGACGACGCTGAATAGAGCACTCGCGCTCACCCAGATAAATGCCATTACCATGCGCATCACACAGCACCTGAATTTCAATATGGCGCGGTTGCGTGATGAATTTCTCGATAAAGATCCGGTCATCACCAAAGCTGTTGGCAGCCTCGTTTTTGGACGATTGAAAGCCTTCGCGCGCCTCTTGGTCATTCCAGGCAATCCGCATGCCCTTGCCACCACCACCGGCAGAGGCCTTGATCATCACCGGATAGCCAATTTGATTGCTGATTTTCACAGCTTCGTCGGCATCTTCAATCAGACCCATATAGCCTGGCACGGTACTCACATCTGCATCTTGCGCGATTTTTTTCGAGGTGATTTTGTCACCCATCTTTTCAATCGCCCCAACAGGTGGGCCAACAAATGCCACGCCCTGCGCCGACAGTGCCTCGGCGAACTTGGCATTTTCAGAAAGAAACCCATATCCAGGGTGCACGGCTTGGGCACCGGAATCTTTGATCGCCTGCATCACCTTGTCGATGACAATATAGGATTGATTGGCAGGCGGCGGCCCAATGTGAATGGCCTCATCCGCCATCTCAACATGCAGTGCATTTTTATCAGCATCCGAATAGATGGCCACGGTTGAAATGCCCATCTTTTTAGCCGTTTTGATAACACGGCAGGCGATTTCGCCCCGGTTCGCGATCAGGATCTTATTGAACATGGGATGTCCCTTCTGGTTCTTGGCTCAAAGGCTGGCCCTTGAGTTTCGGCAACAAAAATCCACCAGCGCGCAGAGCACCAGTGGATACAATGTCATTGGGTCGCAGTTGTGCGACAGGATTGGATTTAGCGGCAGCGTTCTGGGTAGGTTTGGCAGTAGGCCACATTGGCAAAGCCGCCAATGACCGCCGCAGTTTTTGCATTTCCGCCAGTGACGATGGCTGCACCGGCACCCGCGCCCGCGCCCAAGACACCCTGTTCAAGCGCTGTGTCGCCACAGGCCGACAGGCCAAGCGACGCCGCGCAAATGACGGCAATCTTCCAGTATTTATACATGATCTAAAGCCTTCCCTGCTGTTGCTCGATGTCATCCAGCATGGCACAGCCCACGGATTGCGAAAGCCACAGGCAACAAACGCAGTTATTTCGGCAAGGCTTTGCGCAGAGCGTGTCAGGCCAGGGAATGAAATTGCAGACGGTTCGGAGGGGACATCGCCAAACCGTCTGCAGGGGGAAGGGTAACGGAATACTCTGTTACAGGCGACCACGGAGGGATATGTGATCGCCATGGGTGCACTATCTTTGCGTGCATCGCGAAAGACAAGCGCACCCGTGGCTTGAAGAATTGCGCCAGCCAAAACCTGCCCAAACCCTGTAGGCGTCGGCAAATACATGCCAGTTACGCGACAGGCCCCGCCCTTTTTTGTAAGGCGATAAGCGATATTTGGCTGACAATTCCTCATTGCCAGTCATCGTCCGTTTCAAAGGCTTCCGGAAAGGACGCCCGCGCGACATTTTCATTGATCACCATGACCGCGTCATAGCTTGTGGGGTCAAAACCCTCCTCGACCGCAACCACTTCGCGGCCAAACAGCCAGCTCAGGCGGCCCGCGTCCAGATTGCCGCGTTCAAACGGCTGATCGCCAAAGCATTCCCACAGGGCTTTCATAAAAGCCGCGTCCGCACGCCGATCCGCTGGGCGACGGTCCTTAAACCGCTCACGACGCGTGACGGCTGTCGCCCCTTTGGGATTTGGGCGACGAATGACAAATTGAAAATCCGAACCCGGCAAACGCCCCGGGAAACCACGATGCTTGATCATGCCGCAACCCCCCGGATGTCAGAGGTGCGGGATTGGGCAGACGTGAAAGCCTGCCCAAGATACTTATTTATATTTGCCGGTGTGCATTGGCTCTGTCGAGATCGGCTCTGGATCAACAACAACATATTCTTCAACAGGCTCTTGGGCGCAGGCTGCGACCAGAACAACAAGGCCAACGGCCAAAACGGTTTTGATGCTCTTAGACATCTTTCTCTCCTAAATTTATTTTCAATAGAAACAGGGCCAGTTTGCCCTGCCTGCCTCTTTGTTAGGTACGAGGTATCTCGGGTGTACCCATGGGGCAGATTAAGAGAATTGGATGCAAAAAGAAACGCATAGCCCCCAAAGCCCAACTCATGTGGCTTCAAAGACGCAAATTTCCGCCGAACAGCGCGCCATGGCGCAATATCTTGTGGGTACATTAGAATCCCTCCCAGATGCAGATGTCAGTTTCGAGTGTGAATGCCTCGAAATACTGGGTCGCATCAGAGTTTGACACCCCAAAATCGGTTTCACGGTCAGAAAGCGAAACTACGATGTGATCGATGTCTTTTGACTGCGCGCCAACCACGCGCCAAGCCAAATGATTACACAGTGCCTCAAAATCTCCCGCCACATCAGAATAGACGTGGTCCGGACGGGCAATGGCAGGCATCACAAACCGCAGCCGCAAAACCTGCGCCCCATCTGGCAATTGATCAACGCGTTTTTCTTGCAGTTGAACCGCATACCCAGAGGGCACAGCCAGGGTTTCCTCCAAAACCCCAGCCGTGGCCGCGCCCGCAAGGGCCCCTCCTATCGCGGCGTATTTCAACCAATTCGCCATTTTACACCTGGCCTGCAGCACGCGCGTAGTTGCTCCAGCGCGCGCGATTGCGCGGGTCCGCCAGAACTTCCGCTATCAAGGCGTCAACCGTGGGTTTGTGAAAGGTCGCCTCGATGCGACCGCCTGCAGTTACCCGCAAACCGGTGCCTGCCTGCACAACACAAACCACTGGGGAAAACCCGCGCAGCTTTTGCAACTTGCGCCACAGATCCTGACGCACTTGCTGGGCCACCTTCAAAACGCGGCCAGCAGGCAAGGTCGTTTCCGCACAGACATCAAAACGCACGGGCAGAACACGCGTCACCGTCACGCTGCCCTCATCGCGTAGAATATGCCAAGTGTTGCGTCCCACATCTCACCTTTGTTCTTGATCCAAATACCCTTGGGGGAAAGCGAAACCCTGTTTCGCTGCGGGGGCAAACAGCCCCCGACCACCCCCGCCTAAAGCGGAATGTTGTCGTGCTTTTTCCAAGGATTCTCGAGCTTCTTATTGCGCAGGCTTGCAAAAGCCCGGCTGACACGGCGGCGGGTCGAATGCGGCATGATCACCTCATCGATAAAGCCGCGCTCGGCAGCAACAAACGGGTTAGCAAAGCGATCCTCGTAATCTTGCGTATGCTTGGCGATTTTCTCCGCATCCCCAAGATCCGCACGATGGATGATTTCCGTGGCTCCCTTGGCCCCCATCACCGCAATTTCCGCCGTCGGCCAAGCATAATTGAAATCACCGCGCAGATGTTTGGACGCCATCACGTCATAGGCACCGCCATAGGCTTTGCGGGTGATCACCGTGACCTTTGGTACGGTGGCCTCGCCATATGCAAACAACAACTTGGCCCCATGTTTGATCACGCCGCCATATTCTTGTGATGTGCCCGGCAAAAACCCAGGAACATCCACAAGCGTCAGGATTGGGATCTCAAAACAATCACAAAATCGCACAAAGCGTGCGGCTTTACGGCTGCTGTCAATATCAAGACACCCCGCCAAAACCATTGGCTGATTGGCCACGACCCCAACGGTCTGTCCTTCAAGACGCATAAAACCGGTGATGATATTCTTGGCAAAATCTTCTTGGATTTCGTAAAAATCACCCTCGTCGGCAATCTTCGCGATGAGTTCTTTCATGTCATAAGGGGTATTGGGGTTCTCTGGAACAATCGTGTCCAAACTCGCCTCCACGCGACCCGGCTCATCAAAAAACGGCCGCACCGGAGGTTTCTCGCGATTGTTCAATGGCAGGAAATCCACCAGACGCCGCACTTCTGCCAAGGCCTCGACATCGTTTTCAAATGCGCCATCGGCAACAGAAGATTTCTTGGTATGGGTAGAAGCCCCACCCAATTCCTCTGCGGTCACCACTTCGTTGGTCACTGTTTTGACGACGTCCGGACCGGTGACAAACATGTAAGATGTGTCTTTTACCATAAAGATGAAATCTGTCATCGCAGGTGAATAAACCGCACCGCCCGCACAAGGGCCCATGATCACGGAAATCTGCGGCACAACGCCCGAAGCCATGATATTGCGCTGAAACACTTCTGCATAGCCTGCCAAAGACGCCACACCCTCTTGGATACGCGCCCCGCCGGAATCATTGATGCCGATCACAGGCGCGCCATTCTGAATGGCCATATCCATGATCTTGCAAATCTTTTCAGCGTGGGTTTCAGACAGGGAACCGCCAAACACCGTAAAGTCCTGTGAGAACACATAGACCATGCGGCCATTAATCGTGCCCCAGCCGGTGATCACGCCATCACCAGCAGGCTTTTGCTCTTGCATGCCAAAGTCTGTACAGCGATGCGCTTTGAACATATCGAATTCTTCAAAGCTACCTTCGTCCAGCAACAATTCGACACGTTCCCGCGCGGTCAATTTGCCCTTGGCATGCTGACTATCAATACGGCGCTGACCACCACCCAAACGCGCAACATCGCGGCGGCTCTCTAGCTCTTGAAGAATATCTTTCATTCCGGTTCCCCTTGAATTTCCCAGCACCATAGGGGCGACTGGGAAAATCCGGAAGTAAAATTCGGCAAATTTGCAAATACATGCAAATGCAATGCTTGAATAATGCAAACTTGCTAATTTTGAACCGCTAAGTTCATTTTCTGTTTGGATTCTATAGACAGCTCAGAACACAGGCCCTAGCTATCTCAATATGACACAAAGCCAAACAGTTCGCTATTTTGACAGCGCAACTCCACCGCATATTTCAACTCTGATCCTATTGGCCGGGGCTAGCGCTCTGACCATGAATATCTTTTTGCCCAGCCTGCCCGGCATGGCCGCATATTTTGAAACCGACTACCGGATCATGCAATTGTCGGTCGCGGTCTATCTGGGTTTCAGCGCGTTTCTGCAAATCATCATCGGCCCGATTTCTGACAAAGTGGGCCGCCGACCCGTGATGCTCTGGGGCCTCGTGCTCTTCTTGATCGCCACTTTGGGCTGCATCTTTGCGCCAAACGCAACCGTATTTCTTGCATTCCGAATGGCCCAAGCCGTAATGGCCATCGGCATGGTGCTGTCGCGCGCCGTGGTGCGCGATGTGTTTCCTTCAGACAAAGCCGCCTCAATGATTGGCTATGTCACCATGGGCATGTCGATTGTGCCCATGCTTGGGCCGGTTCTGGGCGGTGTCATCGAACAAAGCTTTGGATGGAAGGGTAATTTCTGGGTGCTATTTAGTTTGGGCGCGCTGACGCTGGCAATTGTCTGGCGCGACGTGGGCGAGACCAAATCCTCCAGTGGCAAGACATTGATTGCCCAATTCAAGGAATATCCAGAGCTTTTGACCAGCCCGCGATTTTGGGGCTACACGCTGGCATCAGCCTTTGCTTCGGGCGCGTTCTTTGCCTACCTCGGCGGGGCACCTTTTGTGGGCACTGAGCTGTTTGAAATGCGCCCTGCCGTTCTTGGGACCTATTTTGGCGCACCAGCTGTTGGCTACTTTTTTGGTAATATGATCACCGGGATCGTTTCTGCCCGCATCGGCATAAATCGCATGGTGTTTTGGGGATGTTTTGTGAATGCAGCAGGCATAGCAGCCTCGCTCATGGTATTTGAAATGGGGCTTGGTTCGCCGCTCAGCTTCTTTGGCTTTATGACGCTTGTCGGTCTGGGCAATGGCCTGGTGATCCCCAGCGCCACATCCGGAGCGCTCTCGGTGCGACCGCACCTTGCGGGAACAGCCTCCGGGCTAACTGGCGCAATGATGATCGGCATCGGTGCACTGCTGTCAGCTTTGGCCGGCGTCCTACTTACCCCTGACACTGGCGCATTCCCTCTTTTGTGGTTGATGTTCATCAGCTCTGTGCTTGGCATTATCTCAATCTGGTGGGTTGTTTGGCGCGAAAAACAGATCAGAGGCTAGCCATCCGCAATTTGCAAAGCTAAGCTAAAGCACTGCTAATTTGCAAAGGACGGCACAAATGGCCAGTCAAAAGCTCTATGCCGGAGCCAAACTACGCGAAATCAGAAACCGCGTGTCTCTGACACAAAAGGAATTTGCGCAAAAGCTCGGCATTTCCCTGCCTTACCTAAACCAGATGGAAAATAACAACCGACCAGTGTCCACCACGGTGGTTCTGGCGCTGGCCCAGGAATTCGGCGTTGATGTCACCGAGTTGTCTACCGGCGATTCCGAACGCATTGTTAGCGACCTGCGCGAAGCGCTCGCTGACCCTGTCTTAGCTGAAACCGAGGTGCCTCTGGCTGACCTCAGGCTATCTGCCTCTAACGCCCCGATGCTGGCGCATGCCTTTCTAAAGCTGCATCACGCCTACCGTCAAACTCATGAACGTCTGGCCTCGTTGGACGAGGCCCTTGGTCGCCAAGATGTGAAAATGCAGCCCAGCCCCTGGGATGAAGTCCGTGATTTTTTCCACTATTGCGACAATTATATTGATGCGGTTGATCACGCCGCCGAAAACTTTGCAGTGCAGGCCCAAGACCACGGTGGCGTGCAAAACGCCGCAATTCGGGCGCTGACCCATATCGGGGTTACGGTAAAGATGGTTGATCAAGAAGTGCTGCGAAACTACGATCCGGCGACCAAAACCCTCTCGTTGTCCAATCGCAGCGCTGCTGAAACCCAAGCTTTCCAGTTATTGTTGCAAGTGGCTCTTCTACAAAGAAATTCCCTGTTGGAAGCCACGCTTGACCTGGCAAGATTTCAATCAGACTCCGCACGTAATATCGCAAAGATCGGCTTGGCCAATTATTTCGCCGGGGCCGCCATGATGCCCTATGCAGCCTTCCTGAAAGCCGCGCAAGATTTGCGCCACGATCTTGAACTCTTGGGTCGTCAATTTGGGGCCTCTATCGAACAAATCGCCCACCGGCTGTCGACTTTGCAGCGCCCCGGCAAGAAAGGCGTGCCATTCTTTTTCGTCCGGGTCGACCAAGCGGGCACAATCACCAAACGCCACTCCGCCACCCGGTTACAGTTTGCCCGATTTGGCGGGGCTTGCCCTTTGTGGAACGTACATCGCGCCTTTGAAACGCCGGGCCATTTTCTGCGCCAGTTGGCAGAAACACCCGATGGGGTGCGCTATTTTTCTCTCGCCCGAGATATCTCCAAATCTGGTGGTCACTACGGTGCCCCGGTGCGGCGTTATGCGATTGCCTTAGGATGTGAAATCAAACATGCTGACCAGCTGGTTTATGCCGACAATATGGATGTGACCAGCGCAGCGGCCTACCAACCGATCGGCATATCTTGTCGTATTTGCGAGCGGCCCAATTGCCATCAAAGATCTGTGCCTCCTCTGGAACGCAAACTGACAATACATGAAAACACCCGCGGTGTGTTGCCCTATGAAGTTAGCTAACTTTGCAATCATCAAATGCAAAGTAATGAAATACGACGCGCGTCGCCAAAGTTTCCCCTTTGGTAGCAAACCCCGCTAACTATATGCTCGGGCTTTGGGCCAGTGTAGCTTCTTTCACCGTTCGATTGCCCTAACCAACGGATGTAATAAAGGCATCAGATGTTTCGTATATTTGCGCTTTTGATTGTGGGCTTTTTCGGTGTCGCCAGCTTAGGGAGCTATGCAGAACGTTGGCTGCTCTATCCGTTTGACAGCGCTCGCATAGCTCCGGGATCCGTTGGCCTAAACGCCGTCAGCGAACAGATCATGACCATCAAGGGTACCCAATTGGTGGTGTGGACAGCCCCTCCCAAACGCGGCAAACCTATCATTTTGTATTTCCACGGCAACGCCGGAAATCTAGCCAATCGTGCTGGCCGTTTTCAGCGGTTCCTGGATCGCGGCTATGGTTTGGTCGCCCCGGCCTATCGTGGCAGTTCAGGCAGCAAAGGTACGCCCGACCAAGACATCCTAACGCAAGATGCGACCACCATTGCCATGCAGCTTGCCACCCGCACTGCGGCCTTTGCCGACTTCGCGCCCAAATCCCCGATCGTGATCTATGGCGAAAGCCTAGGCACCGCCGTATCAATTCAGGTGCTAAACGCCAAGAGCATCGGACATAACCAGCATATTTCTGCAGTGGTTTTAGAAGCGCCGTTTACCTCACTAAAAGACCTAGCCGCAGAGCATTATTCATCTTTTGCGGCGCTTGCCGACAGTTTGGACAGTCAGTGGCGATCCATCGACGTCGCCCCGCTTGCGCTGTCTTCACCGCTGTTGGTGATACATGGCACAAACGACACGTTGATCCCCATCAGCCAGGGTCGACGCATTTTTCAAGCCGCCCCCACCCGTTCAAAACAATTTATTGCCGTCAAAGGCGCGGGACACACGGATTTGTGGCGCAGCGATGTTCTGCCGCGCCTTTGGTCCTTTATCGACAAGGTCTTATGAAGCGGTGCTTAGCACGCGATAGATTTCGTCCTTAAGCGCGCCACGTTTTTTGCGCAAGTCAGTCTCAGCGCTCTCGTTCATCGGCTCTACATTGGTTTCCGCGCGATGAATGTCGCGATTAACCTGATGATACTCATCAGACAGCCGCGCGAAATGCGCATCCGTTTGCTTAAGCTCGCTCATTTTTTCGGCGTGCTCCGGAAATTCCTCGGCCAATTCATGTGGGGTATGAGACATTTTGCGCTCCTTTGCTCGTGTTCAAACAAAGGATAAACCTTTTCAATTTCCGCCCACTTTGACCGGGATCAATTAGCTGATCAAAAGCGCTATCTTTGTGCTGTTTCCCAGGTTTCATTCACCCATGGCACCGCATTGGAACTGGGCAGGTTTTTCCCCAGAATATGGTCAGAGGCTTTTTCACCCGTCATGATCGACGGGCCGTTTAAATTGCCGTTGGTGATGCGCGGGAAAATCGAACTGTCAGCAACCCGCAACCCCTCAACCCCAATGACTTTGCATTCCGGATCGACCACGCTTGTTGGATCGTCTGCGGCCCCCATTTTACAGCTGCCGCAGGGGTGGTAGGCACTTTCAACATGTTCCGCGATAAAGCTGTTCAACTCGTCATCGCTCTGCACGGCGTCCCCGGGTTGGATTTCGTGCTTCACAAAGGGCTCAAAGGCATCCTGGGCAAAAATTTCGCGCGTTAGTCGAATGCACTTTCTGAAATCCGACCAATCTTGCTCTGTTGACATATAGTTAAACAAAATATTAGGCGCGTCCTTTGGGTCGGCGCTCGCCAATGTGATTGCCCCACGAGAGGGGCTGCGCATCGGGCCAACATGGGCTTGGAAGCCGTGACCTTCTGCTGCCACTTGCCCGTCATAGCGCACAGCAATTGGCAAAAAATGGTATTGAATATCGGGGTAAGACACCCCTGCGTCAGAGCGGATAAATCCAGCAGTTTCAAACTGGTTAGAGGCCCCAAGCCCAGTCTTAGTGAACAACCATTGAGCGCCGATCAGCGCTTTGCCAAGCAGGTTCCAATATTTGTACAAAGTAATAGGCTGGCTGGCCGCCATTTGCAGATACAGTTCCAAATGGTCCTGCAAATTTTGCCCAACACCCGGACGATCCGCCACCACATCTATGCCATGCTCTGCCAGATGCGCCGCTGGTCCAATGCCAGACAACATCAAAAGCTTCGGAGAGTTGATCGAGCTTGCAGCCAATATAACCTCACGCGCGGCACGTAAGATTTCCACTTTTCCGCCGCGCTCTACTTCAACCCCAACGGCGCGCCCGTCTTCGATCACCACACGGCGGGCAAACGCTTTGATTATGTCGCAGTTTTCGCGCTTTAACGCCGGTTTCAAATAGGCATTCGCCGCAGACCAGCGACGGCCCTTCCATACGGTCATGTCCATCGGGCCAAAGCCCTCTTGCTGATGACCGTTATAATCTTCGGTCACAGGATAGCCGGCTTCACGCCCGGCGTCGACAAAGGCCTTGTGCAACGGATTGTTGCGCGGTCCGCGAGACACATGCAAGGGCCCGGTATCGCCCCGCCAATCCGGGTCGCCGCCCTGCCCTCCGGCGTGCCAGTTTTCCATGCGCTTAAAATACGGCAAGACATCAGAATAGCCCCACCCATTGGCCCCGCTCTCTTGCCAATGGTCATAATCGCCAGCGTGTCCGCGCACATAAACCATGCCATTGATAGAACTTGATCCACCAACCACTTTGCCGCGCGGCGTGGCCAATCGGCGCCCTCCAAGATGCGGCTCTGGCTGTGTCCGAAAACCCCAGTCATACATTGGCATATTCATTGGATAGCTCAATGCCGCAGGCATCTGAATCAAGGGGCCCATATCGGTGCCCCCATGTTCGATCACCAATACACGTTTGCCTGCTTCGGCCAACCGATAGGCCATGGCGCAGCCAGCAGAGCCCGCGCCCACAATGATATATTCTGCAATCATGCTCAAACTCCGCCGCCGAATTCCAATTGGTGCCATCAATCAAAGATTGCGGTATCCTCGCCTAAAAGGCCGCTTCCACATCACCCATGCGCACATAGACCGATTTGACTTGGCTATAGTGTTGGATCGCTTCTTTGCTGTTCTCGCGCCCAACGCCGCTCGCCTTAACACCGCCAAAAGGCGCTTCGACCGGGGCATCGTTGTAGGAATTGATAAAGCAGCTGCCTGCTTCCAACTTGCCAATCACCCGATGTGCGCGTGTCAGATCTTTGGTAAAGACGCCAGCTGACAAGCCAAATTCTGTGTCATTGGCCCGCGCGATCACCTCGTCCTCGTCTTCAAAATCCAGAACAGCCATGACCGGCCCAAAGATTTCCTCGCGGGCAATGATCATGTCGTCACTGACATCCGCAAAAACCGTTGGCTCCAGAAACCAACCTTTTTGGTCCAGCCGTTTGCCACCACTCACCAGACGAGCGCCTTCGGCTTGCCCCTTTTCAATATAGCCTGCGACAATGTTCAACTGTGCTTCGCTGACCATCGGGCCAAAATTCGTCGCCTCATCCAAAGGGTCGCCAATCACCGCATTTTGCAAACGCTCTGTTAAACGCTGAAGAAACGCTTCTTTCAGGCCCTTTTGCACAAAGACCCGTGTCCCATTCGAACAAACCTGCCCAGAGGAATAGAAATTTCCATTGATGGCCCCGCCCACGGCATTGTCCAGATCCGCATCGTCAAAGATGATCAGTGGCGACTTGCCACCAAGTTCCATTGTGACGTGTTTCATCTGTGCAGCCGCAGCCGCATAGACCTTTTTGCCAGTTGGCACGGACCCCGTCAGAGAAACCTTATCGACCCGAGGGTCGGTCACCAATGAACCGCCAACTTCCCCCATGCCCTGTACCACATTAAACAGACCTGCCGGCAAGCCAGCGTCACACAAGATTTCGGCAACCTTAAGCGCACACAAAGGGGTGGTTTCTGACGGTTTGAAAATCATGGCATTGCCACAAGCCAAAGCGGGTGCTGCCTTCCAACATGCGATCTGGGTTGGATAGTTCCAGGCCCCAATCCCCACACAAACCCCCAGGGGTTCCCGCACGGTATAGACCCAGTCTTCACCCATCGGAATATGCTCACCGGTCAAGGATCCAGCCAGACCGCCAAAGTACTCTAAGGCGTCTGCCCCGCTTGTCGCATCCGCGACCAGGGTTTCCTGCAACGGTTTACCGGTGTCATAGGTTTCCAAGATCGACAAATCGCGGTTTTGCGCCCGGATCATATCAGCTGCGCGACGCAATATCCGGCCGCGTTCTGTACCAGACATGGCGGCCCACTGTTTCTGAGCGCGCTTGGCGGCCACAATCGCTTGGTCAACAATTGCTGGCGTCGCCGCATGCACTGTTGCGATCTGTTCACCGGTTGCCGGATAGACAACCGCAATCGGCGTCCCAGCAACGTCGTCGACATAGGCACCATCAATAAAATGACTGGCTTTAGGCTGAATCTGCATAGGACCCCCAGAAAGGACAAAACACTGAACAACAGCGGTGACACGAATTTCTTGGCTTCTCAAGAAAAAACTTAAATGATCATTTAAGAAAATTCACCAGAATTCGGATTGCACATTTGATATTGCACGTCAAAACTGCGCGCCATGACAAGAAGACGTATCCGCGATATTCGCAACGAAGAGTTGATCGACGCCACCATCCAGGCCGTCTATGACAAGGGCTATTCTCTTGTTACTATGGCGGAAATTGCTGAAGAAGCTGGGGCGTCCGCCGCAAGTATCAATTACTATTTCGGTTCCAAAGACCGATTGATGGAAGCGACGATGCGCCGCTTGTTGACGATTCTAAAGACAGCAACGCTCGACCGCCTCAAAAACGCCCATTCACCGCAAGATCGCTTATTGGCTGTCTTGGATGCAAACTTTGACGATCGTCTTTTTACCGTCGAGCAATGCTCTATTTGGATGCAATTTTGGGCGAACGCACCCTATTTCACGTCCTTGTCACGTTTGCACCGGATCAACCGGCGCCGGGTGCAAAGTCACTTTCGCGCGGAATTGCGTCATCTGGTGGGGGCGGAGCATCGCGAAACCGTGCGCGTCGCGCTGCAATGCTATATGGATGGCGTTTGGCTCGAGGCCGCACAGGCCGCCAGGCCGCTTGACCCGCAATCTGCGCGCGCCGAAGCCCGCCGTGTCGCGGGCCTCATGATCAGCGGCTCGCCGGATTAGCCCAAAGCAAGTCCCACAGCGCCAGCACATCAAATCTAGGACATCAAAAGCGTCGCCGCGATGGCCCACATCGTGACACCAATTCCAGCGTCTAATATGCGCCAGGCGCGTGGGGACGCAAAAAACGGGCGCAGATAACGTGCTCCAAAACCTAAAAGCGCAAAGAACGTCAGGCTGGCCGTGGCTGCGCCGATTCCAAACGCCCAAGCCGGCGCATAGGTCGCTGAAATCCCACCTAACAACACCACGGTATCCAAATAGACATGCGGGTTGGCCCATGTCAGCAAAAGACAGGTTGTCACCGCAACCCAAAGCCCGCCACCGCCTGCCTCTGCCGCATCCAAACTGCCGCCGCCCTGCCAGGCAGAGCGAAAGTTTAGCACGCCATAGACAAACAAAAACAAGGCCCCTCCCCATTTTGCTGCCGAAACAACCCAAGGCGCGGCCAACACCAAGGCCCCAAAACCCGCAACCCCCGCAGCTATCAATAGAGCATCAGAAATCGCGCAGGTCATCACCACAGGCAGCACAAATTGCTTCTTTAGGCCCTGTCGCAAGACAAAGGCATTCTGCGACCCGATCGCCATGATCAATGAAAACCCCAGGGCAAACCCAGCAAACAGTGCATCTTGCATCGTCCTACTCCATATTAGTCTTGGCCTTGTCTAATGGCTGCGATAACATTACTCAAATTAAAGCATTTAGCCATTCATTAGGAATACTAATGCAATACGACTATCACCAGCTTGCTACTCTGGCGGCGATTCTGCGCCTTGGGAGTTTCGAAGCCGCCGCTGCTGAGCTTGCGGTGACACAGTCGGCAATTTCCCAAAGGTTGAAGGCCCTTGAAGAGCGCACCGGAGCCCTTTTGGTTCATCGAGGGCAACCCTGTACGGGCACTGCCCTTGGCACCCGGCTTGCGGCGCATCACGGCCATGTGGCTTTACTCGAACATCAACTAAACGACGATCTGCAAACCCGCGCAGCCCTGCCCAAAGGACGGTTGCGGCTTGTCGTGAATGCCGACAGCTTGGCGTCATGGTTCATGCCCGCAATCGCCAATGTGTCAGGTATTCTTTACGATCTGGTCATTGATGATCAGGAATTTTCGGTCGACCTGTTGCGCCGTGGCGAAGTGGGCGCAGCGGTGACCTCGCATGGTGGGGTGATTGCGGGCTGTGAATGTTACTATCTGGGACGACTGGTGTATCGCGCGACCTCCAGCCCCAAGTTCTGCGCGCGCTATTTCCCCACCCAAGCCACAAAACAAAGCCTGCGCCACGCACCGATGCTGCGGTATAATTCCAAGGATGATTTGCAAAACCGGTGGCTGCGCACCCAGGTTGGCACCGATGATTTCTCAAACTTTCATATGATCGCCTCCACCCAAGGCTTTATTGACGCAAGCCTTGCAGGCCTTGGCTGGGGCATGAACCCAGCGTTGATGGTAGATGGCCATATCGCAGCGGGTCGATTGCAGGAAATCATTCCAGATACCGCATTAGACACACCGCTATTTTGGCAATGTAACCGCCTTTTGGCCCCTGCCCTTAAGCCGCTGACCCGCAGCATTTGCCAAACTGCGCACAAACACTTGCCACAATAATAACAAACCCCTGGGCTACTCAAATAGCCAACACATGCAATCCCAAGCGCGCCGAGGGGCACAGAGACCAATGATAGCGACACATCAACTGGCACGCCAAACCAGCTTTGGCCAAGCGATTTTTGTGACTGGGTTGGGCATCAGGCTGGTCATCTTTTTGATCATGTTTCTGGTGCTCTTGCTCAAGCCAGAACATTTTTTTGTGGTTGGCGCGATCATCTTGTTGGATCTTTCGATTTTCGCTTGGCAATCCAAACACATGCATAAAAAAGCTCTGAACTACTTCCTTCAGACCGGCAGATTTTGGACCATGGCATCAGGCTATCTGGCGTTTTTCTTTTTGGCTCTGTTGATGTTTTCCCAATGGGTTCCCGTCATCAGCAATGTCTCGTTCCATGAACGTCAATGGGAGGTCGTGATCGACGAAGATCTGCCAGATCGTCAGTTTCACGAGCGTTTCAAAGCTGTGTTGTCCGAAGATGGCAAAACGCTAACCTTAACCGGCATTATGGCCAAAGATATGAATGAAAAGTTGTGGCCACTGTTGTCAGAGGCCAAACTGCTCGAAACATTTGTACTCAACAGCCACGGCGGCAATTTGCACGAAGCCCGAGATTTGGCGCAATATGTGCGTGACCGCGATCTGGACACACATGTAACTCAGATTTGCGGTGCCAGCTGCCTATTGGTCTTTGCCGCCGGATCACAGCGCACATTAGGCCCTGGTGCCGAACTGGGCGTGCATCGCTATGGTTTGGATTTTCTGAAATTACAGCCACATTTGCGCCCTGAACAGGAAATGAGCACCGACCGACGCTATCTCCAAAGCCGCAATGTTAGCCCAAAATTCCTCGACCAATTGTTCAATTTTGATCGTGCCCCGCTTTGGTTCCCTTCACGTGGCGAAATTCAAAGCAGTGGCTTTCTCACAGACTACTAAACAAAAAGGGCGCTGCAAATTGCGCGCCCCTTTTCACATCATCAAACACAGACTTTAAAGCTGCGCCATAACCTCGTCCGAGGCTTCAAAATTTGTCGTAACGCGCTGCACGTCGTCGTCATCTTCCAGCGCATCCACCAATTTCATCAGTTTCTGCATATTCTCCAGATCCAACTCGGTTGTTGTGGTCGGCTTCCAGATCAATTTGGTGGATTCAGACTCGCCAAGATCCGCTTCCAAAGCATTTGAAACATCGTTCAGATCGGTGTCTGCACAATAAACAACATGCCCGTCTTCGCCGCTTTCAACATCTTCCGCGCCCGCTTCGATCGCCGCCATCATGATGTCGTCTGCATCACCCGCATCCGCCGGATAAATCACCTCGCCCTTGCGTTCAAACATAAAGCCAACAGACCCGGTTTCTCCCAGATTGCCGCCATTCTTTGAAAACGTGGAACGCACCGTCGACGCCGTACGGTTCTTGTTGTCGGTCATAGTTTCAACGATGACCGCCACGCCATTGGGGCCATAGCCCTCATAGCGGATCTCATCATAGTTTTCCGCATCCCCGCCAACGGCCTTTTTGATCGCGCGATCAATCACGTCCTTTGGAACAGATTGCGATTTCGCTTCTTTCACAGCCAAACGCAAACGTGGGTTTTTCTCCGGATCCGGATCCCCCATCTTTGCTGCAACTGTGATTTCTTTTGCGAGTTTTGAAAACAGCTTAGACCGCGCGGCGTCCTGACGCCCTTTACGGTGCTGGATATTTGCCCATTTACTGTGGCCAGCCATGCGTATTGCCCTGTATTTGATCGAGTTTCGCCCCATATACCCCATGCGCCCGGTGGGCTCAAGTTGGCGAATACCGCTGATTTCCCCTTGCGCCGAACCCCGCAGTGAGATTGGCTGGTCAAAAGCCAGGCAGGGACACCAATGTCACAAGATCAAATCATCCTATTTTCGCTCTTCGGCATTGTTTTTGCGATGTTTTTATGGGGCCGTTTCCGCTACGATATCGTCGCCTTTTCCGCTTTACTGGTCGGGGTTGTGCTCGGGGTAGTCCCGGAAAAAGATGCGTTTTCGGGCTTTGGCCACCCGGCAACTCTGGTGGTGGCCCTGGTTTTGGTGGTTTCGGCGGGGCTTGTGCGTTCTGGTGCCGTGTTTTTGATCACCCGCACCTTGGTTGACAGCTCACGCGGCCTAGGGGCGCATATCACTTTGATGGGCGGTATCGGCGGGGTTTTGTCGGCCTTTATGAACAACGTCGCCGCATTGGCGCTCTTGATGCCGGTTGATATTCAAACTGCGCGTAAAGCGGGCCGCAGCCCGGGGCTTTCGCTGATGCCCCTGTCCTTTGCCACCATACTGGGCGGGATGGCCACTTTGATCGGCACCCCGCCAAATATCATCATTGCCTCAATCCGCGAAGACAGCCTTGGCGCCCCCTTCAAAATGTTTGATTTTGCCCCGGTTGGCGGCATCACTGCGTTAGCCGGTCTGGCCTTTGTGGCCCTGATTGGCTGGCGCTTTATCCCTAAACGCGAAGACGCCGGCCAAAAGCTTGGCGACATCACTGAATATATCGCCGAACTCACCGTGCCTGACGATAGCAAACACATCGGCAAGCGCTTGGCAGAACTCGAAGATCTGGCCACCAAATCTGATGTTGCCCTGCTGGGATTGATCCGCGGCGGCAAACGCCGCTATGGGGCGGCCCGCAATGTTGAATTGGCCGCCCATGACACGCTGATCCTAGAAGCCGCACCAGATGCGCTGGATGAATTTCGCGCCGCCGCCTCGCTGAATTTTTCAGACAGCGAACGCGAAGATCACTTAAAAGCTGCAGGCGAAGGCCTGGATGTGATCGAAGTGGTTGTGCCAGAAAACGCCCGCATTGCCGGTAAAACCGCCCAACGTTTGGGCCTGGCCTGGCGGCGCGGTGCTGTTCTTATGGGCCTGTCTCGCCAAGGCCGGCGCATCACCCAACATCTGCGCCAAACCGAAGTGAAGGCCGGTGACATACTGCTGCTTTTGGTACCCAAAGACCGCGGCAACGACATCACCGAATGGTTGGGCTGCTTGCCCCTTGCAGACCGCGGTCTCGCGGTGACTGCAGATAAAAAGGTCTGGCTGGCGATTGGCCTCTTTGGCGCAGCCGTTGCTGCCTCTGCCCTGGGTCTGCTTTATTTGCCGATCGCGCTTGGGCTGGTTGTAACGGCCTATGTGCTGACAAAAATTGTTCCGCTGTCTGAACTCTACACCCATATCGAATGGCCGGTGGTGGTTTTGCTGGGCAGCATGATCCCCTTGGGAGCCGCGCTGGAGAATGTCGGCGGCACCGAATTGATCGCGGGCACATTGGTGGGGATCACCGACGGGCTGCCCGCCTGGGCCATCCTGACAGTGCTGATGCTCGTGACCATGACGCTCAGTGACGTCTTAAACAACACCGCCACCACCATCGTGGCCGCGCCGGTAGGGATCCAGATGGCCCAAAGCCTGAACGTTTCACCTGATCCGTTTCTCATGGCCGTGGCCATTGCCGCAAGCGCGGCCTTCCTGACCCCGATTGGCCATAAGAACAACACGCTCATTCTGGGCCCCGGTGGTTATCATTTTGGAGATTACTGGCGCATTGGTCTGCCGCTCGAGATCATCGTCGTGTTGGTGTCGATCCCGTCGATTCTGATCTTTTGGCCGCTGTAGGCCACCCAGCCTACAGCTTGTTCTTGATCAAAATACCCAATGCAACCTGGCCTAAAGCGGCCAGATCCAGGGAATAAGCGCACTGGCCAACAGACCAACACTCAGGTTCAACGGAATGCCAACCTTCATGAAATCCGTGAATTTATAGCCCCCTGGCCCATAAACCATCATATTGGTTTGATAGCTGATCGGCGTCGCGAACGTCGCGCTTGCGGCCACCATAACCGCCACCACAAGCGGACGCGGATCCACCCCAAGCGACACTGCCAAACCAATGGCCACCGGGGTCAGAACGACGGCCACCGCATGGTTGATCAGCTCTGACAAAACAGAGGTCAGCAAATAAATCGCCCAGACGATAAAGAAAGGCGAAAAGCCAACGATCAACGGCGTCAAATTTTCGACAATCAACTCAATCGCCCCAGACGTCTCAAGCGCTGTCGCCACGGCAAGCATGGCAAAAATCAACGCCAACAAACGCCCATCGACAAAACCAAAGGCCTCGTCACTGTCGATACAGCGGGTCAAAAACACCACGGCCATGGCCAGAACCGCCAACAACAAAATCGGTGCCACCCCAAAGGCCGCCAACAGCACAATGCCAAACAAGGCCGCAATTGCGACCGGGGCGTGGCTGCGCCGAAACGCCCGCGCGGTAGGCTTTGATACATCCAGCAGGTTCATTTCAGTGGCCAAGCGCTGGATGTCCTCAGGCGCGCCTTCCAGCAACAGCGTGTCACCGGGTTGGATCACCAGATCATCCAATTGACGGCCAATATTCTTGTCCCGCCGGTGGGCCGCAATCGGATAAACCCCAAACCGGCGACGCAAGCGCAAATCTCCCAATCGACGCCCAGCCATTTTACAATTGGGCGTGATCAACACTTCAACCGTGTTGGTTTCTACGGCCGACACCTGATCCACGCGCTTCAAACTTTTGTCGCGCTGCAAACTCAAGAGTTCCGTCATCTTGGTGCGCAGAACAACCCTGTCGCCGGCCTGCAACTTCACCCCATCCATTTTGCGCCGCAACGAGGCATCGCCGCGGACCACATCCACCAAGCGCACCCCATCACGTTTGAACAGCTGCACGCTCAGCACTTCGCGGCCAATCAGATTTGAGTCAGGCGGCACCACAGCTTCGGTGAAAAATTTCTTAGACGCTTTGTCGCTGGTCAAAAGATCAGACATGCTGCTGCGGTCCGGCAAAAGACGCGGCGCAATGAAACGCAGATAAACACCCCCCCAAATCGCCAAGACAATCGCCAAAGGCGTGACCTCAAAAATGGTAAACGGCTCCAGCCCGCGCGCCCGCGCCACCCCATCCACCAACAGATTGGTCGAGGTGCCAATCAAGGTCAGGCAACCACCTAGAATCGCAGCATAACTTAAGGGTATCAACAACTTACTGGCAGATATGCCCACTTTTCGCGACAGCTGCACAAAAACCGGGATCATCACAACCACAACCGGTGTGTTGTTCATAAAGGCCGAGGCCACCATGACAAAGGCCATCAAAGCGCCAATGGCAATCGCCGGGCTGCGTTCCGCCTGGGCATTGGCCAGGCTGGTGAACCAATCCAGCGCCCCGGTGCGCACCAGCGCGCCCATCACGATGAACATTGCGGCAATTGTCCAGGGGGCTGGATTGGACAAAACATGCAGGGCTTCGTCATAGGGTAAAAGACCCAAGATCAACATAACCGAGGCCCCGGCCAAAGCAACAACTTCGGCGGGATAAACCTCGCGCATAAAAAGGGCAAACATCACAGCCACGACGCCAAGCGCCAGAAAGGCTTGTGTGGACTGGGAGAAATCAAAGAGTTCCATAGACCATCCAAAACTTATGCTTCAAATTACAATTGCTGATGCACTTGCAATAGGCAAGCACAGCTTTCTGCGGCAAATCCGGCGCGCTCTGCTGGCACGCAAAGCATTATTCTGGGCCAGACTGGCTTAGCCGCCCGCCCTGCCGCACCATTTCGATGCGCGTCGCAGCGCCGGTTTTATCATCGGTTTCAATATAGACCCCTGACAAGGTGGCCTCGCCCAGAGCCGGGGTAAAGCGCGCCTTTGGCATGCCGGTGATAAACCGGCGCATTGGTTCGGCTTTTTCCATGCCAATCACCGAGTTATAATCGCCGCACATGCCCGCATCCGCCTGAAATGCCGTGCCGCCAGGTAAAATCTGGGTATCTGCTGTTGGCACATGGGTATGGGTGCCCACCACCAAGGACGCACGGCCATCACAGAAATGACCCATGCCCATTTTTTCAGAGGTGGCTTCGCAATGCACATCGATGATGCTGGCCTGCACCATGCCGCCGCGCGGGTGGGCTTTGAGCACTCGGTCGACCGCGGAAAACGGGTCATCAAACGGCCGTTTCATAAAGACCTGCCCCAGGACCTGCATCACCAACACTTTGCGACCACCGCGGGCCTCAAACACCCGAAACCCACGTCCCGGCACATTGCCATGGGCGTAATTGATAGGTCTGATAATGCGACTGTCTTGCCCGATATGCTGCATCATGTCTTTTTGGTCAAAAGCATGATCCCCAAGCGTGACACAATCCGCGCCCGCCTCAAACAGACCCTTGGCATGCTCGCCACTGAGCCCCATACCATTGCTGGCGTTTTCACCGTTGATCACAACAAAATCCAGCGCCCAGTCTTTGCGCAACTGTGGCAGCCTGTCTTTGACAGCAGCACGCCCGGCGCGCCCCATCACATCTCCGAGAAACAGAATTTTCATAAAGACCCGGCCTAATGCCCAATCATGGTCCGGGCAAGATGCCAGCGCGGATTTTGGGTATTTTTGTCAAGAACAAAGCCGATTTGAGTGGTTTTTTGGCACTCTTAGCTCAGATCGCGAATGCTGCTCTCGGTCACGATCAGATCAAGCGGTTGATCTGTAGGTTCCAGCGGCAGTGTTTCCGCTTGCTGGGCGTCAAAGGCAAAGCCAATCGCCAGCGTGGCACGTTTGTTGCGCAGCTCTTGCAGCGTGCGATCATAAAACCCGCCGCCATAGCCCAACCGGCCACCCTGGGCGTCAAAAGCCACTAACGGCACAATCACAATTTCAGGCTCAAAAAAGGCATCAACCTCGGGAATGCTGGCCCCAAAGGGCCCGGCGCGCATTGGCGCTTCGGGGGTCCAAAGGGAAAACTTAAGTGGCAGGCCCGCGCCTTGGATCACCGGCACACCCACCGGCCCATATGCTGCCGCCTCGGCCATGGCGCCCAGCGGATTTATCTCTGTTTGAATGGGCATATAACCAGCCAAGGCAACGCCGCGATAGCCGGCCAGCACCTCTGACAAATAGGCTGATTGGCCAGGGTGACGCGCGCCAAATGCAGTTTTGCGGCGGGCAAATCCAGCTTTGCGGGCCTTGGTTTTGATCTCTGAAATATCCATCTCGGGCCCTAAAATAATATCATGCCGGCCAAGGCCAAAAAGGCAAAAAAGCCCACAACATCGGTGACCGTGGTGACAAATGCTCCAGAGGCCAAAGCCGGGTCAATGCCAAACCGCTCTAGCAGGACCGGAATGGCGGTGCCCGCAAGGCCCGCAACCACCAGATTGATGACCATTGCCACAGCGATCACCAGCCCAAGCAAAGGCGACCCAAACCAAAGGATGCCAATCACTCCCATGATCACCGCAAACACCAAGCCATTAACCAGACCAACCAGCACTTCGCGGCGAATAACCCGCCACACATTGGCCCCGGTCAAATCCTTGGTGGCAATGGCACGCACGGCAACGGTCAACGACTGGGTGCCCGCATTGCCCCCCATCGAGGCCACAATCGGCATCAGCACCGCAAGCGCCACAAGCTGCACAATAGTGGCTTCAAATTGCGCTATCACCAATGAGGCCAATATCGCTGTCACCAGATTAACCGCCAGCCATGGCAAACGTTGACGCGTGGTTTCCATCACCCTGTCAGACAACGAGCTTTCCTCGCCAACACCAGCAAGACGCAGAATATCTTCTTCGTGTTCCTCATCCAGCACTGCCATCGCATCATCGATGGTGATCACCCCTACCAACCGCTCGTCTTCGTCCACCACAGGGGCAGAAATCAAATGGTATTGGTTGAACGCATAGGCGACATCCGCTTCGTCTTGGGTGACCGGGATCACCTGAAACATTTCTTCGGCGAGGTTTTTGAGCGGCGCGGTGCGCGGCGCCCCCATGATTTTTCCCAAGGTTACATTGGCCACCGGCCGCATCCGCGGATCCACCAAAATCACGTGATAAAACTGCTCTGGCAATTCTGACGCATCACGCATGTAATCGATCGCATCCCCAACAGCCCAATGTTCAGGGGCCATAACGGTTTCGCGCTGCATCAGGCGACCAGCAGAAAACTCCGGATAGTTCAGCGCTTGCTCAACCGCTACCCGATCCGCGTCTTCCAAAGCGTCAAGAATGGCCTCTTGCTGAGGCTCGTCCAGATCCTCAACCAGATCCACCACATCGTCTGATTCCATATCCCGGACCGCTTCGGCCAGGGTTTCAGGATGCAGGGCTGCAATGACCTCTTCGCGAATACTCTCGTCAAGTTCCGACAGAATTTCGCCGTCAAACTCTTGATCATAAAGCTGGATCAAACGGCGGCGGTCAAAGGCGTTGATTTGCTCAAGAAGGTCAGCAATATCAGCCGCATGCATCGGTTCGATCAGCTCAAGAAGCTGCGCGCGATCCGCCATTTCCAAGGCCTCTAGAACCGCCGAAACATTGCGGCGATCCAGGATGTAGGCGTCGTCCTCATCCAATTCGGTGTCAGGCGTAATTTGTTCGTTGAGTTCGGCCAAGTTCTGCCTCCCTGCCACCGGATTGATTTCTGCCGTGACCATAGGGGAAGCCGCACCAGAAATTCAATGCCATAGCGTGATTTACTCGCCAATTTGCCCGCGTTAGGGTGATCAGGAAAGGATGTGTAATGCGTAAAGACACAAATGCGACGTTGCTTTTGGGCCAGACCCTCAGTTTCTCGGCCAATCCGTTTGAGTTGCCTGTCACCGAAGCCGTGCACCTGCAATCCGCAGGGGCGGTCTTGATCCGCGGGGGCAGCATTGCAGCTGTCGGCGATGCGGGCACCCTGCGAGCCTTGCATCCCACGGCACGGGTTGTGGATTATGGAAAAGGCCTGATCATGGCCGGTTTTGTCGACGCGCATGTGCATTATCCACAAACCGCCATCATCGCCAGTTGGGGCAAGCGGCTGATTGATTGGCTCAACAGCTATACATTTCCCGAAGAAATGCGATTTGGCAGTAAAACCTATGCCACTGAAATCGCCAATCGTTATCTGGATCTGACCACAAGCCATGGCACAACCACCAGCGTCAGCTATTGCACCATTCATCCGCAATCGGTGGATGCGTTTTTTGACGCCGCTCAAACCCGTGGCCAACGGGTGGTCGCGGGCAAAACCTGTATGGACAGAAATGCGCCCGACGATCTGACCGACACGGCGCAATCTGCCTATGATGACAGCAAGCGATTGCTGACAAACTGGCATGGCGTCGACCGGCTTGAATATGCCATCACGCCCCGGTTTTCCCCCACCTCTACGCCCGAGCAACTAGAGGCCTTGGGGGCGCTTTGGTCTGAACACCCAGACTGTTTGATGCAAACCCACCTGTCGGAACAAACCGACGAAATCGAATGGGTGCAGTCACTTTTTCCGGCAGCGCGCGATTATCTTGATACTTACGAAGAATTTGGCCTGCTGGGGCAAAAGGGGCTGTATGGGCATGCCATCCACCTGACAGAGCGCGAGCGGGCCCGCCTGAAAGACGTGGGTGCCGGGCTCATTCATTGTCCAACCTCCAACACCTTTATTGGCTCTGGCCTGTTTGATCTGCCAGGGCTGATGGCCGAGGGTCAGCGTATCGGTCTGGCCACCGATACCGGCGGCGGCTCGTCATTTTCCATGCTGCGCACGATGGCAGCCGCCTATGAAATTTCTCAGCTGCGTCACACACCATTGCACGCCGCACAACTTTTGTGGCTGGCCACAATCGGCAGCGCACAAACCCTTCATATGAAAGACAAAATTGGTAATCTTGCGCCGGGAATGGAGGCCGATCTGGTGGTTCTGGACCTGGCTTCCACCGATGCGATTGCACAGCGGACGGCCCGCGCAGATGACATTTGGGAAGCGGTTTTTCCAACCATTATGATGGGAGATGACCGCGCCATTCGGGCGGTTTGGATCAACGGCAAAGCCGCCTAACAGCCGCCACGCCCCAACACCATAACCCAGATGTTGCCGCGTTGGCGCACAACGCCAATATCCGTGACCGAGGCGTCCAATAGGTTCTCGCGATGCCCACGAGATTTGATCCACCCACGGGTCACATCACGGGCCGAATGGTGCCCTTTGGCGATATTCTCTGCGATCACGCAATACCTATACCCTGCCCCAAGTGCACGGCCTGCCACATCTGATCCATCAGACCCCCGATGATCAAAAAATCGATTGCGCGCCATATCTGCGCCGTGCCGATCAGCCACGACCTCTAACAAACCCGAGACCCGCAGCGGTGGCAGCCCATATTGTGCGCGATACTGATTTGTCAGCCCTGCGACTTCACGGGCAGGCTCTGCACTGGCAAATGTTCCCACAGCCAAACTCAATGCTGTAATCACGCCACTCCAACGTAACATTACACCGACTCCAACAAGGCCCCCACCAGCTTAGTCTGACGTTCAAGTGCTAACGGAAGATTGACAGTTAAAAGGCAACCTTGTTTTACAACCTGCCGGCCTTCGACAAACAGATCCCGCACTTTTTGTGGCCCCGCCAATACCAAGGCGGCCGGGTCCCAGCTGCCCGCGCTTTCGATGCCGCTGACATCCCAAAGCGCAATATCAGCCCGTTTGCCCACCGCGATCTGACCACAATCGCTGCGCCCCAGAACCTCGGCCCCGCCACGGGTTGCCACCTCCAATGCCTCTCGGGCGCTCATCGCATCAGCCCCCAATGACACGCGCTGCAACATCATGGCTTGCCGTGCTTCGGCCATCAAATTCGAGGTGTCATTGCTGGCAGATCCATCTACGCCTAGGCCAACGCGAACGCCCGCATCTCGCATGGAACGTACGGGCGCAATGCCTGATCCAAGTCGACAATTCGAACAAGGACAATGCGCCACCCCGGTTTTTGTTTTGGCAAATAAATCAATATCTTGCCCATCTAACTTAACGCAATGTGCATGCCAAACGTCTTGTCCCACCCAGCCCAAATCTTCTGCATATTGTCCGGGTTTACAGCCAAATTTCTCTATAGAATAAGCCACATCTTCGTCGTTTTCCGCCAGATGCGTGTGCAGCATCACCCGCTTATCACGCGCCAATATCGCCGCTTCGCGCATCAGATCTCGGGTCACGGAAAACGGCGAACATGGGGCGATCCCAACCCTGACCATCGCGCCCTCGCGCGCATCGTGAAAGGCGTCAATCACCCGCACTGAATCTTGCAAGATTGTATTTTCATCCTCCACCAGCGCATCCGGTGGCAACCCTCCTGCACTTTCCCCAATGCTCATCGCACCGCGTGTGGGATGAAACCGCAACCCTATGTCCTGAGCGGCCGCAATCGTGTCATCTAATCGCGCGCCATTTGGAAACAGATAAAGGTGATCAGAACTCAGACTGCACCCGGACAATGCAAGTTCAGCCAGACCAATTTGGGCGGACGAATAGATTTCTTCGGGACCAAACTTTGCCCAAATCGGATAGAGCGTCTTTAGCCAACCAAAAAGCAGCGCGTCTTGCGCCTTGGGGACGGCCCGCGTCAAAGTCTGAAAAAGGTGGTGATGCGTGTTCACCAAACCGGGAGTCACCACGCAACTTTCTGCCGAAACCACTTCTCCCGTGGTCACAAGCCCCGGACCAACATCAGCAATAACGCCATCCCGAATCAAGACGTCAGATCCGGTCAACTCTGACCGTTCATCGTCCATTGTCAGAACAGTTTGCGCATTTTTGATTAAGATTTCACCACTTCGCACAATCACACCTCTCGCTGCCCGTTCGGATGTGATGTGTCACCGGGCCGACAGAAGCGGGTAAGGACTCGACCGTTGAAAACCCTATTTCAACGTATAGTTGAAATCAAGCCCCGCCCCGCTGAGCTATGCAAATTGACTTAGAATCTGCAACGCTTCGGCATGCACCCGTGCATTTGCAGCTGCAATAATCCGGCCACCATTTGGTGCAGGATTGCCCTGCCAGTCTGTCACAATGCCCCCAGCCGCCTCGACAACACCAATTGGCCCCTGAATGTCATAGGCATTCAACTGCGCCTCAATCACCAAATCCACCTGCCCGCAGGCGACTAGCGCATAGGCATAACAATCGGTGCCATACCGCGTCAGTTTGACTTTTTTGGCAACGGCTTGAAAGGCTCTGGCCTCCACGTCACTCCCCACTTCGGGAAATGTGGTGAACAGGATCGCCTCGTCCAAGGCAGTTTCTGCCCGCGCTTTCAGCGGTCTCGTGCCATGGGGTCCCACCACCTCGGCAACCCCAAAACCACCAATAAAACGTTCTTTAATATAGGGTTGATCAATGATGCCAAGCAAAGGGCCCGTGTCATCAGACACCGCAATCAGCACACCCCAAGTGGGTGTTCCACTGATAAATCCACGCGTGCCGTCGATCGGGTCTAGCACCCAAGTCAGCCCGGTGCGGCCGTCGCTATGTCCAAATTCCTCGCCAAAAACCGCGTCATCCGGGCGTTTTATGGCCAGAACTTCACGCATCGCCAGCTCGGCAGCCCTGTCCGCTTCGGTGACCGGATCAAACCCCGCTTCAAGCTTGTTGTCAGCCACCAGGCCTTGCTGTCGGAAAAACGGCAAAATGGCCGAGCGTGCAGCATCGGCCATTTCATTCGCTACCAAAAGCAGCTCTGATCCGTTGATATCTTCTTTAGTCATTTTCAATCCTACCCAGACGCAAAATCGCTATCTCAGGCAGATGGAAAACTCAAGCAACGTTGCTCAAAACGCGCGCTAATTCAAACAAGCGGCGGCGTTGATTTTCAGGAATCGCATAATAAGAACGCACCAGATCCAACGCTTCTTTGTCGCCCATCAAATCGGCAGGAAACGAAGAGGTCGATTCTGTGTTGCTTTCACCAATACCTTCAAAGAAGAAACTAACCGGCACTTCCAGCGCTTCTGCGATATCCCAAAGCCGGGACGCGCTCACGCGATTTGCACCAGTTTCGTATTTTTGAATTTGTTGGAATTTAATACCGACTTGTTCCGCCAGCTGCTGTTGGGTCATGCCCACCAACCAACGACGGTGTCTGATACGCTTACCAACATGGACGTCCACGGGGTGCGTCATTCTTTACTCCTTTAATACTGATCAACCGAACACACAGAAATACTGCAAGCCCGAGCGTCGAAGCCAGCTCCCACACTGACACCAACTGTGAAGATTGGTCACCACGCATCCCTTCGGCGACAGGTTATAATAACATCGCTCTACAATTGATCAAGCTATTTGAGAAAAACTTGCATTCAAAGTTACCATAGGTTGCTGACGCTTGGTGAATTCATTGCATTTTTTCATTGCACCCAAATTATAGAGAAATATTATTGCGCGGCCGATCATTAACAAACAGGACCACATCATGCGCGCTTTCCAAGTCCAGTCCTTTGACACGCCAGCGCGGCTGAGTGACCTGCCGATCCCCGCACCTGCCAAAGGTCAGGTGCGGCTCAAGATCCATGCCTGTGGCTTAAACTTCGCAGATCTTTTGATGCAAACCGGGCGTTATCAAGACACGCCGCAAGTGCCCTTTACGGCCGGCATGGAAGTGGCGGGCGTTGTGGATGCGCTTGGCCCAGACACCGAAGGCCCGGCAATTGGCACGCGGGTTGCCGCCTTTGGCGGACAAGGTGGGCTGGCAGAATACGGTGTGTTTGACGTGGAACGCGCTGTGCCCCTGCCCGCGAGCATGAGCTTTGAACAAGCCGCAGCCTTTCAAATCGCTTCTGGCACCAGCCATGTGGCCCTGTCCTATCGCGCAGACTTGCAGCCCAATGAAACACTACTGGTGCTGGGGGCCGCTGGGGGGGTTGGCTTAACCGCAGTTGAAATTGGCAAACTCATGGGGGCCAGGGTCATCGCTTGCGCGCGCGGCCAAGACAAGCTGGCCATTGCCAAAAACGCCGGTGCTGATCACCTGATTGATGCCACACAGGACGATCTGCGCACCGCAGTCAAAAATCTTGGTGGGGCCGATGTTGTTTATGACCCCGTTGGCGGCGACCAGTGGAAAGCGGCCTTTCGCGCCTGCAACCCAGACGCCCGTTTGCTGCCCATCGGCTTTGCCAGCGGCGAGGTTCCGCAAATCCCCGCCAATCACATGCTGGTCAAAAACCTGACAGTAATGGGCGTCTATTGGGGCGGTTATCTAAAATACAAACCGCACGTGGTGACCGACAGCATGGCCCACCTGTTTGCCTGGTTCACACAGGGCAAACTCAGCCCGCATATCAGCCATGTTTTACCGCTAGACCAAACCGCAGAGGCCATGAGCTTGCTCAAGGCGCGCAAATCCACGGGAAAAATTGTGATCACCCTGCCCTAAAACCGGTCATAGCTACGCGCTTACAACTTAGCCAACCGTGCTGAGGCGCGGGTGTATAAACCGGCCATCGCGATGCGGTTGCATCTGCAAAAAGGACAGGCGCAACATATCTGCCAACGCCTGTATCGCTTCGCCCTTAGAGGCATCCGCCCCGTACATATTGACGTAATAAGTACCGAGGTCGGGTAAAACTCCGGCGTGGTTGATCACCTCCAGATGCGGTGGCTCAGTGCCTTCCAGCATGGTCATCACTGCCAAATCAGCGCTGACGGTGGCTTCGACGGCCCGATCAGATGTCGAATCAAGCGCAGGTTCCCACTCGATCCCCTCGGAATCCAGCCCCGCCAAAGTCCCAGACCGGAAAAGACACCTGCGACAAGAAGCAAAACGCAACGGACGCCGCCGCCATGTTGCGCCCCCTTGGGCACCAACCCAGACCAAGGGCGTTGCGCACAGCTCTTCTGACTCGGGTGTGGCCGTCGCTTCGGTGGTCAAAATCAAATCAAACGCCCCCTTGCTGTGCTGTTCTTTCAATGCCTGAGTATAACTAAAGTGCAAATCCACTTTGACCCGCGGATAAGCTGCGTTGAATTTTTGCAAAACCTGAGGAATGGCCGGATACACAATATCATGCGGCACCCCCATGCTGATCGAGCCTTCAAAATCATCATGGGTCAGTCGCCGCACAGCCTCGTCATTCAAAGACACAATGCGACGGGCAAAGCCCAGCAACTGTTCGCCCTCCGCTGTCAGCGCGATTGTCCGCCCTGTGCGATCCAGCAAAGACACATCCAACAACTCTTCCAAGCGCTTCAGCTGCATTGAAACCGCAGATTGGGTCAGATTCAAAAACCCAGCGGCCTTGGTCACCCCACCCATATCCGCAACAGCCATAAAGCTGCGCAATGTGGTCACGTCCAGATTTCTCATACATCACACCTTTTGATGGAACCGACAACAAACATTCGTTTTAAAAATATCCCATAGCCGGGCATATACATCAAGAGTTTTGATGGAACTCGATGATAACATCACATTCAAGAAAGGACATGACCATGACATACCTACACTCTTTCGGTCGCTTTGCAGGCCTCTCTTTGAAAAAAGGCCACAGCCTCTTTGACCTGATCGCCCTGCGCCGCGAGCGCAATAAGCTTGCGGCACTGGATGCCAGAGCGCTTGACGATATTGGCCTAACCGCCGACCAAGCCCGCACCGAAGCCAGCCGCCCAAGCTGGGATGTGCCACAACATTGGTATAAATGATGTAATCGCGCGGGATTTCATACGGAATTCCTTGAAAACCCGCGCTGAGTCACCGATATTCACTAATGACGGTCCGCACATCACTTTGCGGACCCCTGACTTTTATCGGAGGCTATTGATGGCTGAATTTGACACAATCCGCGGCGTCGCAGGTGCACGCGCAGCAGATATTGATGCGGGCCTACGCGCCCATATGAACAAAGTGTACAGCACCATGTCCGCGGGCATGTTGATTACATTTGCTGCCGCTTGGGCGATTGCCACATTGGCCGTAACCAGCGACCCGTCTCAGGCGGTTGCGCAAATTGGCACTGGCAAGTACCTGACATCTTTGGGTGGCGCGATTTACACGTCTCCCCTTAAGTGGGTGATCATGTTTGCTCCGCTGGCCTTTATCTTCTTTGGCTTTGGCGCAGCAATGAAGCGCCTGTCAGCCTCTGGTGTGCAACTGGCGTTCTTTGCCTTTGCGACCCTTATGGGTCTGTCGATCAGCTCGATCTTCCTCGTTTACACCGGCTTTTCGATCATCCAGGTGTTCTTGGTCACCGCCATCGCCTTTGCTGGCCTGTCGCTTTACGGCTACAGCACCAAAAAAGACATCTCAGGTTGGGGCTCTTTCCTGATCATGGGTGTGATTGGCCTGATCGTGGCATCTATCGTCAACATCTTCATTGGCTCTTCTGCCATTGAATTCGGGATTTCGATCCTAGGTGTCCTGATCTTTGCGGGTCTCACAGCCTATGACACGCAGAACATCAAAAACACCTATTTGCAGCACGCGCATGCGGGTGACAGCGAATGGCTGGGCAAAGCCGCCATCATGGGGGCCCTCAGCCTGTACCTGGACTTCATCAACATGTTCATGATGTTGCTCAGCCTGCTTGGCAATCGCGAATAAGCGTCAAACATACCGCAAACTTACAAAGGCCGGCTTATTCAGCCGGCCTTTTTCTTTGCGCGGTATTTGGCCAACCGTGAAAAAAGCACTTAACATTTGCCGCAAACCACAGCATCAATTGCTGCACAAACCGGAGTTATCTATGCGCAACAGCCGTATCGCCCTCACCGCTGCTCTTGGCGCCACCGCAGCAACCGCCCATGCCGAAACAGACGCATGGAATTTGCTCGAGCAAATTCAGATCAAAGAGCTTGTCACCGAAACCTCTTATGAAGTGCAAAAAACGTACCCAAGCAACATGGACACCATTGGCAAAGATATAAAAATTTCTGGCTATGCGGTGCCCATGTATCCCGGAGACCAGGTGACAGAGCTTTTGCTGGTATCGGACATGGGCCTTTGCCCTTTATGTGGAAACTCAGAGCACGGCGCAAATCTTCAGGTCACGCTTGCCGAGCCGATATCCGTCATTGATGAAAGCCAGCGCATTGTATTGCGTGGCGATCTGATACCGGTCCGAGACCCGGAAACCTGGCAAGCTGCAATCCTAAAGAATGCCCGCATAGTCACGCAATAAAACCCACCCAGACAGCACGCACGCCCTAGCTGAGCGTGCGCCGCATTTCAACGGCCGGGAAGAATAGACCGGGTTCAAGCGCAAGCTCAATTTCCTGCACATAAGAAAAGCCCATCGCCTGATAAAAGCTTTGCGCCGTCAAAGTGCTCATGCAGCGCAACGCCCGCACGCCCTGTGCCCGCGCCGACTGAAACGACGCTTTCGCCAACGCCCGCCCAATCCCAAGACGCAATGCGCTGGGGGCCACGGCCACATGCCGCATGTGCCCCTCTCCGCGTGCAGCCAAGCCACGTGTTGGGCTGACATCCGTCCAGCCCCCAGCCCCGACAACACGGCCTGTGTCAGTCTCTTGCGCCAGAAAATATGTGCCTGACGTCAGCAATTCAGGACGTGCGGTTGAAATACGCGGCAAGGCTTTGGCCAAAATGCGTGGATTATAGTCAGGGGCCAATAATTGACCATAAGACAGCTGCATCATCGCCGAGATGCTGTCAGCATCAGCGGGCAACGCGGGGCGGATCGTGATTTGTGAATTCATTGTCGCAGTCCTGAAAAATCTCGGTTCAGGCGCGACGTCTTAAAAACAAAAAGCCGCGCTCAAGGGGCGCGGCTTTTGCATGTGTCTGAAAGCGATCTTACTTGATCTTGCCTTCTTTGTACTCAACATGCTTCCGCAACACCGGGTCGTACTTACGGACGACCATTTTTTCGGTCATTGTGCGTGCATTCTTTTTGGTCACGTAGAAATGGCCAGTGCCCGCGGTCGAGTTCAGGCGGATCTTAATTGTGGTCGGCTTCGCCATGTGTCTTCTCCTGCGCGGGCAGCAGCGCCCGTGAAATCTCTATTGAGCTGGCCTTTTACCTACGCCACCAGCCAAGTCAATGGCCAGCGAGGGGAATTCTTGGGGATTTCCGAAAAATTGTCAGATCTCCTGCATTCGGCAGGCCATCCCGTTATCAAAAGCTGCTTTCCTATTACTTTGCCAACCATTTCCCCAATCCATTTAGGCACCAAAGCACTTGCGCAATTCCGATACGCGTCCCTACACAATACCCTGCCCTCAAACCATTCGCTCGGCACGCTGTTTCAACGCCTGATTCATGCGAACAAATCCATCCAGCGTGTCCTGACGAATGAGCGCGAGCAACGGATAGGCTAAGAGCCCCCTGAATGTCTCACCATGGCGCAAAACCGTCGTGCCCTCTGGTGTTTCCTCAAGCAGAAAATAATGTTCGCCATCAAAGACCCCGCGAAAACCCAACTTGCCAACCCAGCGCAATTCAGAATTCTGATCAGCGGCCAGTACCTCAGGTCTAAACCGCATTGCTTTGCCGCCTTCGGGTTGAATGAGTACATCCAAATGTGACCCGACCACCAGATCACCCGACAGATGTTTCACAAAAGGATTCCACTCGGGATAAGCATCGCCTTGGGTCAACGTGCGCCAAACCGCGTCAACCGGTGCCGATATTTCGACTTGAGTGCTGATCGAAGGACCAACCATCAGCCCTGCTGCATAAAGTCCCGCAAGCGCCACCACCCCAATTTTTCCCGCAGTCAATAGAACTGACATCCCAATTCTCCTTTGTTTGTACGTTTCAGTGTGTCTCTCAACGGGTGTCAGCTTCTAACATTTATAAAGCTTTATAAATTGGCTAAAATTTGATAATTTATATAAATTATTTAATACAGGTCTGAAATGCCATATTCGCTTGATCATATCCGCACGTTCCAAGCTGTTGTGAAACACGGCTCGCTTCTTGCAGCTTCCAAACAGCTCGCGCTCACCCAACCAACTGTGGGCCGCCATATCGACCTGCTGGAAGACGCACTTGGCATTCAGCTATTTACGAGAGGTCGCGCGGGCATGCGTCTCACAGAGAAGGGGGCGGACCTTGTCGGAGTCGCCAATGAAATTTCAGGCAGCGCATTGGAATTTGAGCGCGTCGCAGCGGGGCTAGAAGAACAAATATCTGGGTCCGTACGGCTATCCACAAATCAGATTTTCGGCACATTGCTGTTGCCCGGCTTAGTTGCTGCCTTCATGCAAACCCACTCTGAAATTGACTTGGAAATTGTTGTGACCAACGCTGTTTCAAATCTGCTGCAACGGGACGCTGACATTGCAATTCGCATGTTCCGACCAACGCAAAACGACTTGATCGCGCGCAAAGTTACTGATCTTCCAATGGGGCTTTATGCCCACAAAAATTATCTTGATCGCAATGACGCGCCCCAAACGCTTGCGGCTCTAAAACAGCATGTCTTGATCGGCCAGGATCGCAGCCCAACTTTGATAGCCGCCTTTCATTCAGCAGGGATAGATTTGACACGGGGCGATTTCAATTTTCGCTGCGACGATGATGTGGCCGCACTGCATGCGGTGCGCGCGGGCATTGGCATCGGCCCCCTTCACACTGGCATGGCCGCGCGCTGGCCGGATTTGGTGCGAATTCTGCCACAGCTAGACATCCCACCACTGCAGCTATGGCTCGCGTGTCATGCGGACGTCAGGCACAACAAACGTATACGTCTGGTTATGGATTTTTTGGCGCAAAAACTCAGTTCGCCCTATGCCAACTGCTCTATCTAGCTTGGCCACGCCCGAATCGTACGTTTCAGGCCGCCAAACGTACAAATTGTACAAATAACCAAAAATGAAGAGAACGTGCGCAGGCGGCCTATAAGCCGGATTTTGTCCAAGAGGTTGCCCTCTTTGGATGACCATTCATCTAAAGGACCAGTTGCCTGATCCCCTCTAGCTGCCAACCCGGATCGCCAGGCCAAGACGTCCCTGCCGCAAGCGGCGTGCGATCCCTATTCGGCATTGCTCCCGGTGGGGCTTGCCATGCCAGTTCTGTTGCCAGAACCGCGGTGAGCTCTTACCTCGCCGTTTCACCCTTACCCTATTGAAAAGCAACGCTTTTCTACAAGGCGGTCTGTTCTCTGTGGCGCTATCCCTTGGGTTTCCCCAGCCGGGCGTTACCCGGCACCGTTGCCCTGTGGAGTCCGGACTTTCCTCGAGGTTACCCCCGCGGCCACCCAGCCACCTACGCAGGTGCTCACATATGCTGTGGCATCCGGATCGTCAATCTGACCCAGACTGAAATGTTAAGTTTTGAGTATTTTTGGAAAAGTGAATTCAGGACGTAGCCTGCGCCACAAGCCGCGCCATAATACGGCGATCTTCGGCATCTTCTGCCCCCGTTTTCCAAGGACAAAACCTTGATCTAAACGCCTGAAAACAAAGATTATTTGCCTTTTCTGGGTCTGGATCACAATCCAGTGGGTACCCAAAAGTTCTGGCCGATTGCGCCCACTCTTCGGTGCTTATTTTGTCATCCGGCCACAGGGCCAGATCCCTTTTTGCCAGCCGAGCCCAGTCAAATCGTTTCCCGGGATCAATTTTGCGTTGCGGTGCCAAGTCAGAATGCGCAATCACACCTTTTGGTTTAATATCCCAACGTTTCAAAACCCCCTCAAGCAACAGTTCCAGAGACGCCATCAGCGGTTCGGAGAATCCGTGATCGCCCTTGTTATCAAGCTCGATTCCGATCGAATGAGAATTTACATCCGTGATGTCGCCCCAGCGCCCTGCCCCCGCATGCCAAGCACGCGCAGCTTCATCTACCATCTGAAAAACCCGCCCATCAGCAGCGATTAGGTAGTGGGCTGATACTTCGGTATTGGGGTTGCACAGGGTGTCAAGCGCGCTTTGCGCATCTGACATCGCCGTATAATGGATCACCACCAAAGAGGGCCGCGCGTTTTCACGTCGCGGCCCAAAATTTCCAGAAGGATATTGAATGATATCAATCGCTTCGGAACCCATCAGCCATTCAAGGCCTTGCGAAACGGTTGCGGGTTCCAAGAACAGGCATAGCCATCGCCATCCGGATCCAAGCCCAACCGATCTTTTGCGGGACCACCTTTGGTCAAAAAGTCGATTTGCGCCTGATCAGGCGACGGGTATTTTCGACAATTGCGGTCAAACCGTGCCTGCGCGTTCAATCCAAACCGTTGATATATACGTGTCCCAACCGGGTTGGTACTTTTGAGCGCATAGTCAACGATATTTGGCCCCGAGGATTGACGCTGAGGCAGATCTGTTGGCGCAACAACTTGATATTGTGCGGCAATATCAGCTCGGCGTTTTGCGTCATCTTCAATTGTGCGCCGCGTACCGACCGTTGCAAAATCGTTTTCATCGGAAATTCCGGCGTTTTCAACTTTGACAGGCTGCGGATTGGACGGGCTAGCGTTCACCACCCCGTTTTGGCCCGCTGGAGCGGTTGCAACAACGGTTAAAGACTGTGTGGCCTGCAATGTAGAAAGCGTCTCTTGTGAGACCGCCTGCGCAGGCGGCACTGCAGGCTCAAACCCCGGCGCACTTGATGATTGCGGGTTCATGGCCGGGTTATCAAACCCAACACCGGCCCCGCTGTCAGGAACTGGTGGGCTGCAAGCCACCATCGCCAGAATTGCACAGCCGCTCAAAATCAACCGCATTGTTTTGCCTCGTGGTTTATGCATTTTTTTCTGACGTTACCACCAACGACCTGGTTTCGCTATAAAGCCAGCAGCGTTTTCAAGCGCATAGGCGGTATTTAGCAGATCGCCTTCTTCCCAAGGACGGCCAATCAACTGCAAGCCCAATGGCAAGCCTTGGCTGTCGATGCCTGTGGGTACGGAAATACCTGGCAACCCTGCCAGATTCACGGTGACGGTAAAGACATCGTTTAGATACATTTTCACCGGATCAGCGTCGTTCATTTCGCCCAATCCAAAGGCTGCGGACGGCGTTGCTGGTGTTAGGATCGCGTCGATACCCGCAGCGAACACATCATCAAAGTCTTTTTTGATCAGGGCACGCACGCGACGCGCCCGGTTATAATACGCATCATAAAACCCAGCAGACAGCACATAGGTGCCCACCATGACGCGGCGCTGAACTTCTGAGCCAAAGCCCTCGGCACGGGTCTTTTCATACATTTCAGTGATGCCATCACCTGCCGCCAAATTGGCGCGGTGCCCATACCGCACACCGTCATAACGCGCCAAATTGGAAGAGGCTTCAGCTGGCGCAATCACGTAATAGGAAGGTAAAGCGTATTTTGTATGCGGCAGGCTAATATCAACAATTTCCGCCCCCGCGGCTTTCAACATAGCGGTGCCGTCTTGCCAGAGTTTTTCGATTTCTTCTGGCATACCATCCATACGGTATTCTTTTGGGATACCGATTTTCTTCCCCTTGATATCGCCTGTCAGCATCGCCTCAAAATTGGGCACGGCCAATTCGGCAGAAGTGCTATCTTTGGGGTCGTGACCTGACATTGCCTCTAGCATTATCGCAGCGTCGCGCACGGATTTGGTCATTGGGCCAGCTTGGTCAAGCGAGCTTGCAAACGCCACAACACCCCAACGGGAACAGCGCCCATAGGTGGGTTTGATCCCAACAATCCCTGTAAAAGCAGCCGGTTGGCGAATAGAGCCACCAGTATCGGTTCCGGTTGCCGCGAGGCAAATATCGGCGGCCACAGCTGCTGCTGATCCACCTGATGACCCGCCTGGTGTCAGGGCAGCGGTGTCATTACCACGTCGCCACGGGCTTACTGCATTGCCGTAAACCGAAGTTTCATTTGAGCTGCCCATGGCGAATTCGTCCATGTTCAACTTGCCCAGCATAACCGACCCGGCGTCAAACAGGTTCTGGGTCACAGTGGATTCATACTCAGGAATAAACCCTTCCAGAATGCGGCTGCCAGCTTGGCTCGCGACACCCTTGGTGCAGAACAGGTCTTTGATTCCAATGGGCAGGCCACACATCGCGGGCGCATCGCCTTCTGCCAAACGTGCATCTGCAGCTTTGGCTTGCTGTAAAGCCAATTCAGGGGTGTTGTGCACAAACGCATTGAGAGCCCCGGAAGCTTCGGCGGCGTCTAGGCAAGATTGCGTAAGCTCGACCGACGTCACATCCTTGGCACGCAATTTGTCGCGTGCATCGGCCAGTGTAAGCGTATTTAGATCCGTCATTATTCAACCACCTTGGGTACGGCAAAAAAGCCTTCTCGCGCATCTGGCGCATTGGCCAATATTTTTTTCTGCTGGTCACCATCCGCCACGACATCAACACGGCGCTTCAGGCGCTGCGGTGTCACAGAGGTCATGGGTTCGACCCCCTCAACATCAACTTCGTTCAACTGCTCGATGAACCCAAGGATTGTGTTAAATTCCTGCGCCAAGGCCGGCAGCGCATCCTCTTCAACCTTAATACGCGCGAGCTTTGCCACGCGTGCGGCGGTGTCCTTGTCAATCGACATTGCGAAAACTCCAGTTGCAACTTGGAAATAGCGTTTAGCCTTGGTTTTGCATCGGTGCAAGCATGTGACGTCGGTAGGTCTCGATCATCCACCCTAATGCAACGGCATTCAACAAATGCCATAGAAAATGTGTGCCCAGTGGAAAGCTTGGGCAAAGTGGCAAATCGGTGGCGCGTATTACGATCGACAGAAAAATCAACCCTGCCCCAACGGCAAGCCGTTTTGCGGTTTGCGGCACCTTCCGACTAAGACCGAGCGCATAGATCAGGATCAACAGAGGCACAGGCCCATAAGCTGCCGAGGAGCCCAAAAACGCAATTTTCTGAAACACAGGCACGGTTAGGGCCGCATAGGGCACAAACAACAGCACTGCGCTGAAAGCGACCAAGGTACTGCTTTGCCAAAAATCTCTGGTCGCCGCGAAAATATACAACAGCACAAACAGCAAGATCGGCAAAGTGTCTGCAAGCCCTGCCCAGGTTTGCGCAAAGGTGTGAAACAGAAAACTGCCAAGTCCGATCAGTGCCAAGACAATGCAAAGCACCCGCGCACGTGGCAGCCCGTAACTACGACGCCACATCAACAACGCCACAATAACGAAGGCCAAGTTTGTTACGGCGTTGACAGGTTCCGCCCAAAACGCACTGTCCAGGCGCTCGCAATATCCATCAACCTGCTGTGCCCAATCCATGAAACATCCGATTCGTTTTGCTGATCACGTTGCTTGCTGACACGCCGGACCTATTGCCAGCTGCCACAATTAAATACCAACTTCCGCCAAGGCCCCAAAGATAAAAAATACTACGCGCGCTTATTGTGGAAAAAAGCGCGCAACAAAGCCTCGCTGTCCGCGCTTGCCAATCCATCATAGACCTCTGGAACATGATGGCTTTGGGGGTGACTAAAGACACACGGCCCCTGCGCAACGCCGCCGGACTTAGGATCCGATGCCCCATAATAAACTCGTGCAATACGCGCCTGAGAAATGGCGCTGGCGCACATTGGACAAGGCTCTAATGTCACGTATAGATCACAACCAGTCAGCCGTTCGCTCGCCAGTTTTTCCCCACCTGCACGTATCACAAGGATCTCTGCATGTGCGGTTGGGTCATTCAATTCTCGCGTACGATTGCCGTCGGCAGCCAATACCTGGCCATCTGGCGCGATCAGAACCGCGCCAACTGGCACTTCGCCCCGCTCGGCGGCCTTCTCTGCTTCGGTTAACGCAAGGTTCATGTGGCTTTTAAACTGCATTCTTATCTTTTGCCCCTGCATTGGCCCTTTCGCAATCCCTGTTTGACAGATACAGAATGCCCATGACCCAAGATACACCCAAAGGCGACCGGATCGCCAAAGTTCTGGCACGCGCCGGTGTGGCTTCGCGCCGCGACGCAGAGCGTATGATCGAGGCTGGCCGCGTGTGCGTTGATGGTAAAACATTAACGTCGCCTGCGCTTAATGTAATGCCAAAGTCCCGCATTCTGGTTGACGGCAAGCCTATCGCAGAAAAAGAACCAGAACGCATTTGGTTGTATCACAAACCAAGCGGGCTCGTGACCAGTCACAAAGACGAAAAAGATCGCCAAACGATTTTTGACGAACTGCCCGAAACATTGCCGCGGGTCATGACAATTGGCCGTCTGGACCTGAATTCCGAGGGTCTGCTGTTGCTCACCAACGACGGCGATGTCAAACGCAAGCTTGAACTGCCATCCACCGGCTGGGTGCGCAGATACCGAGTGCGCGTCAATGGCCGCCCAACTGATGCGCAATTTGATCCACTGCGCAAGGGTATCACGGTTGAGGGTGAAGATTTTGCACCGATGACGATCACCTTGGACAGTCAAAAAGGTGCTAATGCTTGGGTAACTGTCTCATTGCGCGAAGGCAAAAACCGCGAAATTCGCCGCGCCATGAATGCGATTGATCTCACAGTAAACCGCTTGATCCGCATCGCATATGGGCCATTTCAATTGGGCGACATCAAACCTGGCGAAGTGGAAGAGCTGCGCCGCAAAGTTGTACGTGACCAGCTAGGGCTTGATGGCGCGATACCACCTGAAGAGCGCAAAAAACCCACGCGGCGTAAAAAGCCAACCGGTGCTGCCAAGAGCGGCGACAAAACCACACAAATCAAGCATGCATCTGAAATACCTGCATTTGGCAAAAAATTCTCCAGCAAGTCTGGTGCTGCAAAACCCTCAAAAAATCGCGCAAAAGAAAAACGGCCAGAATCTCCTTGGGATGACTATGGTAACTTGATCGCGCGTGGACGTGGCAAGCGAAGTGGTGATAAGTCAGGGAAACCTGCCGCCGCGCGGTCCGGACGAAAGCCACCGTATAAGGGGTAACGCGCGCGGGGGGATCACTCTGAAAATTTCCCCGTTCTCAAGCCTTTGCGATGCCAACCGCTTGCGTTATGCAGAGATCAAATGCATGTAACGCAAGGGTGTTTTAATGGCCGACCTTTTAACAATTCAAAACCTTGGTAACCTAGTGATGCTTTGCTTTCTGCAAGCCGTTCTTGGGTTCGACAATCTTCTTTATATTTCGATTGAATCTCAGCGCGCACCTGTGGCGCACCAAAAATCTGTCCGCTTTTGGGGCATTATCCTCGCGGTGGCGCTGCGCGTCGTTCTATTGTTCACCATGATCGAACTGATAGACGCCTTGTCAGAACCATTCTGGGTGTTTAATCAGCCGGGCCTAATCGAAGGCGGTGTGAACTTTGCCACCTGTATCTTTATCATTGGCGGAATTTTCATCATCTATACGGCGGTGAAAGAGATCGGGCACATGTTGTCCATCGAGCATCTGGATGCCGATGTTTCAAATAAGGGTGGGAAGTCAGCGGCACAGGTTGTGACCTTGATTGTTCTGATGAACCTGATTTTTTCCTTTGATTCCATTCTGTCAGCGTTGGCGATCACCGATGTGTTTCCAATTTTGGCGGCCGCAATTCTGATTTCTGGTGGCGCAATGCTATTGCTGGCAGACGGTGTTACACGCTTTCTAGAAAAGAACCGCATGTATGAGGTTTTGGGACTGTTCATTCTGCTGATCGTTGGTGTTGTACTGCTTGGCGAATCCGGACAAGCGGCAGCCCATGCGATGCATGATGATTCCTTGGCACTGAAATTCTTTGGATATGAAGTGATCCCAATGTCCAAAACCACCTTCTACTTCAGCGTCTTGGTATTGTTTGCAGTCGAAATCATCCAATCCGGCTACTCGCGCAAACTCAACGCTGAGCGCGCGTCTCACGCTCGCCACTAAGCCAAAGCCCCTGTCGAATCCGAAAACGCCCGCATCGCGCGGGCGTTTTCTTTAGGTCTGGCACCAAAAATAGACCTCGGCGTGATACCGCTTTGGTTTTCTTCCCCCTAGCAACACAGTTCAAAAGTTCCTAAGTTTCTAGCAGGGTTAGCGGGGATAGCTATTACATGTCTGGAACTGGACTACAAAAACTGGCGTTTATCGTTCTCGTCATTTTGGTGTTTTACGTCTCTGTCGCAGGAGGCAACTAAATGGCGCAGAATTTTGGTGGAAAATACAGCCCAAACGGCAAGTCAAAGGACACGCATTCAAAACAATTTTTGAATGCCAAACGAACCCGCGTAGGCGGCCGTGTCAATTTGCTGTTTTTAGTCCCCCTGCCCTTGCTCTGGAAAGCTTTCACCTCGGAACCCATTGTCATGGCGCAGTATTTGGCCAGCCTTGGAACGCTTTTATTAGGCGCTTGGTTGACACGCGAGGGATTGCTGGCCGAGGAGGCCTATCACGCGCGCAAAATCGCGCGCCGTCCTGCTATGCCGCGCAAGATCATCGGTGGCGTTTTAACCGGGCTTGGCTTGGGCATTGCCGGACTGGCGGGATTTGGCGTGATAGATGCGCTTATCTTTGTGATTTTTGGAACCGGTCTGCATCTGCTTGCCTTTGGTCTTGATCCCCTAACCGACAAGGGTGCCGAGGGCATTGATACGTTCCAAACCGATCGCGTGGCACGCGCCGTTGAAGAGGCCGAGAAACATCTGACCGCGATGCGTGACGCTATTTTGCGCGCAGGGGATCGCGATCTAGAGCGCCGGGTGGCGCAATTTGAAACCACCGCCAGAGATCTTTTTCGCACTATCGAAGACGATCCACGCGACCTGACTTCTGCGCGAAAATATCTGTCGGTCTATCTAAAGGGCGCGCGGGATGCGACTTCGAAATTCGCAGATGTCTATGCCCGCAACCAAAACTCTAAGGCACGCGCAGGATATGAAGAGTTGCTGAACGATCTGGAACAAAACTTTGCAGCACGCACCCGCACGCTGCTGATCAACGACCATAGCGACCTGACGGTAGAAATTGACGTGTTGCGCGAACGCCTGCAACGCGAAGGCATCAGAGACGATGTATAACGCCATAAAACGCGAGGGAACTTAAATGTCAGAGACAGTACGTCAAAAAGCCGAAGCCACTTTGGCAGAAGTCGAAGCAATCAATGCCGTGGTATTGGCCGAGCCCGCCGAAAGCACAGCCATCGTGCCGCTGGCTGAAGCCGACGCCCCCACAAGCGATGAAATCACCAAACGAATGGCCGAATTGGACATGGAGGACACAAATTCGATTGTGACTTTTGGATCCTCTGCCCAAGCGGAATTGCAAGAAATCAGCCAGTCGATGCTGCAGGGCGTGCGCAACAAAGACGTTGGCCCAGCCGGCGATAGCCTGCGCAATATCGTCACGACGATACGCGGCTTTTCGATTTCCGAACTTGATGTGCGCCGCAAACGCAGTTTCTGGGAAAAGATATTGGGAAAAGCGGCACCGTTTGCCAAATTCACAGCACGGTTTGAACAAGTGCAGGGGCAAATTGATAAGATCACTGACAGCTTGCTGGACCACGAACACACGTTGATGAAAGACATCAAATCTTTGGATTTACTGTATGATAAAACACTTACGTTTTATGATGAATTGGCGCTGTATATCGCTGCGGGTGAAGCCAAAATAGCAGAGCTTGACGCCAAAGACATTCCTGCAAAGGAAGCCGAGGTCCAAGCCGCAGAAGAAAAAGATCAAGTAATGAAGGCGCAGGAGCTGCGTGATTTGCGTGCAGCGCGCGACGATCTGGAACGCCGGGTGCATGATCTGAAACTGACCCGTCAGGTGACGATGCAGTCCCTGCCCTCTATCCGTCTGGTTCAAGAAAACGACAAATCGCTGGTCACCAAGATCAATTCAACTTTGGTTAACACCGTGCCTCTTTGGGAAACGCAATTGGCCCAGGCTGTCACAATCCAGCGCAGCGCAGAAGCCGCCGCAGCAGTGCGCGATGCCAATGATCTGACCAATGAATTGCTGACGTCCAACGCCAAAAATCTGCGCGACAGCAACAAAGTGATCCGCGAAGAAATGGAACGTGGTGTCTTTGACATTGAGGCCGTCAAGCAGGCCAACGCAGATCTGATTGGAACCATCGAAGAAAGCCTGCAAATCGCCGACGAAGGCAAAGCGCGCCGTGCCGCTGCAGAGGTTGATTTAAAATCAATGGAAGCAGAACTGCGCGATACGCTGGCTTCTGCCAAAGCCAAAGCGACCGGGCTTGGTGAAACTATCGCGACTTCTGCTGGCTCTGAATAAATGGCATATCTCGGGGCTCGTTTAACTGGTTTGGCATTTTGTGCGCTTGCGGCGTGCGATTTGGCTGCGCCCGTTGCACCGGCCCCGACACCTGCATCCTTGCCGTTGCCTGCCGCGCCAAGCGCCGCTAGTGAATCGGTGCGGACATATTATAAAAATGTTCAAAATGACCTTTTGGTTCAGGGCCTTATGCGCGTTGACGGCGGTGGCCCAGACACGCCATATTCCGCAGATAATCTGGCGCGAAACTTCGAAAAAATCGCGTTCTATGATGAGCATAGTATCGGAACCAGCCTTCAGAGAAGCACCGGAGAGGCCCGACTTTTGGCACGTTGGGACAAGCCCGTGCGTATAGGTGTTGAATTTGGCCCCAGCGTCGATGCGGCGCAACGCGCCAAGGACAAAGCCTTTGTCGCCAAATTCGCAGACCGGTTGGGACGCGTCACCGGCCACCCGGTGACGACTGCAAAAACCCGTATAAACTTCAACGTTCTTGTGGTCGGCGAAGACGACAGAACCGCTATGGCGCAACGGTTTTCGAACCTTTTGCCCAGCCTTTCAAACGCCCATCGGACCTTACTGCAGAACTTGCCACGTGACATGCATTGCTTGGTGATCGTAAGCCATGCGGATTCTGACGAGCCCAAAATCATGTCCGGCGTCGCCATCGTGCGCGCCGAACATCCAGAGCTATTGCGTCAGGCTTGTTTTCATGAAGAAATCTCGCAGGGCCTCGGTTTGGTGAACGATAGCCCATTGGCGCGCCCGTCGATTTTCAATGACGACGACGAATTTGCCTATCTGACAAGCCACGACCAGGCTCTGCTAAATATGCTATATGACCCTCGGCTTGCCATCGGCATGACTGCTGATCAAGCACGCCCCATCATTCGTATTCTTGCCCGCGAACGCATGGGCCAAGATCTATGACCAATTAGGAGAAACCCATGGGTATTTTCGACTTCCTCACCGGCGAATTCATTGATGTTATTCATTGGGTCGACGACACACGCGACACGATGGTTTGGCGATTTGAACGCGAGGGCCACGAGATCAAATATGGGGCCAAGCTGACGGTGCGCGAAGGCCAGGCAGCCGTGTTTGTACACGAAGGTCAGCTGGCAGATGTGTTCACGCCTGGGCTTTACATGCTTGAAACCAACAACATGCCCATCATGACAACGCTAAATCATTGGGATCACGGCTTTAAAAGCCCCTTTAAATCAGAAATTTACTTTGTAAACACCACCCGTTTCAACGATTTGAAATGGGGCACCAAAAACCCGATTATGTGCCGCGACCCAGAATTCGGCCCCGTGCGATTAAGGGCCTATGGCACCTATTCAGTCCGTGTGAATGATGCGGCGCGTTTCTTGACTGAAATCGTTGGCACAGATGGTGAGTTCACCATGGACGAGATCAGCTTTCAAATCCGTAACATCATCGTACAAGAGTTTTCGCGCGCGATTGCAAAGTCGGGTATTCCAGTTCTGGACATGGCGGCCAATACCGCTGACGTTGGTAAGTTGGTGGCCCAGGCCATCGAACCGGTGATCAGCCAATATGGCCTGTCTATCCCTGAATTATACATTGAAAACATATCCTTACCGCCTGCCGTCGAGACCGCATTGGACGCTCGTACCTCGCGTGGCATCGCCGGAAATTTGGACGCCCATATGAAATGGAAAGCAGCCGAAGCCATGGGCAATGAGGGTGCTGCAGGGAACGCAATGGGCACAGGCCTGGGTGCGGGGATGGGCATGGCGATGGCCGGAAATTTGATGCAACAGCAAAACAGCGGACCTTGGGGGGCGGCCCCTCAGTCGACCGCCGTCGCGGCCCCTCCACCCCCGCCCGTCGAGCATGTCTGGCATATTGCAGAAGGCGGTAAAACCACAGGCCCCTTTTCCAAAGCCAAACTTGGACGCATGGCCGCTGACGGCAAACTGACCCGTGAAACCTATGTTTGGACTGCGGGCCAAGACGGTTGGAAAGCCGCCCAAGATGTTACTGAACTGGCGCAGCTGTTCACCACCATGCCTCCCCCGCCGCCTCCTGGCGCATAAGAAACATCGGCTAAACCATTGTTCTTGATCATCTAAGTAGACCGACATGACAGAATTGCCACCGATTCCACCACTGCCAACTAAACCAGAAAATGAGCACAGGTTTCCCTGTGACCAATGCGGTGCTGACTATCGCTTTGCACCAGAGGCCGGTGAATTACGCTGTGACCATTGTGGCCACCACGAAGCAATTGAAGACGTCGGTCCTTGGAAAGGCTCAATCAAAGAGTTGGATTTTGACCGCGCGTTGCAGAACCAATTGCCCGCGCAGGAGATCGAGGTAACCCGTGTTTCAACTTGCCCAAATTGTGCCGCTCAGGTGGAATTTGACGCGGTAGATCACGCCACAGATTGTCCATTTTGCGCGACGCCGGTTGTTGCAGACACCGGCAAACACCGCCATATCAAACCGCGTGGCGTGCTGCCTTTTGCGCTGGATGAGCGCGCAGCCCATGGGGCGATGGGCCAGTGGTTGGGGAAATTATGGTTTGCACCCAACGGCTTGCAAGAATACGCCCGAAAAGGCCGTAAGATGAACGGCATCTATGTGCCCTATTGGACGTTTGATGCCGACACCAAGTCCAGCTATCAAGGTGAGCGTGGCACGGTGTATTATGAAAACCGCACCGTCACGATTAGCGGAAAACAACAAACAAAACGTGTTGCCAAAGTACGCTGGCGTCCGAAATCAGGGCGTGTGGCACGATTTTTTGATGATGTCTTGGTGCTTGCGTCCAAAAGTTTGCCCAAACGTTTTACAGATGCTCTTGAGCCATGGGATTTGTCGGCACTGGAGCCTTATCGCCCTGAATTCCTTGCAGGATTTCGCGCTGAAGGCTATGCAGTCGAGCTGGAAGAGGGCTTTGTAGAAGCCCGCCAGCATATGGATCGCGTGATCCTGCGGGATGTCAAATTTGATATTGGCGGTGACCGTCAAAGAGTTCATGATATCAACACGTTGGTATCTGATGTGACTTTTAAACACGTGCTTTTACCGGTTTGGATGGCAGCCTATAAATACCGGGGAAATACCTATCGATTTGTAGTGAATGGCCGCACAGGCCGGGTGCAGGGCGAACGGCCATGGTCCGCTTGGAAAATCGCCATAGCCGTGATAGCTGGGGCCATCGTTGCGGGTGGAATTGGTTATTTTATCGCAATGAATCAATAAGATAGAAAAAGGCGCACAGAAATGCGAGCAGTGATTCAGCGGGTTTCCCAAGCCGAGGTGCGGGTGGATGATGTGGTTACCGGAGAGATCACACAGGGTTTGTTGATACTGATCTGTGCCATGAAAGGTGACTCTGAAGCAGACGCCGATAAATTAGCCAGAAAAATCAGCAAGATTCGCATTTTCCAAGACGAAAACGGCAAAATGAATAAGTCCGTTCTTGATATCGGTGGCAGCGCCTTGGTGGTCAGCCAATTCACATTGGCCGCAGATACGCGCAGCGGAAATAGACCTGGCTTTTCAACAGCTTGCGGTGCAGATGACGGAAATATGTTCTATGAGTATTTCACCAAATCGATTGCAGAAACCGGCGTTCCCGTTGAAAAAGGCATATTTGGCGCAGATATGAAAGTTTCGTTAATCAACGATGGGCCGGTGACCATTTGGCTCGACACGGATCAATGGAAATAGCCAGCGCGCTGTGTATTAACGCTGACTTTTTTGGCCGCCTGTTTACGCCTCGCTAAGCTTTGTGCCTGTCTTTGAACTAACTGTTGTGGTGTTGCACGCCACACCCCCCTAAGTGCGCCCGTTAAATGTTTGCCTAATTGTACAATTTGTACGTTTGAGGCCCTGAAACGTACGATTCGAGCAAGCTTAGTCGGCTTGCTATGCAGATTAGGTTAACAGCGCCCAAAAAAGCCCCTTTTTCGTGCAGTTTTTTTGAGAACCAATTTTTAACGTCTTGATGCAACACTCGACGTGATTTTGACGGTCATAGGTCAGGGTTCAAGTGGATGAAAATACAGTCGCGCAGGAAGGCGGAAAGCGAGACAGCCATGCCAAACACTTCGCGCAAAGACGGGCATTCTTGATGCCCATTCAAGACACCTGGTCTTTAACAAGAATAGAGAGGCGAGACGACTGTTACAGGCCTATCCGGTCTTTTTCACGAACTTGGTCAATATCACGATGCGTTGGCTTTCGACGCGACCTTCGATATGTTCTTGATTGGTTTGCACCAGGGAAATGTTGCGCACAGGCGTGCCGCGTTTGGCGGTAAATCCAGCGCCTTTGACGGGCAAATCTTTTGTCAACACAACAGAGTCACCTGCGGAAAGCACCACACCGTTGCTATCGCGGTGGATCACCTGGGGTTCGTCAGAAAGACCAGCCTTAGCCCAGTCCAGGGTTTCAGGTTCCAGATATGCGATGTCCAAAAGGTCCCGCGCCCATGGGGATTGTGGCAGAGCACTGAGCAAGCGAAAGGCCAGCACCTGGGTGGCAGCGTCAGCAGACCAGATGGCGTCGTTCAAACACTGCCAATGCGGTGCATCGCTGATGTCACCTTGGGCGGCAGGTAAACAGGTTGCACACAACAGCAGAACGTCATCGCGCGGGGTGACGGTGAATTTGGAAAGATTGGCGTCAGATGAACAGATTGCGCAGGCCATTATGCCCCCTTGGAGTGGTTTGAACCGCTTATGGGCACAATGAAGCCTGTCGTCTAGGTGCAACCGCAGGGCGGCGGCGCTTTGGAGGTCACCCTGCGACGCGACGCCGCCCTGCTTGGTTTGTGTTGCGTAGATTACACGGCCAATGTGGCATCAACCGCGCGTTTCCAAGCGGCATATTTGTCTTCGCGGAAAGGCTCTTGCATTTTTGGCTCAAACTTTTGCTCCAGACGCCAAGTGGCCGCAAAGCCTTGTTGGTCGGGATAGACCCCTGCCCGCATACCTGCCAGCCAAGCCACACCAAGGGCGGTGCTTTCCAACACCTCTGGCCGATCCACTGGTGCGCCGATGATATCTGCAAGAAACTGCATCGCCCAATCGCTGGCGGTCATGCCGCCGTCAACTCGCAGGATTTGGGTTTGCACCGCTTCGCCCATATCGCCGCGCATCGCCTCTAACAGATCGCGTGTTTGAAACCCGACGCTTTCAAGGGCTGCGCGGGCGAATTCGGCTGGGCCAGAGCCGCGCGTCAATCCATAGATGGCACCGCGACAATCCGGGGCCCAATAGGGCGCGCCAAGACCAGTGAAGGCGGGCACAAGGATCAGGTCTTGGGATTTGTCAGCCTGTTCGGCCAAACCCTGGGTTTCTTTGGCGTCTTTGATAATGCCCAACCCGTCGCGCAGCCATTGCACCACAGCACCCGCAATAAAGATCGCCCCTTCCAGCGCATAAGTGGGTTTGCCATCCAATTGGTAGCCAATGGTGGTCAACAGGCGGTTTTTGGACGCCACGGGTGTGTCGCCGGTGTTAAGCAGAGCAAAGCAGCCGGTGCCATAAGTGGATTTCATCATGCCCGGCTCAAAACAAGCGTTGCCAAGGGTGGCCGCTTGTTGATCGCCCGCGACGCCCAAAATCGGCACTTCGGCCCCAAAAATACCGGCGTCGGTGGTGCCAAAATCCGCGGCGCAGTCCAGCACTTCGGGCAACATGGCCTGCGGGATATCCAGCAGATCGCAGATGCGGCTGCTCCATTTGCCCTTGTGGATGTCATAAAGCATGGTGCGTGCGGCATTGGTGGCGTCGGTCACATGGCGCTTGCCGCCGGTGAGGTTCCAGATGATCCAGCTGTCAACGGTGCCAAAGGCCAATTGCCCCAGACGCGCGCGGGCATGCAAGCCCTCGGAATGATCCAGGATCCATTTGACTTTGGTTGAGGAAAAATATGGATCTAGCAGCAGGCCTGTGGTGTCGGTCACCAGCTCTTCATGGCCTTCGGATTTTAGAATGCGGCAGATGTCGGCTGTACGGCGGTCTTGCCATACGATGGCGTTGTGCACCGGTTCACCGGTTTGCCGATCCCAGATCACCGTGGTTTCGCGCTGGTTGGTGATGCCGATGGCGGTCACATCGGCGGCAGTGATACCGACTTTGGCAAAGACCGCGTTGCAGGTGGACAGCGTGGTGTTCCACAGATCCATCGGATCATGTTCGACCCAACCGGAATCGGGAAAATGCTGGGTGAATTCCTCTTGGGCGCTGTCGATGATCTTCATGTCCGCATCAAAAAGGATGGCGCGTGTGGATGTGGTGCCTTGGTCGATGGCGAGGATATAAGTCATGCTAGTTTCACCCATGTCTGACTGCAGTCATTGCAGAATGCCCGAGAACGCAGATGAGGCAAGGGTCTGTTGCCATCGCACGGCAACTGTGACCGCCCTCCTCACGATCAGTTCGCAATCTGTTAGCGTATAATTGCTCGTTTGAAAAGATACGAAACCAAAAGGAACCTATGGAAATTGCGCTTCTCAGCCATATTTCGCAAAAATTTGACAAAAGGGCCTAGAATTGACCTTCAAATGAAGGTCAATTCGGATCACCAGCATGTGCTACTCGGCCCACTCCCATGGGCGGGTAAAGGCCCCTAGTACTTTGGCCACATCATGTTCATTCGCGCTATTTTGAGCAAGCTGGGCCACCAGCCCGCGCTTTTTGTCGTCGACAACTTGGACAACGCGCGCCGGGCAGTCTGCCTTTTCCAAGGCTGCATTATAGACCCGGGTGATGGCAGATTTGCGCAGATCCGGCTTGAACACTTTGCCAACTGCGGTCTTGGGCAATTCGGGCAGAATATCGATGTGTTTTGGACGGGCAGCCCTTTCGTGAACATGGGTGTGGGCATGCTCCAAAAGCTCTTGCGTGCTGACCTCTGCCCCCTCGACCAATTCGACAAAGGCACAGGGCAATTCTCCGGAATGGGCGTCAGGCTGACCAATTGCGCCCGCCATGGCCACTGCGGGATGCAACATCAGGGCCTCTTCGATTTCAGCGGGGTCCAGATTGTGACCGCCGCGAATAATCAGGTCTTTGGCGCGGCCGGTAATCCACAGATAGCCGTCATCGTCCAAACGCCCCAAGTCACCGGTGCGCAGGTATTTGTCTGCATAGTAGAGGTCGACGTTTTTTTCCGTCTCTGTATAGGTGTGGCCCACGTAGACGCCTGGGTTGGACACGCAGATTTCCCCGACTTCGTCGGTGGCGCATTCGATCATGCCCTCAGCAGTCGATTTCACAATGCGCACATCCGTGTGGGGAAACGGGATACCAACCGAGCCAACTTTTTTTTCGCCAGCGGGCGGATTGCAGGACACTAGGCAGGTGCATTCGGTCAGCCCGTAACCTTCGACCACCGCGATATCAGAGGCGGATTCAAACCTGGTAAAGAGCTCCATCGGCATGGGAGCTGAACCAGAGAAGGCCACATTGACGCTGGATATATCGGCGTCCACAGGGCGTTGCATCAGGGCGGAAACAGCGGTGGGCACGGTGATGATAAACGAGATTTTCCAGCGCTCGACCAGCTTCCAGAAATTGTCAAACACGCCCTCGCCGCGATAGCCTGCCGGGGTTGGAAAAACCACATGGGCACCAGAGGCAATGGCGGACATCATGATGACCTGAACCGCAAAGACATGAAACAACGGCAACGGGCACATCAACACGTCATGTTCATCAAACAACAGGGTTTTGCCGATCCAGCCGTTATACACCATGCCGCCATACTTGTGCTGCGCCACTTTGGGCATACCAGTGGTGCCGCCGGTGTGAAAATAGGCCGCGACACGGTCGCCTTGGCTGTCGGCGAAATCAAGCGTTGTGTTCTGCTTGGCGAGTTCCTGATTGAAATTCAGCACATCCGCGTGGTGTTCACCGGGGTTTTTCGGACGGATCAGCGGCACAATCCAGCTTTTGGGCGGGCTGAGATAGCGGTTGAGGTCAACTTCGTAGACAGTGTGCACATCGGGGGCGTGACGCACCGCCTCTTTGACTTTTTGCGGCACATCGGTTTTGGGAAAGGCCTTGAGGGTGACCACCACTTTGGCCCCAGTTTCGCGCAGGATCGAGGCGATCTGTTCGGGTTCCAGCAAGGGGTTGATGGGGTTGGCGATACCGGCAATCATGCCGCCCATCAGCGCAAAAAGCGTTTCATGGCAATTGGGCATGACATAGGCGACGCTGTCAGTTTCCTGGATGCCAAGGCCACGAAACAGATTGGCGGCTTGTACAGATTTTTTGTGCAATTGGTCCCATGTCAGGGTCTCGGCCTTATCTGTCGGGCCAGAGGTGATTTGATAGCTGACCGCCGGGCGATCCGGATATTTGTCACGGACCCGCGTTAGAAATTCGTACATTGTGACAGCGACATCGCGCTTGTCATACGGCATTTCATTCTCGATGGCATTGCGATCATCGATGGATGCAAAACTCATGGTATCCTCCCCTGTGTCGCCCTGCCAATTTGTCATGGCTTTCAGGCTTGGCCGTTAGACAATACAGACCGTTGGGCCGGTGCAAGCATGTCCAAAGGTCAACGCGACTTCGACGTTACGTCGAAATCCGTCAATCCCAGTGTCCTCTCCTCTAAGGAGAATAACAAGAAAAAAGCGCCGGGCTCGTTTGAGCACAGCGCTTTAATGTCTTAACATCAAAGGGGTTACGGTCAGGCGGCTTCACCGGCGGTGAATTGCAGACGCGCCAGTTTGGCATAAAGCCCATCTTGGGACACCAATTCGTCATGACGGCCCTGCGCCACAACCCGGCCTTCGTCCATCACGATGATGCGGTCGGCTTTTTTCACGGTGGCCAAACGGTGCGCCACAATGATGGTGGTGCGGGTTTTGGCCAGTTCATCGACCGCCTGTTGCACCAGCCGTTCGCTTTCTGCGTCTAGTGCGGAGGTGGCTTCGTCCAACAGCAAGACCGGCGCGTCGCGCAGGATGGCGCGGGCAATGGCGATACGTTGTTTCTGACCACCAGACAGCATGACACCGCGCTCGCCAACATAGCTGTCATAGCCCTGTGGCAATTTGGTGATAAATTCATCTGCGGCGGCGGCTTTGGCAGCGGCACGCACCTCGGCATCGCTGGCATCTGGGCGGCCAAAGCGAATGTTTTCAAGCGCGGTTTCTGCAAAAATCACCGGATCTTGCGGCACAAGTGCCATCGAGCCACGGAAATCGCTGCGCGCCATTTCAGTCAACGGAATGCCATCAAACGTGACTTGGCCGCCGCGCGGATCATAAAACCGCTGGATCATTTGAATGATGGTGGTTTTGCCGGCACCAGACGGCCCAACCAAGGCAACGGTTTCTCCCGGTTGAATGGTCAGCGACACGTCCTGAAGGGCAGGCATGTCGGGGCGCGCGGGGTAGTTGAAGTTCACATCCTCAAAGGCAATTTCACCGCGGGCGGGCTGGGGCAAAAGCTTGGGGGCCTCTGGGTCCTTGACCGCGTCGGTCACCTGCAACAATTCGACAAGGCGTTCGGTGGCCCCGGCGGCCCGCTGTAGTTCACCCCAGATTTCTGACAGCGCGGCCACAGAGCCAGCCACCATGACCGCATAGATCACAAATTGGATCAGCGCCCCTGCGCTCATCAGGCCGCCGCGCACGTCGTTTGCGCCAATCCACAAGACGCCAACCACGCCGGAAAAGATCAGGAAAATAACGATGGTGGTCATCAGCGCCCGGGTGTTGATCCGACGTTTGGCGGCCGACAGGCTAAGATCGGTGACATCGACAAAGGCTTGTTGGGATTGGGTCTCGTGGGTGAAAGCCTGTACGGTTTGCACCGAGAGCAAGGCTTCGGAAGCGTTGCCCGATGACTGGGCAATCCAGTCTTGGTTTTCACGGCTGAGCACGCGCAATTTGCGACCAAGTACCAGAATGGGCACAATCACCAAGGGCACGATCAGAAACACCAGTCCGGTGAGTTTGGCAGAGGTAAAGAGCATCAGCGCCAACCCACCCAGAAAGATCAGCAGATTGCGCAGCGCAATAGAGATAGAGGAGCCGATGACCGACAGGATCAGCGTGGTGTCGGTGGTGATGCGTGACAGGACTTCGCCGGTCATGACGTTTTCAAAAAACGCCGGACTCATGTTGATCACGCGTGAAAACACCGCTTTGCGAATGTCAGCCACCACGTTTTCACCCAGCTTGGTGACCAGCATATAGCGCAGGGCTGTGCCAACCGCCAAAAGCGCGGCAACCCCAAGGGCCGCAAGAAAATAGAGATCAAGCAAAGCGCTGTCTGCAGTGTTGAAATTGTCGATCACCCGACGCACGGCAATGGGCATTACAAGCGATACGCTGGCGGTCAGCACCAAGGCCAAACCCGCAAACATCGCCAGAATTTTATAGGGGCGCAAGAAAGGACCAAGCTCTCGCAATGCGCCAACACGTTTGGATTTTGCCCGATCTTCTTCGTTCGGGGCTGGTGTAGGGTTACGTGCCATCTTGTCCTCTTTGCCTTTTAGGCTTTAGTGGCCGCCCTGCCCCAGATCGTCAAGTGCGGCGGATTGACGGAGCTTGGCAAAATTGAGCATTTTGCGCAATTTCCGTGTTTTCCTGTGCTTTGGCATATTTGGCGCGCGGGTCAGCCTGGCAAGGGCTGTATTTCGCTTATACAGATTTGTGGATCAGAGCAGATCAATGGCTTGCGTTTTGTGGAGCCTGTTTGAACGCATTTAGAGCGAGATGGATTAACCCGTGTTTGGGGGCATTGGCTGGCCAAACGGCAAACACGCTCAAACTTGGCAACTGCCATTCAGGCAAGACGTATTGTACTTTGCCGCGGATCACATCGTCTTTGGCAAGAACCTCTGGCACAATCGCCAACCCGGCCCCGGCGCGCGCCAGACGGTAGAGCGACTGTGCGTCGTTGGTAGACAGCTGTGACTTGGGCTTAAGGAGCACGCTTTGACCATTTTGGTCTTTGAATTCATGTGGCGTATTTTGCACCGGGAACAATGACACCCAATCCCAATTGGCAAGCCCACTCGGCGTTTTGACCGGCGGTTGCTTGGCAAGATAATCACTGGACGCAATCAAGACCCGCCGAACTTGAAACAGGTTGCGCGACGTCGCGGTGTTTTTTGTATGCGGGCCCATTCGGATGGCGATGTCAAATCCGTCGTCGATCATCTCGCGCTGGGTGTCAGAGAAATCGAGCGCTATCTGAATGCGCGGATAAGCCAAGGCGAAGGCGGTGATTTGATCAACCAATCGCGATTGTGACAAAACAGAGGGCAAAGTGATGCGCAGTTCGCCGCTGGGCGAATTCGCTTGGGTGGTCAGGTTTTGCAACTCACCTTCGGCGGCCTCAAGCATCTTGCGCGTTGCGGCCAACAGGCTTTCGCCTTCGCGGGTCAAGGCGAGCTTTCTGGTCGAGCGGTAGATGAGCGCGACGCCCAGATGTTCTTCGAGCTGCGAGATGTGATGGCTGACCACCGAGGGTGACAGGTTCAACGCCCCAGCGGCCCCACGAAAAGAGCCATGGTCAATGGTTTTGGCAAAAATGGCCATTTGGCGCAGGCGGTCGATCATTATGTAAAAAATCCGAACAGTTAAATCTATCAATTCTACCTTATGGAATAGTGTGGATTTGTCCATGTTGAATGCATAGGCGAAGTGGAACGCACGTCGCCGCAGTAATGATTGGACATGACATGAACAAAGCTCAAAAACTTATCGCCGCAGCCTCGGTTGTATTGGCCCCCCTTGGCACCGCGGCCTTTGCTGATAACACCGACACAGTGCAGGTGTTTTATGACTTGCTCAGCAACCCTGGATCCGAAAGCCACGTGACCGCGTTTATGGGTGTCACAGCAGAGAATTGGGAAAGCGTTGGGGACTATTCCGGCAAGAACAAATCCCGCGAGGGCTTGGTCGGGCAGCTGGGCTTTTTTGATCAGCTGATCCCCGATCTTGAATGGTCCGTCGAAGCGATGCACGAAGCGGGTGAATTTGTGACTGTGCGCAGCCGCGCGACGGGCACGCCAGTTGGGCCGTTGTTTGGGGTTGATGGTCAGGGCCGAGATTTTGAGATTTTGACCATTGATATTCACGAGCTTGCGGATGGCAAGATTGTGCGGACACATCACGTGGAAGACTGGGCCGGTGCCCTGCAACAGCTGTCTGGCAAATAGGTCTCTGCCAAAGCCCGTAAATCAAACACCGTCGCGTTGGCATTCCAAGCGCGACGGCACATGGTTTGGCGATCTATTTTGCCGGGCCAATTTGGGATCTAATCACAAATAGCTATTGACCTCAGAATCGGGATAAAATACATCCAGCTTTACTGAGCGGGCGTTGTGTAGTGGTAAGACCTTAGCCTTCCAAGCTAATGACGCGGGTTCGATTCCCGCCGCCCGCTCCAAGTCATGCCAAACCCCCTTAGACTTTGATAACACTGCGAATTACGCGATCAATTCAGCGCAACCAGTTTGCCTGGATTCAGGATATTGTCAGGGTCCATGCTGCGTTTCAGGTTGGTCATCACGCCATAGGCCGCGCCGTGTTCGGCCTGCATATAGGGCAGTTTTCCGGTGCCAACCCCATGTTCACCCGTGACAGTTCCATCCAGCGACAAAGCCACATGGTTCAACTTGGCGGCAAGTGATTTCGCAGTGGCAATTTCTTGGGCGTTCTGCGGATCCACCAGAATTTGCAAATGAAAATTGCCATCGCCGACATGGCCGACCACCGGGGCGATCAGGCCGGTTTTGGCGATCATGGCTTTGGCCTGCCCGATGCATTCTGCCAATGCGGAGATCGGCACGCAGCAATCTGTCAAAACCGCGGTTGCCCCTTTTCGCAGGGATTGTGCTGCGTAATAGGCGCTGTGGCGCGCTGCCCAAAGGCGATTGCGATCTTCGGTTTTTTTGGCCCAGTTGAAATCAGAGGCCCCAAATTCATCGGTGATGGCTCGGAAGGCATGGACCTGTTCTGCGACCCCGGCATCGGAGCCGTGGAATTCCAAAAACAAATGCGGTTTTTCAGGAAGATCCATATCTGGGTTATAGAGGTTCATACCGCGCATTTGCACTTCGTCCAGCAATTCAATGCGCGCCATGGGCAAACCGCATTGAATGGCCGCAATCACGCTGTTGACGGCATCGTCCACAGTTTCAAACGCACAAGTGGCAGCTGAAATGGCTGCGGGCTGACCAAACAGGCGCACGGTGAGCTGGGTGATAATGCCCAAGGTGCCTTCGGAGCCGATAAACAGGTGGGTGAGGTCATAACCGGCGGATGATTTACGCGCCCGGGACCCGGTTTGAATGATGGTGCCGTCAGCCAGCACCACTTCGAGCGCCATGACGTTTTCGCGCATGGTGCCATAGCGCACGGTGTTGGTGCCAGAGGCCCGCGTGGCCGCCATGCCGCCCATCGTTGCATCTGCCCCCGGATCGACGGTGAACATCAGCCCCGTTGCACGCAATTCTTGGTTCAATTGGGTGCGCGTGACCCCCGGTTGCACCACCGCGTCCAGATCTTCGGGATGCACATCAAGCACCTGATTCATTTGACTGAAATCCATGGAAATGCCGCCCTTGATCGGGATCACATGACCTTCGAGCGAGGTGCCAACCCCAAAGGGCACAATCGGGCAAGCATGGGCTGCGCATATTTTGACGATCTCTGACACTTCGGCGGTGCTTTGTGGGAAAACCACGGCATCGGGCAATATCGGGGTGCTGTGGGCTTCGTCTCGGCTGTGGATTTCGCGGATCGATTGGCCGGTCGACAGGCCGTCCCCTAATAGCGATTTTAGGGCAGTGAGGACAGCGGGGATATTTGCAGCAGACATAAACGGCCTTTCCTGGATTTGCGGGCAAGTGTGACCTTTGACGCCCAAAAGGCAAGCGGGATCGGGCGCTTAGACGACAGTTTTTAGCGTTGAATGGTCAGCCGCGCGCGCAGGCCGACAGGGCCTTTTTCAAAACTAAGATTGCCGCCATGCATGGTGGCAATGGTGGCGACAATCGTCAGGCCAAGCCCAGTGCCATCAACCGATTGGGTATTTTCACCGCGCTGAAACGGCGCAAGCAGTTGGTGAATGGCCTCGACCGTCAGATCTGTGCCCTCGTCCTCGACCAGAATGGTGGCCGTGTCCGAACTGGTTTCAAGCCGCAACGTGGCGCGACGCCCGTATTTAAGCGCGTTATCAATCAGGTTGGTGATGGCCCGTTGCAGGGCTATGGGGCGTGCGGTGACCAAGACGTGGCGGTCTTCGGGCACAATCCCCTGCCCCTGACGCGACATAAAGAGCGAGGCACTGCCTTTGACCACAACCGGGTCAGCGCGCTGAAACGAGACCGGGCTGCCCGTGTCGCTGTAGTCGTCCACCAGCGCATCTATCAGCGAGATCAGCGACAGTTTGCGCGGCTCTTCGACGTTAAGTTCCGCGCGCGTAAAGGTCAGCACGCTTTCGATCATGCCGGTCATCTTGTCGATATCCCCTTCGAACTTGGCACGCAGGGCCTGGTCTTCGATCAAGGCGGTGCGCAGACGCAGGCGCGCGGCGGGCGTGCCCAAATCATGGCTGACCCCTGACAACACGGTGGCGCGTTTTGAAAGGCTTTCGCGTTCGGCCTCTAGATACATGTTGACCGCATCAACGATCTCGCGCAGCTCGGCGGGGCCTTGGGTGGTGTAGCTGGCAGGCCCTCCAAGGCGACGACGCGCCAAAAGCGCCTGTGCAAAGGTTTGAAAGGTCGCGGAAATATTTGCGACATGCGTGATGAGGGCAGCCAGAAACACCGCGGCGCCAAGCGCGGCAATAAGCCGGTAATCTTTGGGCGCAACATCACAACCCCACAGGTCTGTGCCATCGGTGCGCTGCCATTCACCGCCATCAAAACGGGTGTAAATGATGGACTGCGAACAATATGTCGCCAAAAGCCGCGTCAGCTGCCCAAATTTTTCCGGCACACTGGGGCGGGTTTGCGCCGAGAGTTCAGAAACCTGATAGCGCAGTTTGTCAGAGATCACGACAATCGAGAGCACCGCCCCTTCGATGGGATTATTCACATTAAGATGCAGCGACATATTGGTGACATAGGCCGGTTTTGGCGTGCCGCTGATGCGTTCAAATTTCCCGGCTTGGGCGTTGCCACGGTCTGCACCACTGAGCGTGGTGATGTGCACACCATCAGGTGCCACGCCGCTGGTGCGCAGGGATTCAAAAATCGAAAACCCCGCGGCAAAGGCACCTGTCAGATGGCGATCCCAGGCGCGCGACGAGGCAAACCACAGGCTGGCACAAATTAGCCCGGTCAAAAAACCCGAAATAACCCAGCCTGTGGCGAGGGTTCGAAAGGCAAACCGTCGTCGCATCAGCCGTCTTGGACCTGAACATCGGTGGCCAAAACATAGCCGGTGCCGCGTTCGGTTTTGATGATTTTAGGATCTTTGGGGTTGGTTTCTATCTTAGAGCGCAAGCGACCGACCAGCACGTCTATGGCGCGGCCAGTGGCTTCTGGTGTGGTGTCTTGGGCAGCGGTCACATCAAGTGCGGCGGCAATTTCCTCACGGGTCAGCGGGATATGCGGATTGGCCAGCATGACTTTTAGAAGACCGGTTTCGCGTTGGCTGAGTGTAACCTGAAAACCATCAGGCGATAAGACTTCGTCGCGTTTGCCATCATATGTCCAGCCGGCAAAGCGAAAGGTAGAAACCCGGCGGCGGTATATGAGTGACGAGCTGCGCTGCGCACGGGTCAAGACAGCGCGCACCCGGGCCAGCAGAAGTTCAGGATTAAAGGGCTTGGCAATGTAGTCATCTGCCCCGACCTCATAGCCGCTCATACGCTGATGGTCTGCGGAAAGCGCAGAGACAAAGATCACTGGCACAGCTTGGTCCTGACGCAATCGGCCACAGATCTCGACGCCGTTTTCATCCCCCAACATCACATCCAGCAAAATCAGGTCGATGCGGCCACTGTCCATATGGTTGCGAATTTCTTGTTCGGTGGAGGCGGGCAAAGCGATGAAACCGTTTTTGCGCAAAAACTGTATCATCATGCTGCGCATGTCGGCATCATCGTCAACGACAAGTAAACGTGGAATCGCCAAGTGAAACCTCCTTTTGTGACCCTTTTGGGCCGCTTGCCCTTTTGTCATTGTAACACTGTGCAACGAAATCAAGAGCAAGGTAACAATGGGTAACAGATGGGCGGAAAAACTGAAAGTCTTGGGCTTTAAGACGCTGATCTTAGATTGATTTAAAACCTGACCGCGCAGCATGCTTGGGCATCTGGCTTGGAATGAGCCACGAATTTTGGGAGGAATACAGAATGAAAAAGATCGCATTATCAGCGGTATCAAGCATCGCGATTATGGCGGCATCTTCTGCTATGGCGGGGCCTAAAGCAGAGGTTCTGCATTATTGGACATCTGGCGGTGAAGCGAAATCGGTTGCGGTCCTGCAGGAAGAGTTTGCAGCCAACGGTGGCACATGGACAGACATGCCAGTTGCTGGTGGCGGCGGTGACGCGGCGATGACAGCACTGCGGGCACGGGTTCTGTCAGGCAACGCCCCAACAGCGGTTCAACTGAAAGGCCCAGCCATTCAGGAATGGTATGAAGAAGGCGTTTTGACTGACATCTCGGCAGTTGCAGAAGCCGAAGGTTGGGCAGATGTTTTGCCAGCCTCTATTGCGGCACATATGCAATGTGACGGCACTTGGTGCGCGGCACCGGTGAACGTGCACCGCATTGACTGGATCTGGGCAAACGCTGAAATCCTGTCAGCCAACGGCATTGCGATGCCCACCACTTGGGACGAATTCAACGCAGCGGCAGTCAAGTTGCAGGCAGCAGGTATCATCCCGCTGGCGCATGGTGGACAGGCTTGGCAGGATGCAACCGTGTTTGAAGCTGTTGCCCTTGGCCTTGGGGGGGCGGACTTCTTTCAGAAAGCCTTTGTTGATCTGGACAAAGACACGCTGACATCTGACACGATGGTTGCGGTATTTGACCAAATGCGCACCCTGCGCGGCTATGTTGACCCAAACTTTTCTGGTCGTGACTGGAACCTTGCAACCGCCATGGTCATGAATGGCGAAGCGGCATTTCAAGTTATGGGCGACTGGGCCAAAGGCGAATTCCTAGCTGCGGGCAAAGTACCGGGCGAAGATTTCCTATGTGCTTCTACGCCGGGTGAGGGTTTCTTGTACAACGTGGACAGCTTTGCGATGTTTGACGTCAAAGGCGACGACAACGAAGCGGGTCAGGCCCTGTTGGCAAAACTGATCGTTGGTAAGAACTTTCAAGAAGTGTTCAACCTGAACAAAGGGTCCATCCCTGCCCGTGTTGATGTGGGTTTGGAGGCCTTTGACAGCTGCGCGCATACTTCTTCTGCGGACATGAACGCCAGTTCTGAAAGTGGTTCGCTGTTGCCGAGCTATGCCCATGGCATGGCCCTGCGTGGTGCGCAATCTGGGGCAATCACCGATGTTGTGACCGCCCATTTTAACTCTGACATGTCCTCGAGCGACGCGGTTCAGATGTTGGCAGACGCCGTAGCAAACAGCTATTAATTTCGATAACGGCAACGTCCCGGCACCATGCTGGGGCGGGCCAATAACGGGAGGACGATATGTCTGACTGGTTAGAAGATCACCTGCCTAAGGTGGTTCTTGCCCCCTCTTTCGTCGCCGTGTTGATATTTGTTTACGGGTTCATTGGCTGGACTGCATGGGTGTCTTTGACCCGATCCAAGCTTTTGCCCAAATACGATATCGAAGGCATTATTCAATATCAAAAACTGTTTGCCGCCCCACGTTGGGATACGGCGATGAACAACCTGTTTATTTTTGGTGCGCTGTTTATTGGCATCGCGATGATCCTGGGCTTGCTTTTGGCGATCCTGTTGGATCAGAAAATTCGCGTCGAAGGTGTGATCCGCACGATCTATTTATACCCGATGGCCCTGTCGATGATTGTAACAGGTACCGCTTGGAAATGGATTTTGAACCCTGGTTTGGGTGTACAATCCATGGTGCAGGGTTGGGGGTTTGAGAATTTCAAATTCGACTGGCTTGTGAACCCAGATTACGCGATTTACACCGTTGTGCTTGCGGGTCTTTGGCAAAGCTCGGGCTTTGTGATGGCCTTATTTCTGGCCGGTCTGCGCAGTGTGGATGAAGAAATCATCAAGGCCGCACAGGTTGATGGCATACCAACATGGCGTATCTATTCGGCGATCATATTACCGTCGATGGCCCCGATCTTTTTGTCCGCCTTTATCGTGCTAGCGCACCTTGCGATCAAAAGCTTTGATCTGGTCATCGCGCTGACAGGTGGCGGCCCCGGATATGCGACCGATCTGCCAGCGACATACATGTACGCAATGGCCTTTTCACGCGGCGACATCGGACAGGCAGCCAGCTCTGCCATGGTGATGATGCTGGTCGTGTTCACCATTGTTGTGCCTTACCTTTACTCTGAATTGAGGGCGAAAAATGACTGATTTATCGATGCCCCAAACCCAAGACAGCGCCCGCGCTGACTATGGTAAAATCGCTTTGCGGTGGCTGCTTTATGTGATGCTTGGCCTGTTTGCGCTGTATTACCTGTTGCCTTTGTTTGTGATGATCACCACATCGCTGAAAAGCCTTGAGGAAATTCGCACCGGTAGTTTGATTTCACTGCCCCGCTCAGTGACATTTGAAGCCTGGGCAACCGCATGGTCTGGTGCCTGTACCGGCATTCAATGTGAAGGACTGCGTCCTTATTTTTGGAACTCTGTTCTGATGGCAGTGCCGGCGGTGGCGATCTCTACGATCCTTGGCGCGTTAAATGGCTATGTCGTGGCGCAGTGGCGTTTCAAAGGCGCAAACCTGATCTTTTCACTGATGTTGTTTGGCTGCTTTATCCCGTTTCAAGTGGTTCTGTTGCCGATGGCACGTATGCTCGGGATCATGGGGCTTGCAGGCAGCATTCCCGGCTTGATCTTTGTGCATGTGATCTATGGCCTTGGCTTCACAACGCTGTTTTTCCGCAACTACTATGTGACGATCCCCCAAGAGTTGGTGAAAGCCGCCAAGGTGGATGGTGCTGGGTTCTTCCGGATCTTCTGGTCGATCTTTTTGCCGCTGTCGTTGCCGATCATCGTTGTGACCGTGATCTGGCAGTTCACGCAGGTTTGGAATGACTTCTTGTTTGGCGTGTCCTTTAGCCAAGCCGGAACGCAGCCCGTGACCGTTGCTTTGAACAATATCGTAAACTCCACCACTGGCGTGAAAGAATACAATGTGGATATGGCCGCCGCGATCATCGCTGCCCTGCCCACGCTGTTTGTCTATGTCGTCGCCGGTAAATATTTCATCCGCGGTCTAACCGCCGGATCCGTGAAAGGGTGATCAGATGCAACCTATTCTGGACATTAAAAACCTCTATAAAAACTATGGGCCTGTTGAGATCCTGAAAGATATCAATGTGGCCATCGATCCCGGTGACTTTTTGGTGCTGGTCGGCCCCTCTGGCTGCGGTAAGTCAACTCTGCTGAACTGCATTGCGGGGCTGGAACCCATCACTGATGGCAATCTGTATATTGGCGGCAAGGACATGACCCATGTCAGCCCCAAGGATCGCGACATTGCCATGGTGTTTCAAAGCTATGCTTTGTACCCCACCATGTCGGTGGCCAAAAACATCACATTTGGCATGAAGGTGCGCGGTGTGGATGCGGCCACTCAGGCGGAAAAGCTGAAAGAAGTGGCGGCGCAGTTGCAGATTGAACCGCTGCTCAATCGTCGCCCCGGACAGCTGTCAGGTGGTCAGCGTCAACGTGTTGCCATGGGCCGCGCGCTGGTGCGCGACCCTAAGCTGTTTTTGTTTGATGAACCCTTGTCAAACTTGGACGCAAAGCTGCGGGTAGAAATGCGCACCGAAATCAAGAAGCTGCACCAGACCCTAGGCACGTCGATGGTGTATGTGACCCATGACCAGATCGAAGCCATGACTTTGGCCACCAAGATTGTGGTCATGAAGGGCGGTATTATTCAGCAGATCGGCACCCCCGCCGAAATCTATAATACCCCTGCCAATATGTTTGTGGCCGACTTTATGGGCAACCCGGCGATGAACTTGATCCCGGCGCGTACCAAAAGCAATGGTGCAGGTGTTCAAATTGAAATTGAACGTCCCGGCGAAGCGCCAATTGTGCTGCATGATCCACGTCACAAAAGCCTGCCCGATGATGTTGTGCTGGGCCTGCGCCCAGAGGACATCGCAGAACCGGGTCGCCGTGGTGGGGCAGATGTGCACGAGGCCGAGTGTTTTGTGGACATCGTTGAACCCGCAGGTGCCGACACTTTTGTGATGATGAAGCTCGGCGGCAAGCCGGTGACTGCGCGTCTGCATTCAGACACCAGCGCGGTGGCTGGGGAAAACCATTCACTGGCGTTTGATTTTAGCAAAGTGTCCTACTTTGAGCCAAACTCTGGCGAGCGTTTGAACTAGGCACTCGCAATGTGATAGCCTGTAAGACCGCCCCGTATCACGCGGGGCGGTTTTTTACGTTGGCTTTTAGCCAGCGCATAAAGGCTTGTGTTTTGGCTGACCGCTCACCGAGCGGCGTTACCATATAATAGTTTTGCCCGGATTGATCAGCCACCGGCGCAAGCGGCAGCAAAGCCCCAGAGGCCAGCTCATTTTCGATCAGATATGTCGGCAAGATCGCCGCGCCCAACGCATGAATGGCGGCAGAAATCACCAGCGAGAACTGATCAAAGTAGCTGCCCCTGCGGGTGTTTGGCCCATCAAGCCCCAGCGAAGTTTGAAACTGCGACCAAAGATGTGGCCGAGATGAGATATGCAGCAGTGGCAAATTAAGAATATCAGCCTGCCTGTTCTGTGGGTTGGACCGGATCAATTCAGGCGAGGCCACCACAACCAGGTTTTCGGGGCAAAGCGGCGTCAGCTGCGCGCCGGGCCAGTCGTCATGACCAAAGTGAATGGCCAAATCCACCGAGCGCTGCTGTAAGTCAAAGGGCTCTGAATGGCTGATCAGCATGGTTTCAAGATTGGGATACGCCTTGGTAAAATCACGCAACCGCGGGATCATCCAGCGTGAGGCAAAGGTGGGCGGCACAGCGATCGAGAGAAGCTCTTGAGCTTGGCCGGCAGAAACGGCTTGCAATATGGTATTGCGCAGCTTGCTTAGATCGCGCGCCAGGTTGGTTGCCAGCGCCTCGCCCGCGCGGGTCAGTCGCACGCCGCGCCCAGCACGGGTGAACAGGGCAAGCCCCAATTGTTCTTCGAGGTCTTTGACCTGACGACTTACTGCCCCCTGCGTGAGCCCCAATTCATCAGCAGCAGCAGTAAAGCTTTGGTTTTTTGCTGCGGCTTCAAAACACCGCATGATCGAAAAACTTGGGAGATCGTTAGGGGTCTGCATCGCACATCCATGAGTTTTATTCACATATAAATGCATTATTCAGGTATTTTTATATAGATCAACCAAGCATAATCTGGGTGCAAAGCCAAAGCTGGCCTTTCTGGCATATCGATGAGGAGAATTGCGATGCAACATTCTGAGGTTCTGCAAAAACTAGGGTTCACGGCTGATGAATTGACCGGGGGGGGCCTGTTGGTGCGGTCGCCGATTGATGGCACCGAAGTTGCGCGATTGACTGAAACACCACGTGCCGAGATGCAGGCCGTTATAAAGCGTTCGAAGGCGGCCTTCAAAGCATGGCGCAGCGTGCCGGCCCCGCGTCGCGGCGAATTGGTGCGCTTATTGGGGGAGGAGCTGCGCGCTGCCAAGGATGATCTGGGGGCGCTAGTGACTTTGGAAGCGGGCAAGATCACCTCGGAAGGCCTGGGTGAAGTGCAAGAGATGATCGACATTTGTGATTTTGCGGTGGGCTTATCGCGCCAGTTGTATGGCCTGACAATTGCCTCTGAACGCCCCGGCCACAAGATGAGTGAAACCTGGTTGCCCATGGGTCCGTGTGGCGTGATTTCAGCGTTCAACTTTCCGGTGGCGGTTTGGTCTTGGAATGCGGCCTTGGCCTTGGTCTGTGGCAACCCGGTGATCTGGAAACCTTCGGAAAAAACACCGCTGACGGCTTTGGCATGCCAAAAGATCTTTGACAAAGCGTTGGCGCGGTTTGGCGATGCGCCCGTCGGGCTGTCGCAAGTGGTTATTGGCGGCGCAGATATTGGCGAAGCCTTGGTGATGTCCAAAGATGTTCCGGTTCTATCGGCGACGGGCTCTACCCGCATGGGCAGTATTGTCGGGCCTAAAGTGGCGGCGCGCTGGGGCAGGTCTATTCTGGAACTTGGCGGCAATAATGCGATGATCGTTGCGCCTTCAGCAGATATCGACATGGCGGTGCGCGCGATTGTGTTTTCGGCTGTTGGTACGGCAGGACAACGTTGTACAAGCCTGCGAAGATTGATTGTGCATAGTTCGATCAAAGAGGATTTGGTTGCCAAGTTGGCCAAGGCCTATAGCTCTTTGCCGGTCGGTGATCCGCGCGATGCGGGCACGTTGATCGGGCCGCTGGTGGATCATGCCGCATTGGACGGGATGCAAAACGCTTTGGCGGCCGCGGTTGTTGAGGGCGGCAAAGTTCACGGTGGCCAGGCTGTGACTGAGGGCGTGCCCCGCGGGGCCTATGTGGCCCCTGCCCTTGTCGAAATGCCAAGCCAATCTGACACGGTGAAAACAGAGACCTTTGCGCCGATCCTTTATGTCATGGGGTATGAGACGCTCGACGACGCCATAGAGATGCAAAATGATGTGCCCCAAGGGCTGTCTTCTTGCATATTCACGTTGAATCTGCGCGAAGCAGAAAGCTTTTTGTCTGCCTCCGGGTCTGATTGCGGCATCGCGAACGTGAACATTGGCCCCTCGGGCGCAGAGATCGGCGGGGCCTTTGGCGGAGAAAAGGAAACCGGTGGCGGGCGCGAGTCTGGGTCAGACGCTTGGAAGGCCTATATGCGTCGACAAACCTCGACGGTGAACTATTCGGCGGAGTTGCCGTTGGCTCAGGGCGTCAAATTTGACATCTAACCTTTGCCAAAGTGAACACATTGCTGCCCCTGCATTGGGGCAGCATTCCTGTGAGACATCCCCCCGAATAGCCGTGTTGTAGTGCAAGAACTGCGTGACCCGAGCGAAAAATCACGCAAAACGCAAAAAATTAGTTTCAAATCCACCTTATTATTCTGCATTTTGTGTCGCGAACCCCGAAAAATATTTCTAAATATTTTTAAACCAGTGGGTAAAATTACTTTTTCCCCAACTGCGGCCTTGGTGACCTTTTCAAATCAAAATTCGCCATCTAGTCTCGCCTCAGGATAAAAATCCAACATGGGAGCAAACACATGAAAAAAATTCTACTTGCAAGCGCTGCCACGGCGCTGATTTCTGGCGCTGCTGCGGCTGACGAAATCAAAGTGGGTCTGATGCTTGGCTTTACCGGCCCTGCTGAATCTTATGCGCCACCAATGGCCGGCGGTGCACGCGCGGCTGTCAAAGAAATTTCCGAAAGCGGCAAATTCCTGGGCGGCAAAACCATCAATCTGGTTGAAGGCGACTCGACCTGTGCAGATGCCGCGATCGCAACCTCAGTTGCCGAACGCTTTGTGACTGCCGAAGGTGTTTCAGGCATCATTGGTGCGCTGTGCTCGGGTGCAACGACTGCTGCTTTGCAAAACGTCGCCATTCCAAATGGCATGGTCATGATTTCGCCCTCTGCGACATCACCTGCGCTGACCACTATTGAAGACAATGGCTTGTTCTTCCGCGCAACGCCTTCTGACGCGCGTCAGGGCGAAGTTATGGCAGACATTCTGTTGGAAAACGGCGTAGACACAGTTGCTGTGACCTATACCAACAACGACTATGGCAAAGGCTTGTCGGACGCATTTGAAGCTGCCTATACCGCCAACGGTGGTACAGTGACCATCAACGCATCACACGAAGATGGCAAAGGCGATTATTCAGCAGAAGTTGGTGCGCTTGCATCCGCGGGCGGTGATCGTTTGGTCGTCGTCGGCTATGGTGACCAAGGCGGTAAAGGTATCATTCAAGCGGCACTTGATACGGGTGCATTTGATCTGTTCCACCTGCCGGACGCAATGGTTGGTTCCGCAACCGAAGCAAACTTTGGTTCTGATCTAGACGGGACATTGGGCCAGGTACCGGGCACTGATGCTCCGGGTGGTGATTTGTATACGCCAATTGGCGAGGCAAACGGCTTTGACGCAACTGCGCCATTCTCTCCTGAATCTTATGATGCGGCGTCTATCCTGTTGCTGGCGATGCAAGCGGCGAATTCTAACGATCCAGCTGTTTACAAAATGAAAATGTTTGACGTGGCCAACGCACCGGGCGAACAGATTTTCCCAGGTGAACTGGCGAAAGCACTGGAGATCCTGGCCAACGGTGGCGAAATCGACTTTGTTGGTGCATCCGCTTTGGAGCTGATTGAGCCAGGTGAAGCGTCCGGTGCCTACCGGGTGATCAAGACCATCAAGGGCAAGCAAGAAACCATCGCATATCGCTAAGACGGTCGTATAATATGACCAAGCCCGGGGCAGTGCCTCGGGCTTTTGCACATGGCATCGCCCGCAAGAGGCGGTCCACATAAACAACGGGGACATACCACATGATCGAAGTGCGTGACCTACACATGCATTTCGGCGGATTCCGCGCAGTTGATGGCGCTTCACTGACCATTGAACAAGGCACCATTACCGGGTTGATTGGCCCAAATGGCGCAGGGAAAACGTCGCTCTTTAACTGCATTGCTGGGGTGCTGACACCGACCAGCGGACAAGTGTATTTTGACGGTGAGGACATCACCGGGTTGAAACCACACAGCTTGTTTCACAAAGGCATTCTGCGCACCTTTCAGGTGGCGCATGAATTCCATTCCATGAGTTGCCGCGAAAACCTGATGATGGTGCCTGCAGAGCAGCATGGGGAAACCCTGTGGAACACTTGGTTTGGTCGCAAGCGCATTGCCGATCAGGAACGCGCGTTGCGGGCCAAGGCGGATGAGGTTTTAGAGTTTCTGACAATCGAACATATCGCCGACCTGCGGGCTGGTGAGGTTTCAGGTGGGCAGAAGAAATTGCTAGAGCTGGGCCGCACCATGATGGTGGATGCCAAGATGGTGTTTCTGGATGAGGTTGGGGCCGGAGTGAACCGTACCTTACTTTATACAATTGGCGACGCGATCAAGCGGCTTAATGTCGAGCGTGGCTATACATTTTGCATGATTGAACACGATATGGATTTCATCAAACAGCTGTGTGATCCGGTGATCGTGATGGCGCAGGGATCTGTTATGGCCACCGGCTCTGCGGATGAAATCATGTCAAACGAACAGGTCATCGAGGCCTATCTGGGCACCGGCGTGAAAAACAAAAAGAAAGAGAGCGCGACATGAGTTTTCTTTCTGCAACCCAAATGACAGGCGGCTATGGGGCCGGTCCTGACATTTTACATGCCTTGGATCTGACCGTCGAAAAAGGCGAGATCGCGGTGATTGTCGGCCCGAATGGCGCGGGCAAATCAACCGGCATGAAAGCGGTGTTTGGCATGCTGAACCTGCGCGCGGGCACGGTGAAGCTGGATGGCAAAGACATCACAGCGCTTTCACCGCAAGAGCGCGTGCATATGGGCATGGGATTTGTGCCGCAGGTGCGCAACATTTTCCCGACGATGAGCGTGCGTGAAAACCTTGAGATGGGCGCGTTTATTCGCACCGATGATTTTGAAGACACCATCGAGCAGGTCTATGAGCTGTTTCCGGCAGTATATGAAAAACGCAATCAGAATGCGGGTGAATTGTCCGGTGGGCAACGTCAGCAAGTTGCGGTTGGCCGTGCGCTGATGACACAGCCCAAACTGTTAATGCTGGATGAACCAACGGCGGGTGTGTCCCCAATTGTGATGGATGAGCTGTTTGACCGCATTATCGAGGTGGCAAAGACGGGCATTTCAATCTTGATGGTTGAACAAAACGCCCGGCAAGCGCTTGAAATCGCGGATAAAGGCTATGTGTTGGTTCAGGGCAAAAACGCCTATACCGACACCGGCGAAGCGCTTTTGGCGAACCCCGAAGTTCGCCGCACATTCCTGGGAGGTTGATCATGATCGATATTCTCAATGCTTTGGTGGCATTCACCAATTTCGTTATTGTTCCTGCCTCTGCTTATGGCGCGCAATTGGCCATCGGTGCCCTTGGGGTGACGCTGATCTATGGAATTCTGCGTTTCTCCAATTTTGCCCATGGTGAAACAATGGCCTTTGGCACCATGTTTGTTTTGCTTTTAACGGCGCTGCTTCAGCAATGGGGTATTTCGCTAGGTCCGTTGCCAACTGCCCTGTTGGCCCTGCCCTTTGGCATTGCGGCTGCGGCCGCCTTTGTGCTGATCACAGATCGCACGGTTTACAAGTTTTACCGTCGTGTCAAAGCCGCGCCGGTGATGTTGGTGATCGTCTCGATGGGGGTGATGTTCATGATGAATGGCATCATTCGCATGATTGTGGGCACCGATGATCGGCGTTTTACTGACGGCGCGAGATTCATCATGAAAGCGCGTGAATTCAAAGAGATGACCGGGTTATCAGAGGGGCTGGCGATCAAAACCACTCAGGTTTTGACGCTGGTTGTTGCGGTGATCACTGTGGCGCTGCTGTTTTGGTTCCTCAATAAAACCCGCACGGGCAAATCCATGCGTGCCTATTCGGACAACGAAGACTTGGCTTTGTTGTCGGGCATCAACCCTGAGCGGGTTGTCACCATCACCTGGCTGGTTGTTGCGGCCTTGGCGACCGTGGCGGGCACGCTTTACGGGCTAGACAAAAGCTTTAAGCCTTTTGTGTTTATGCAGCTTTTGTTGCCGATCTTTGCCTCGGCTATTGTAGGCGGATTGGGGTCGCCGCTGGGGGCAATTGCCGGTGGTTTTCTGATCGCGTTTTCCGAAGTCACGCTGACCTATGCGTTTAAGAAGGTGGTGACTTATCTGGGCCCGGATGGCTGGGTGCCGGATAGTTTGGTGCAATTGTTATCTACCGATTACAAATTCGCCGTTTCCTTCGCCATTCTGATCATTGTCCTGCTGTTTAAACCGACCGGACTATTTAAGGGGCAATCGGTATGACCAATATGAAAACACCAATTTACTTTGCCCTGATGGGCCTGTTGATCGTCGGGGTTGGGGTTTTTGAATCCTGGAACAACGCGCTGTTTGTGCTGAACTTTGGACTGATCTCTGCGATCATGGCTTTGGGTGTGAACCTGCAATGGGGCTATGCTGGTCTGTTCAATGTCGGCGTGGTCGGGTTTGTCGCCCTTGGGGGGCTTGCGGTGGTTATCACGTCGGTTTCCCCTGTCGCCCCGGCCTGGCAGGCCGGTGGACCGCGCATCTTGTTGGCCTTGCTGATTATGGTGGGTGTGATCACTGCGGCCATCATGATGTGGCGACGTCTGCCAAAAGGCGCAATGCGCGGGTTGATAGTTGGCGCGATCCTGATTGTGGGCTTCTTTGTGTTTCGGGAAACTTTTGATCCGGCTGTGGCCGCGATCGAGGCAGTGAACCCCGCGCAACAGGGCTTCTTGGGCGGTCTGGGGCTGCCAGTGCTGCTGGCTTGGCCTGTTGGTGGGCTTTTTGCCGCTGGGGCCGCCTGGCTGATTGCCAAGACCGCGCTTGGATTGCGGTCTGACTATTTGGCGATTGCCACGTTGGGCATTGGCGAAATCATCATTGCTGTGCTTAAAAACGAAGATTGGCTGAGCCGCGGCGTTAAAAACGTCAACGGCCTGCCCCGCCCCGTGCCCTACGAAGTGGATTTGCAACAATCAGAAGGCTTTGTGGGCTGGATGGAACGTATTGGTGCAGATCCGGTGATTGGCTCGACGATTTTTGTAAAATTGTGCTATGCGGCCTTGTTTTTGGCGGTGATCATATTGATCGTCAGCTTGATGCAACTGGCGCTAAATTCACCTTGGGGCCGCATGATGCGCGCCATTCGTGACAATGAAATCGCTGCCGAGGCCATGGGCAAGGATGTCACTAAGAGACACTTGCAGATCTTTGTTTTGGGGGCCGCGATCTGTGGCATTGCCGGGGCAATGATGACCACTTTGGATGGCCAGTTGACGCCCGCGTCTTATCAACCGCTGCGCTATACATTCCTGATTTGGGTGATGGTGATTGTCGGTGGTTCGGGCAATAATTGGGGCGCGGTTCTGGGAGGCATGTTCATCTGGTTCCTCTGGGTCGAGGTCGAGCCGATTTCAATCTTTTTGGTCAGTGTTCTGACATCCGGCATGGATGCCACGTCGCCATTGCGCGAAGCCATTCTGGAACGTGTGGCCTATATGCGCCCGCTGACCATGGGGCTGATTTTGCTGCTGGTCCTGCGCTTTAGTCCACGTGGATTGTTGCCAGAGAAATAGCTCTGTGAAGGGCGACTGTGGCGGGCGTCCAGAGCGCCCGCCGACTTTTCTGCCACGCTTGGGCAATCTTGCGCGACGAATGGCCTTATAAAAAAGACTTTCGCAAATTCTTCCGATATTGTACTAATTATATAGTTTATGATTTTGGAGATGTGCAGGTGGCACGCCGTCGAAGTGAAATGCTCACGGATGTTGAGCTTGAATTCATGATCGCCCTTTGGGGCATTGGCTCTGGTTCTGTGCGCGATATCATGTCTGCGTTGCAGGATGATATGAAGCGCGCCTATACCTCTGTTGCCACAATCATGAAGATTTTGGATGACAAAGGCTATGTGACGTCCGAACGTGTTGAGCGCAGTTTGGTTTATAAGCCCGCACTCCAGAAAAGCGACTATGAGGGGCGGTCCCTCAGAAACTTGTCCAATTCCTTGTTTGGAGGCACGCCAACGGCCCTTGTCGCCCGTCTGGTGGATAACGAGGAACTGACTGACGAAATGATCCAGGAAATAAAAGAGATCATTGATACAAGGATCAGAAAGGATGACGGTTAGTCATATCGTAGGGGGGGCGATCTGGATTCAATCGATGATCCTGGTGGCCGCAATTGTCTTTGGTTTGTTTGAAGGGGCACTAACCCTCACAGGCCTTAGGCGCAGGTTTCTGACGCGCCGCCGTTTGGGCGTAACAGCAATCGTGAGTTTGGCGCTGTTGCCTTTGGTGCAGCCCTATCTGGTTGCCTCGCCCTATGCGGCGACTTTGAACGCCACGGATGTCGTGGTCGGCCAATACCTAAAGGGCAATCTCTTTATCAGCGCCAATGAAATGTCGTCTTTACTGGCGGCAAAAACACTTTGGCTGGAACAACTTACAACTGCCAGCGGGCTTTTGGCCCAGTTTATCATTGCGGTATTCATAGTCGCCTTTGTCGGGCGCGCTGGGTATCTGGTGATGAATTTCCGGCGAATTTGGCAAGCGGTTCAAGCCGGACAGTTGATGCGGCAAACGCGCCGTACGCGCGTGGTCATCAGCCCCGCAATTTCTGTGCCGTTCTCGACACGGGGTCTTTGGTATTACTATGTGGTGCTGCCCGACTCTATGTGCAGCGACTGTCAAACGATGCAAATGTCGATTGGCCATGAAATGCAGCATATTCGCCAAGGAGATGTCGACGCAGAGGTGATCTTGTCATTGCTCTCGCCCCTGGTGGTGTTGAACCCCGGCTTCTGGTTCCTATCCAGCCGGATGCGCCGCTTGGGTGAATTGGCCTGCGATCGCGCCTATCTGGCCCGTCGCGGGTTTGATGCGCACAGCTACTCTATGCGATTGTTGAATATTGCGCGCAGCACGCGATTTGCCACCCAGCAGCCAACAGCCTTTGGCGTGCCGTTGATTGGGCGCAGCGTGCCCTTTCTGGCGCGTCGGTCGATGTTGAAAGACCGCATTATTGAAATTGCCCGTGATCAGGCCAAACCGACGCGCGAAACACGTTTGTTTGGCTGGGGGCTTTCAGCGGTGATGGCTGTTTTGGTTCTGGCTGGCGCGACGTCGCTGGCCGAACCTGCAGACTGGAGTCACGAGCGGTTGATGTTGTCGTCCGTTGCCAATCTGGAGCGCCTTAATCAGTTAAACACACTGGCCCAACGCAGCTGGTGACGCGGTTTAATACGGCTGAGGGCGCAGAGTTCTACAGAGTTCTCCCATAGAAAAGGGCGGTTGGAATGTCTCCAACCGCCCTTTCTTTGATATCTGTACGGGGTCTAGACCTTCCAAAAGCAAAGGATGCCCCAGCAGATCGAGATAAACAGCGGCCCCCAGAGCGGCATCCCAATCAGACCCAGCCAGATCAGAAAGATAAAGCTGGTGCCCAACAGCGATAGGAACAACCGGTCACCGCGGGTGGTGGTGAGCCCAAGGATTCCCTTGCGCTCTGCCCCACCGGGATATTTGATTTCAACCACCGTAAGAAACCCGATTGCGCTGAAGATCCCAATGAAGATCAGGGCCGTTGGCCACGTCCATGCCATCCAAGAAAACATATCAAACCCTCCCCATCGCGAAGCCCTTCGCGATATAATTGCGTACAAAGTAGATCACGATGGCACCCGGAATAATGGTCAGCGTGCCAGCCGCCGCCAGCAGACCCAGCTCATAGCCGGCACTAGAGGCAGTTTTGGTCATCGTGGCGGCAATTGGCTTGGCGGCAACCGCCGTCAGGGTCTTGGCCAGCAGCAATTCCACCCAAGAGAACATGAAGCAGAAGAAAGCCGCGACGCCCACACCAGCTTTGATGGTTGGGATAAAGATCGACATGAAGAACCGCGGGAAGGAATAGCCATCCACATAGGCGGTTTCATCCAGCTCTTTTGGCACGCCGCCCATAAAGCCTTCGAGGATCCAAACTGCGAGTGGGATATTAAACAGGCAATGCGCCAAAGCCACCGCAAGGTGGGTGTCAAAGATGCCCACAGCCGAATAGAGCTGAAAGAACGGCAGCGCAAAGACAGCCGCCGGTGCCATGCGGTTGGTCAGCAGCCAAAAGAACAGCTGTTTGTCGCCCAGAAAGCGGTAGCGGCTAAAGGCATAAGCGGCCGGCAGGGCCACGGCAATCGAAATAACCGTGTTGATCGATACATAGAGGATCGAGTTGATGTAGCCCCAATACCACGTTGGATCGGTAAAGATGGTTTTATAAGCGTCCAGCGTAAAGGTCTGTGGAAACAGCGAAAAGCCGGACAGGATTTCATTGGTTGTCTTAAAGCTCATCGCGACAAGCCAATAGATCGGCAGCATCAGGAAGAAGATATAGACAATGGGAACGAGGGATCGTTTTTGCATGATCGCTCTCCTTAATTCAGATCGTCTTTGGTCATCAGGGTGTAAAACAGCCATGACACCAAAAGCGTGATTGCAAAGTAGATAAGAGACATCGCGGCGGCTGGTCCAAGATCGAACTGGCCAAGGGCGATTTTCACCAGGTCAATCGACAGCAAAGTGGTCGAGTTGCCCGGCCCGCCGCCCGTCAAAACAAACGGCTCGGTATAGATGTTGAAACTGTCCATAAACCGCAACAAGATGGCGATGGTCAGGACGTTTTTCATCTTGGGCAGTTGGATAAACCGAAACACCGACCAATTAGAGGCCCCATCGATTTTGGCCGCTTGATAGTAAGCGTCTGGAATGGAAACCAGCCCGGCATAAGACAGCAGCACAACCAGCGATGTCCAATGCCACACATCCATCGTGATGATGGTCATCCAGGCGGCAATAGGGTCTTGGGTCATGTCATAGTGAATGCCCAGAATATGGTTGATCGTATAGCCCATCAAGCCAATGTCTGGCAGCGCAAATATGTTCCACATCGCGCCCACAACGTTCCAAGGGATCAACATAGGCAACGCCATAAGCACCAGACAAACCGGCACCCAAAAGCCCTTGCGCGGCATAGAAAGCGCAATCGCGATGCCCAGCGGGATTTCAATGATCAGGATCAGAAAGGTGAACAGGAACTGACGGCCAAGCGCCGCATGGAACCGCTCAGACCGTAAGATCTGTTCAAACCACGTCAGGCCTTCCCAGAAAAACAGGTTGTCCCCAAAGGTTTCCTGCACCGAATAATTGACAACGGTCATCATCGGGATCAGCGCGTTAAACGCCACAAGCAACAGGACAGGCAAGACAAAGAACCATGCCTTTTGATTTTCGGTCTTCATATCAGGCCCCCTTCCCTGCGGGTTTGGTCGCATTCCAGCCATCGGCATAAACACGTGTCTGATTTTGTTTGAAGTTCAGATGCACGATATCGCCCTGATTTGGCGCATCGCCGTTTAAGATCGCTGACACGCGTTGTTCGCCTACCATGGCATCCACCACCCGGTGTCTGCCTACATCCGCAACGCGCCGCACATGCGCTTCGATGCCGGATGTATCTAGTGAAACAAACTCTGGACGAATGCCGATTTCAATCTGCCCCGAAGTACCAGGGTTCACCGCCCCTTCCAGGGCCACGTGATGACCATAGAAAAAGGCTTCACCCTGTCGCAGTTCGGCGGGTAAAACATTCATGCCCGGGGAGCCAATAAAGTGCCCCACAAAGGTATGGGCCGGACGTTCAAACAGTTCGACCGGTGTACCGATTTGCACCACCTCGCCGTCCTGCATCACAACCACCTGATCGGCAAAGGTTAATGCTTCGGTTTGGTCATGGGTCACATAGATCATTGTGCGCCCGGTTTTCTGATGCAGCTCTTTGAGTTTTGAGCGCAATTTCCATTTCAGATGCGGGTCAATCACCGTCAGCGGTTCGTCAAACATCACAACATTCACATCATCGCGCACAAGCCCACGGCCCATCGAGATTTTCTGTTTGTTGTCCGGTGAAAGCCCCGCAGCGCGGCGTCCCAGCATATCTGACACTTCAAGCATCTCAGAGATCTCTTGTACGCGTCTATCAATGGTGGCTTGATCTACGCCCCGGTTTTTCAACGGAAATGCCAGGTTTTCATAGACAGTCATCGTGTCATAGATCACCGGAAACTGGAAAACTTGCGCAATGTTGCGCTGGTCCGGTGGCAGATGCGTGACGTCTTTGCCGTCAAACAGGATCTGGCCTTCGGACGGCACCAGCAGCCCAGAGATGATGTTGAGCAAAGTGGATTTGCCGCAGCCTGATGGGCCAAGCAGCGCATAAGCCCCACCATCTTGCCAATCGACGTCAACTTCTTTGAGGGCGAAATCTTCCGGGCCCTTGGGCTCTGGAAAATAGGAATGCCTTAGATTTTTGAGTGTAATTTTAGCCATCTCGCCCCCCTAGGCGGCCCGGCTGCCGTCGGGCGCAAAGTATAAGCACGCGTCGGCATCCATGTAGAAAGTGTGGTTTTCCCCAATTTCATAGGGGTGCGCACCATGCGCGAGCGAGACCCATCCGTGGTCGTCAAATTCAAAATGGGCTGAACTTTCAGAACCGCTGAGTTCGGTCACACCAATGCGTCCGGTCAAGGCAACATTGGCCTGATCGGTGGCATTGGGCAGAATATGGTTTGGCCGCACTGCAACGGAATAGCTGCCATCCGCAAGAGCTGCTGCGTCACCCGTCACAGACCAGCGCACCTCTCCCATCACCATTTGGTTGCCTTGCTTGACAACGGGTGCGTGATTGATCGGAGGATCTGAGAAAATAGCCGCCGCCGTCAAAGTTGCGGGGGCGCGGTAGATATCCGCAGTGGTGCCAAATTGGGCCACGCGTCCATCCATCATCAGCGCCGTTTCACCGCCCAGCAACAGGGCCTCTTCGGGTTCTGAAGTGGCGTAAACCACCACGGCTCCGCGATCGGCGAACAATTCAGGCAACAATTCACGCAGCTCTTCGCGCAATTTGTAATCCAGATTGGCCAAAGGTTCGTCCAGAAACACCGCCTGGCTGTCCTTGGCAATCGCACGCGCCAAAGCGCACCGCTGTTGCTGACCGCCCGAAAGCTCGTGTGGGCGTCGATGTAACATCGGTCCCAGTTTCAGGATGGCGGCTGCTTCGCCAACGCGGTCTTCGATTTCAGACTTGGCCATGCCTGCCACCCGCAGCGGCGAAGCGATGTTGTCAAAAACCGTCATATGCGGATAGTTCACAAAGAATTGGTGGACCAAGCTGATTTTGCGTTTTTGCGTTGTCAGTTTGGTGACATCAGTGCCGTCCATCAGGATCTGTCCAGAGGCAATGGGATCAAGCCCAGCCATCATTTTGATCAATGACGTCTTGCCAGCGCCGGTTTCGCCCAGCAGCACGTTGAAGTGGCCTTTTTTCAACGTCAGGGTTGTCGGCTTGATGTGGGTCACACCGCTAACAACCTTGGATAAGTTCTTGAGTTCAAGTGCCATTTTGCACCTTTGTATTTAGAGATACCGCGCGGTTTCGCGGAGATTGGCTGGGACCACTTGGGCCCCAGCCTGCGTCAGACCTTGGTCGTCACGGGGAGTGGGTCAGGTCAGACGGGTGACGTTAGTTGGCGTTCCAGCGGGCGACCAACTCTTCATAGTTGACGGTTTGGCCAGCGGGCTTTTCATTGTCCAACTTTGGCTTAGCGCCACCATTGGCAAACCACCAGTCAGCGTCTTTCTCTTCGTTCAGACGCGGACCGCAACCACCGTAGACGCTTTGCGCTTCGTCAGCACGTTGCATACGGGCCATGGTGATGTCCATTTCTTCAGCCAGACGGTTCATCGCTTCTTGAGGGGTAAAGGCCCCAGAGTTCACGTCGCCAATTTGCTGCCACCAGATTTGTGCCAGTTTTGGATAGTCAGGCACGTTGATGCCGGTTGGAGACCAAGCCACACGATCTGGCGAACGGTAGAATTCTACCAGACCACCCAGTTTTGGTGCACGTTCTGTAAACGACGCGTGGTTCACCGAACTGTCGCGGGCAAAAGTCAGGCCAACGTGTGATTTTTTCACATCAACTGTTTTGGATGTCACGAACTGTGCGTAAAGCCATGCCGCTTGGGCGCGATCAGAGGGTGTGGATTTCAGGAAAGTCCATGAGCCAACGTCCTGATAACCAACCTTTTGGCCTTCTTCCCAATATGGACCATGTGGAGATGGAGCCATGCGCCACAGTGGATTGCCGTCGCCATCAACCGTGTTGTTGCCTTCGGATTGTGGTTTCACCATGTCTGCGGTGAAAGCCGTGTACCAGAAGATTTGCTGGGCTACGTTGCCTTGGGATAGTGCTGGCAGAGACTGGTAAAAGTCAAAACTTGCGGCACCTGGAGGCGCGTAGTTCCGCAGCCATTCATCCCATTTGCGGATCGCATAAACCGCTGCTGGGCCGTTTGCTGCGCCACCGCGGGTCACGCTTGCACCGGCTGGGTTACAAGAGCCCGCCTCCATGCGGATGCCCCATTCATCAATCGGCACGCCGTTTGGCTCGCCCTTGGAACCGGCACCGGCCATCGACAGCCATGCATCGGTCATACGCCACCCCAGATCAGGGGCGCGTTTGCCATAATCCATGTGGCCGTAGATGGCTGTTCCGTCGATTTCTTTCACGTCTTTAGAAAAGAACTCAGCGATGTCTTCGTAAGCCGACCAATTGACTGGCACGCCCAGATCATAGCCGTATTTCGCTTTGAAGGCTTCTTGGAAATCAGCGCGGTCAAACCAGTCTTTGCGGAACCAATACAAGTTGGCAAATTGTTGGTCAGGCAGCTGATACAGGTCGCCATCTGGTCCAGTTGTGAACTGGGTGCCCATGAAATCATCAAGGTCCAGGGTTGGTGATGTTGTTGCCGCCCAATCGCCCGCCATCTGATCAGTGAGGTTATAGGCCAATTGCAAACGAGAGTGCGTCCCGATCAGATCAGAGTCGTTCACATACCCATCATAAAGGTTACGTTGGGTTTGCATTTGCGTTTGAACCGCTTGCACAACTTCGCCCTCACCCAGGATCTGGTGATTGACTTTGATGCCCGTGATTTCCTCAAAGGCCTTGGTCAACACTTCGGCTTCGTAGCCGTGTGTTGGAATGCCTTCGGACAATACGTTGATTTCCATGCCTTTGAACGGAGCTGCGGCAGAAATGAACCAATTCATCTCGCCCATTTGAGCATCTTTGCTGATCGCTGACGGCTGGAATTCCGCGTCAACCCAGCGCTTGGCAGCTGCTTCGTCGGCATAGGCCGAGTGTGTACCCGCAATCACGGCAACAGCCGCAACAGCGGAAAGAAGATACGTCCGCATCTTTTCCTCCCAATTGTATAAAGTCCGGCCTCTCCGCCGGGTGCTTTACGTTTGCAAATGCACGGGCCTCAGTCAACTAATAAATTAGTAGATGGGTGTTTGCAGACGGATTTATTGAAAAAGAGGCAATGTAAACATTTGTAATAAAACAAAAACATTCTCAAAGGAACGCCTCATTTATCAAAAAGAAACACGCATATTTTGGCCATAGAATTGAAAGGGTCGGCAAAAAAATCACGAAATACGCCCAGAACAATGGCCGCAATCCGATATAGAATTTCTTCAATCCCTAGAAATTTTCTGTGGCCTTGACCTCATAAAGCTCGATCGGCAACCCGTCAGGGTCTGAGAAAAATACGAATTTTGCGCCGGTGAATTCATCGACCCGCAGCTCTTCGGTGGCAATCCCTGCTTTGGTCAGGGCATGGATCGAGCTTTCAATGTCAGTCACGGCAAATGCAAGATGGCGTAACCCCTGTGCTTCGGGCGATGATGGACGTTTTGGCGGCGCAGGAAAGGAAAACAACTCTATCTGACCGCCATCTGGAAGTGCCAAATCAAGCTTCCAAGAGTCGCGTTCCGCCCGATGGTTTTCAGCCAAAACCTTTAGCCCCAAAACCTTGGTATAGAACTGTTTAGACACCCGGTAATCGCTGCAAATAACCGCAACGTGATGAATGGACTTCAGGGAAATCATCAAAAAATCCTTTAGCAAGGTTTGGCGACAGGCGCGCAGGTCTGGCCGTGCAAATCATCTTTGCCATTCAATGTCGAGGTTGCCAAACGCAAAGCCCACCGAGGGTGGACATATAGCGACATTGACATGTTTGGCATTGAGACCTTTACTTTCAGTCACGAGAAGTCAAAACCGAACAGCTCGGTGGCACAGATAAAATGACGCAAAACACATTTTCGACCAGAGGATTGACCAAAGTATATGGCGAAGGACGCTCAGCAGTGCACGCGCTGCGTGGTGTCGATTTGGACATTCCACAAGGAGAGATTGTCGTCCTGTTGGGGCCGTCGGGCAGCGGGAAATCCACATTGCTAAATATCATCGGCGGTCTGGACCAGGCGACAGATGGGCAGGCTTTTTTTCAGGATCAGGACTTGTCGCTGATGAGTGACAAGCAACTGACCCGTTATCGCCGTGACCACGTGGGGTTTGTGTTTCAGTTTTACAATCTTATGCCCAGTTTGACGGCGCGGGAAAATGTTGAGCTCGTCACAGAAATCGCGCGGGACCCGATGGATCCGGATAAGGCGCTGGAATTGGTTGGGCTGCGCGAAAGGGTTGATCACTTTCCGGCACAATTGTCGGGTGGCGAACAACAGCGTGTGGCGATTGCGCGCGCGGTTGCAAAGCAGCCAACGGTGCTGTTTTGTGACGAACCAACTGGCGCGCTGGACAGCGGCACCGGTCGCTCTGTTTTAAACGTCTTAAAAGACGTGAATGAAAAGCTAGGTGCCACAGTGTTGATCGTCACCCATGCAGCCAGCCAAGCCGCGATGGCCGACAGGGTAATTCATTTTGCAGATGGTGGCATTCGCGACATTGTGAAAAACCACACAAAACGAACCCCAGAAGAGATTGAGTGGTGAGCCCGCTGGATCATAAATTGCTGCGCGATTTGTGGCACATGAAAGGTCAGGTTATTGCCATTGGCCTGGTGATCGCCTTTGGGGTCGGCATGTTGGTGATGATGACGGGCCTCGTGACATCTTTAAACGAAACCCGCACGGCCTATTACGAGCGGTACCGACTGGCCGATATTTTTGCACCTGTCACACGCGCGCCCAACCGGCTGACCACCCGTTTAAGCACCATTGACGGGGTGCGCGCAGTAGAGCCACGCGTCAATGGTGGGGCACTGATTGATTTGCCAAATGTCGATTTACCGGTGCAAGCGCGCGCTGTGTCCTTACCAGACCTGCGCATGGCCCGTCTAAACGATGTGTTTCTGACCAGCGGCCGGATGATCGACAGCGACCGCACCGCAGAGATATTGCTTTTGCAGTCCTTTGCCAAAGCCCATGGGTTGCGGCCCGGCGATCAGTTACATGCCACAATGAATGGAGCACGACGCAGTTTTGACATTGTTGGGCTCGCCCAAAGCCCCGAGTTTCTGTACACAACCGCCCCCGGCGAAATGATCCCAGATGATGCGCGCTTTGGTGTGATCTGGATGAGCCGCTCTGCCCTTGCCGCAGCCCATGACATGGAGGGAGCCTTCAACGAAATCTTGTTGTCACTGTCGCGCGGTGCAAATGAAGCTGCGGTTTTGGATGCGGTAGACCGGATTTTAAAACCCTATGGCGGCACCGGAGCCTTTCCACTGGCAGATCAGATGTCCAACAGATTTGTCAGCGAAGAAATCGGCGGCTTGTCTGCGGCAAGCACCAGCGTGCCGCCGATCTTTTTGGCTGTGGCCGCGTTTTTGCTTTATATCGTCGTCAACCGGATGGTGCAGTCTGAACGCGAAGAAATCGGTCTGATGAAGGCCTTTGGCTACAGCAATCTTGAAGTTGGAACGCATTATTTCAAATTTGTGCTGGTGATTGCAGTGGGTGGGGCCTTGGCCGGATGCTTGATGGGCATCGCCGGTGGTCGGGCTCTTATTCAGGTCTATATCACCTATTTTAAATTTCCGTTTCTGGTGTTTCAGCTTGACCCGGCATCATTTGTGATTGGCTTTGGCGTCAGCATTTTGGCAGCCTCTGTTGGCGGCATTTTGGTTCTGCGCAACGTTTTTGCACTGACCCCTGCCGCGGCGATGCGCCCGCCTGCCCCCGCCGATTACAGCCGCACGGGTCAATTTGGTCAGGCGTTGAATGCTTGGCTGGATCAGCCTTCGCGCATGGTGCTGCGCCGCCTGATGCGACAACCAGGCCGGATGTTTGGGGCGATGATCGGCATCGCCTGTGGCATGGCCCTCAGTGTTTCTATGATCACGATTTATGCTGGATTTGACCGCACGATTGACCTGACATTCAACGTTCTGGACCGCAGCGATGCGACTGTAAGTTTCAATCACGCAGTGTCAGAGTCCGCAATATTTAGCCTGCGCCGCATGCCTGGCATGGCTTTGGTCGAACCGGTGCGCCACGTGCCCGCCGTGCTTTACCATGGACGCCACAGCTTTCGCGGGGTGGTCACTGGACTGACGCCCAAGGCGCGGCTACGGCGGGCTTTGGACGCAAACCTTACAGAGATCCCATTGCACAATTCGGGCATTGTGTTGTCGACGGCTTTGGCCGATCTGCTGCAAATAGGCCCCGGCGACATATTGACCGTTGATGTGCGCGAAGGGCGGCAGCCGGTGTTGCACATCCCGGTCACGGCCGTGGCTGAAAGCCTGCTTGGGTCTCCATCTTATATGGATCTTGCCGCGCTCAATCGTGCTTTACGCGAACCAAACCGGGTCTCTGGCGCGTATCTATCGCTTGACCAAACCAAAGCGCAAACCATCTTTGAACGGCTCAAAGACATGCCAACGGTCGCCGGCGTCAGTCTGAAATCGCAGGCCGAAGTGGCGTTTCAAACCCTGATGAACACCGGTGCCGGTGCCATTCGGTATGTTATGGGGCTGATCGCCTTTGTGATCACTTTTGGCATTGTTTATAATGCCGCTCGGATTGCCTATGCAGAGCGGTCTCGTGATCTTGCCAGCCTACGGGTCATCGGATTTTCCCGTTCAGAAACCGCTTTTGTACTGCTTGGCGAGCTGGCGGTTGTGACGCTCGTCGCTTTGCCGATTGGCGGTATCCTCGGTTATTATCTGTCCTTTTTGATTGCGGCTGGGTTTTCTAGCGAGCTGTACCAAATCCCCGCCATTTTTGACCCGGCCAGCTATGGGTTTGCTGCCATGGTGGTGATCGGCGCAGCTGTGATTTCAGGTTGGCTTGTGAAACGTGATATTGACCGAGCAGATCTTGTCTCGGCTTTAAAAACAAGGGAGTAGAGGTCATGGCCAAAGCAAAAAAACGGTCCAGACTGATCCTAACCGCGGTCTCCGCCCTTTTGGTTATCGGGACTTTGACGGCGGCTTTTTGGCCCAAGCCACTGTTGGTTGATATGGGCGTGGTCACACGTGAGAAATTACAATTAACCATCGCCGAAGAAGGCCGGACACGGGTGCGTGACGCCTATGTGGTTTCCACCCCAGTTGCGGGGCAACTGCAACGGGTCAGCGTACAACCCGGCGATCGGGTTGTACGTGGCGAAACCGTTGTTGCCCATATGCGGCCTACCAATCCCTCTGCGCTTGACGTGCGCACCCGCGAACAGGCACAGGCCGCTGTGACCGCAGCCGAAGCGGCCCTGCGGGTCGCCCGCGCTGATCTGAATGCGGCGCTGGCAAACCGCGACCTGAGCCAAGCAGAGCTTGCCCGCACAGAGCAGCTTGTAAAACGCGAGATTTCGAGTGATGCCGCGCTTGATCGCGCCCGCCAAGCTGCGCGGGTAACAGCGGCCAATGTCGATACAGCCGAAGCCGCAATATCCATGCGCGAAGCCGAAATCACCAATGCCCGCGCGCAGTTAATTGGCTTTGACAACCCCAGACTTGCCTCCTCGCTTGGCACGGCCTCTGACGATATCCCGCTTTATGCTCCGACCGATGGGCGGATCTTAAGAGTGGTGCAGCAAAGCGAAACATCGTTGCCTGCTGGTGCCCCCATCATGGAGATTGGCAATATTGAAAATGATCTGGAGATCGTGGTCGAATTGCTCTCGACAGACGCAGTTCAGGTGACGATTGGTGACCCGGTGCTCATAACCGATTGGGGTGGTGCAACCAAATTAAATGGCGAAGTGATCCGGGTAGATCCCTTTGGCATCACGCAGTTCTCCGCACTTGGCGTGCAAGAACAACGGGTCAACGCGGTGATTGGATTTGCCAGCAAACCGCAGGATTATACCGGGCTTGGGCATGGGTTCCGCGTGGAAACCCAAATTGTGGTCTGGCAAGAGCAGGATACTTTGGTGGTGCCCGCCAGCGCACTTTTTCGCAATCAGGATCAATGGGCTGTCTTTGTGGTCAAAGAAGGCCGCGCCGTGTTGCGCCCCGTGGAAATTGGACCAAACAATGGTTTCAAAGCGCAGGTTCTAAATGGTGTCGCAAACGAGGAACACGTTATCCTCTACCCAGCCTCCGGCCTCTCTCAAGACATGCGAGTGGCGGAACGGGTGATCAATTAGATCTGGCATTAATGATAAAACAGCTTAGTCGCGAGGGGGCAACCAAGGGGCAACAAAAAGCCAGAAAACTGTGACCCGACTTGCCATTTAAGCGGGCGATATTTGTCAAAATCGATCTTATTATTTACCGTCGGCACACAAATATTCCACCCCGCGAAACCACAATGGCACTCAAGGTGTCAAAGCGATTTTCGGTCTGTGAAAGTATTGGCGGAGACGAAGGCCTCCAAGCCTACCATTAAGGCGAAGCCGTTGGGCTGCCCGACGAATTGACTGGGATGCGGAGGTAAAAAAACAACCGAGATTTCCTAGTCGGCCATAGGCTGGTCTCCTCTCAACGTTTGCTTGGTAAACGATCTCCCTCAACGGATTGCATACTTTCGCGCACCGCTAGGACTGAAGAATAGGTCGACACGCAATATGGCACCAAGAACGTGAGTGCGATTTTGAGATATGTTGCCAAATCAATATGGCCTGAAAGCAATCGATCTCCGTGGTTCAAAAAGGCAAGCACAACGCCAACGACTGAGGCGACACGAACGGCACGCACAGCTACCGTTCGTGTCGTAGCAATGGCAAAGAACCCATTCTTAGATTTGGAAATCGTCATTATTTCCAAGCTCTTATACCCGTTTGACCCGCAGCTTAGTTTTCAAATCAGTGCGGCAGAAGGCGTGTAGGAAACAAGTCTGTTCAGAGATATCCAGCATCTCTTGAGCGATTTCATCAGACTCAGAGGTCAGCAGATAGACATGTGTTTCGATAGGGTCCGCCTGCCCTGCTTTTCCGGTGCCCCCAGATGCGCCTCCAAGAGAGAAATGTGTGTCCTGAACGATACGGTAGTCCGGCAGATCCAGCTTCAGCATACTCACAAAGCGTCCGAACTGGGTCATAAAGCAGAAACCAATACCCGCAGAAATGAGGGAATTGGCATCCGGCGCACGCCCATCTTCTGATGACAGAAAACGAAAGGATGTCCCATACGGAGAATATTGCATCTGCTGGATATCCTTGACCCCATCTTCACGCAACACCGCCACAGCACCGATATTCAACCGGCGATCTTGTTCGGCGGCCAAGGAAGACGCGCCCGCTGAAGTACCCAAAACAACATTTTTTTTCGGGGTCGGGCCTATGGGTTCCATATGCAGCAGATCATCAACCGTAGCGTCGGATTTGGCAAAGTGGTTGCCTGGGTCAGGAAAGAGCGACACGTCCAACTCTGCAACATTGGCAGTTGGCAGTTCTTGTCCGTTTTTGCCGAGCTTAAAGAGACTTTCCAATTGGCCGCGCATCAGCCCGTTCAAAGGCGATGCGTGAATTGCGTTCATTAGGAAAGTATTAAGTTCGCCATCCGGCAAGTCGCAGTCAATTTCTACGAGTAGCTCTACAGGCTCTGCCCCGCCAACCATGGTCCGCTTCGGCATAGAGCCTTTCATCGTGTAGTAGTTGTCTTGGATCAGTTTCAGTTTGCGGATTTCCACGCCCTGCAATTCAGCTAGTGCAATGATTTCGTTCATGTAACTTGCGACCATGCCTGACGATAAGAAAGCCAAAGGGCATGGCGCAGCGTCATGACCGTTCAGATAAGGGCCTTCATCGCTGACAAGGCGCCAAGTTTGGCCGGTTTTGGCAGAGCGAACAAGTGCTTCTTTCTGAAATCCACTCAGGCTGCGAACCCAGGTACGAAGTGCGTCCCCCTTGCGATTTTCGGGTGCGTCGATGCTGACTTCATCCGCATTTGCGACTTTAAAAAAGGGAGGAAGGTCACTGGTCCCGATCATATCTTCGCCGATTTTGGCCATCTCAGTTACTCCATTTGATTTGTAAGTCTTCACGAAACGCAAACCGTGTTAGGTGGCTGGACATCACTTGCTGTAGTTTGGCCAGGGCTTCAGCGTCTTCTGCGCGAAGAACCATCACCAGTTGGTCTGCCTTTGCAATCATTTCAGCGCTTCCAAATGGAAACAGGATCTTCCCCTCATGCGAGGAAAACACCACATCAATTTTGTGGCCAAAATGCTTGCACAACTGCTGAAGGTATCCGCTGGCATTGGGCGTAGTAATTTTTGCCGATGAAACGTGTTTCATAGGTTTCTCCGAATTTAATTGCGCTGAGTCGTGTTTGATCAGCGACTTGGAATTGAAGCCAACCCAACAAGGCTTAGCCCGGTGAGACTAGCGTGCTGGAACTGGTCCAACATTCACGATGTCGTATTTCTTGTTTAGTGCAGCCACTTTTGCATTGTTCTCAAAATCTGCGTCGCTGAATTTGACAAGCTCTTCGAGGTACTGATCAAAACCAGATGGCTGGTAGATCATCAGCATGCGTGCAGCGTCGCAGCCTTCAGATATGATGCAAGCGTGTTCGACCCCGGGCGGAACATGAAGACAGGTCCCTAGCGCTGCTGTCATCCAGTCTCCGTCAATGTAAAAATCGACCGAACCTTCTAATATATAAAAGGTCTCAGCATGGTAACAATGCAAATGAAGACCCAACTTGAAATTGGCTTCCAAGTTGTCCTCCATCAGAGTGTAATGTCCGCCGGTATCTGCGGACGAGACTTTGACAAATGTGTGGTCTGCGGACCATTCGTAATTTGTCCCGCCACCCGCCGGAACATATGAATATCGCTTGCTCATCACCTGCATCCGATCAGAGGTTTACTTTGCCACCGTCCACGTTCAACGTCTGGCCCGTCACAAAATTGCTGTCTGGCGTGATCAGGTACATAAGCGACCCTAGCAGGTCTTCAGGCAGCATTTCACGCTTTATCGAACGAGACTGGACAGTTGGCGCGCGCGCCGGATCAAAGCCAGCGTGGCCCTGAAGCGCTTCACTTTCAGTCAAACCCGGTGCAATCGCATTAACTTGGATGTTCTTGTCTCCAAGCTCGCGACCAAAGCAGCGGGTCAACGCAATGACCGCCCCTTTTGATGCGGTGTAATGCGACAAACCAGGAGGACCGTAAAAGAAGGTCCCTGAAGCAATATTAACAATTTTGCCACCGCCGGCTCGTAACATAGCTGGGACGACCGCCTTGGTTGCCTGATGCACACCACGAGCGTTTACGAGCATAACTTTGTCAAATTCGTCATTGTCGATCTGCATAAACGGTTTTGGTTCAAGCGCTGCAAAAATAGATGCGTTGTTGACGAGAATATCTAGCCTACCAAATTCCTTTTCGGTAGCTTGGACCATGGTGGCAAGGTCATCGTCCGAAGTGATGTTAACGTTTAATCCGATCGCAGAACCGCCCGTGCTTTTGATCGCCGCAACTGTGTCTGCGGTATCCAACACATCCGTGACCACAACATTTGCACCTTCTTCAGCCATGCGAGTGGCCATCACTGCGCCGATTCCGCGAGCTGCGCCGGTGATGACAGCAGTTTTTCCTTCTAGGCGTCCCATAACATCCTCCAGTCTCAAATTTCGATTTCAAGAATTTTGGCGACCTCGGGCCAGCTTTTGGCACCGTTTTCGCGTAAATCATTCGTCAAGTCTTCAGGCACCCAATCCAGGAAACACTTCTTGAAGTTAGGCAGAGCTTCGATGCGCGAAAACCAGTTTTCAACATTCGGCAGCCGGCCGTTCTCCCACATATCTCGCATCGACATCATTGCGAGGCGGTTCACGTATGGGGTCATAGCCACGTCGGCAATCGAGAATTTATTTCCAACCAGCCAGTCGCTACCATCACTCAGCGCATCTTCCATCTTATGCAGATAGGTGTCGTAAAGTCTTACCTTTTCGGTGGCCCCAGTTGCTTTGAAACCATAACGCGTGAACCCATCTTTTTGACTCTTCCAATCCGACGTCACAGAAATTGGTGGCGTTGAGGCAAGGAACTTTTTCACGCCATCTTCGCCCAAGTTCTTCAAAACCGTATGACGATGTGAACAAACGAAAGTCATCGCACCGCAGGCTGGGTGCAGATCTTCATCAACCGCCTTGGTCCAATAGCGAACTTGTGCATATTCCCATGGGTCAGACGGATGCATCGGGTTTTCAGGCACGATGTGATCTAGATACTCACAAATAACGGTGGAATCCGTTATCACAGTTTCATTATGGACCAACGTTGGAACAACTGCCTTTGGATTGAGTTTCATATACTCAGGATCAAACTGTTCACCTTTTAGAATATCGATATATTTGCCATCCCAATCGATTCCCTTCTCGTCCAAAGCAAAGCGTACTTTTGCAGCGCAAACCGAGGAACCGTGGTGATAAAGTGTAAAAGTCATAGCTGCACCGTAACCCATTTCAGTTCTGTCATTGCTTCCATATCGGCATCCGTGCCCTCCCGCCCAACACCGGATTCTCCGTTGCCTCCAAATGGCACATGCGCCTCGTCATGGATGGTCGGCCCATTTATGTGGCACATCCCAGCACCAATATTTTGCGCAAAATGGAAAGCTTTATTGATGTCTTTGGTGAAGATCGCCGAGGACAGGCCGTACTCTGAATCATTTGCCTTTTCGAGCCCTTCCTCATAGCTATCAATTGGATAGATGGAGCTCACAGGTCCAAAGGTTTCGCTTTTGCAAACCGTCATTTCTTCGGTCACGTCGGTCAAAAGCGTTGCCTGACAACGATTGCCTTCCCAATTGCCACCGGCAACGATATTCGCACCCTTAGCAACCGCATCTTGGATGTGATCGGCCACTCGCTTCCGCTGTCTCTCGGAGATAATTGGAGCAATAACAGTCTTTGGGTCACGAAGATCACCCATTCCAATTTTGGTTGCCACCATTGAAAAACGCTCGACGAACTCGTCATAGAGTGGACGTTCTACATAGAAGCGACTTGAGCCTATGCAGGCTTGGCCAGCAAACATGTAAATCGAACGCGCAGCGAGTGGCACTACTTCATTCAAGTCCGCGTCCGCGAGAATTACGGTTGGGCTTTTACCCCCTAACTCCAGCGTGTTCGGTGTCTTGTTCTTCGCACAAATCTCATTAATGTGCTGACCGACAACTGATGACCCGGTGAAGGTCACAAAATCCACGTCCTTATGCCCCGTCAGATCGTCGCCGATTTCGTGCCCAAAGCCCGTGACGACATTGTACGCGCCGGGTGGAAAACCGGCTTCGGCCACGATCTCAGCAAAGAGAACTGTTAGATGCGGTGCCATTTCGGAAGGGAGATGTACAACGGTATTTCCCACTGCCAGAGCATTAGCCACTAGCCGGGTGGTTTTAATCAATGGTACGTTGAACGGCGTGATGACAGCCACTACACCAAGCGGCTCTCGAATAGACATTGAAAACTTGCCCGGAGCATCAGAAGGAATGGTCTCCCCACGCACATTTCGGCAGATACCCGCCGCTGCACGGATCATAGTCAGGCCCTTGTCAAACTCAAACATGGCCTTTTGGAACGGAGAACCAATTTCATCCACAAGGCAGTTGATGAGTTCATCTTTGCGCTGTTCCATGATTTCTGCAACGCGGAGCAACCAAAGTTCGCGCTCTTTGGGCAGGGTTTTCTTATATCCTGGGAACGCCTCTTTTGCAGCTCCCACCGCTTTGCGCATATCTGCACTGCTCCCTTTGGCCGCAAGAGTATAAAGCCTGTCATCCAGCGGGTTTAAATCCTCAAACGTTGCACCATCTTCGGCATCGACCCACGCGCCACCAATAAAGTGTTGAAGCGAGGTAATTGTTGTTTTGGTGTCCATTTTTAGCTCCTAGATTTGCTATCCGCCGACAACGGCTTGCGGTAAGAACAGCGCGATTTGCGGGAAGAGGATGAGAAGACCAATCATCGCAACCATGGCGAACCAGAAAGGCCAGATTCCACGGAAGATGTGGCTCATGGGCACATCCGGGGCGATGGACTTCACAATGAAGACGTTGATTCCAACGGGCGGGCTGATCATGCCCATCTCGAGCACGATTACCACGATGATGCCGAACCAGATCAGGTCCCAGTCCAGGGCAACGGCGATTGGGATCACCACCGGAATGGTCAACACCAGCATAGCCATGGCTTCAAGGAACATGCCAAGAAACATATAGATTAGAACGACGATCAAAAGAATGCCGATTTCACCAATTGGAAGCGACGTCAGAATAGTAACCAATTGGGCGGGTAGTTCCGTCAGTGACATGAAAGGAATAAACACGAATGCACCGATGATGATCATGAAGACGGTTGCAGTTGCATTCATCGTTTCAACGATCACAGCCTTTGAAGCTTTCCATTTCAATGAACGGCGCCAAGCGGCCACCAGAAAGGTGAAAAAGGCACCAACCGAAGAAGCTTCAACAGGTGTAAAGAAACCCGTGTACATGCCGCCAATGGTCACGAGAACTACTGCGATAATTGGAACGGCACGCCACAATGAAGCGATTCTTTCTGCACGATCAAAGCGTTCACCACGCGGACCGGCCTCAGGATTGCGCACCACAACGAAATAGATCGCTCCGATGAACAGCAGGGTCAAGATGATGCCTGGGAACACTCCTGCCATGAAGAGCCGTCCAATCGATTGCTCTGTCAGCACCGCATAGATGATCATGCCCCCTGAAGGAGGGATCAAAAACCCCAGTGTGCCCCCTGCTGCAACAGAGCCAGTGGCGAGGCTATCGGAGTATTTATAACGTTTCATTTCCGGTAGAGCCACACGACCCATGGTGACTGCAGATGCCAGTGACGATCCCGAAAGCGCCGCAAATCCAGCACAGGCGGCGATGGTTGCTGAAGCTAAACCGCCACGCAAGTGGCCCATCCAACGATATGCTGCTGCGAACAAGTCGTTAGACATGCCAGAAACGCCTGCTAAGTTCCCCATCAGTATGAACATCGGGATAACCAATAGGTTATAGTTTGAAGCAGCCTCAAAGGTTTCACCAGCTATATTGGAGTATGCGACTTTAAATCCGCGCGCCCAAGCCTGGTCTTCAGCCATTCCCACGGCGATAAACTTGTTTGCGTTGGCTATGATTGTGCCAACAAATCCGACGCCTAGCATCGACAGCGCAACGGGCATCCGAAGTGCCAAAAGAACAAAAAGGCTCAGCAGGCCCAATAGGCCTAGAAGCGTCATGCTAATCACAGTTCGCCCTCCCCAATTTTCAATTTCACGACCTGGTCAGACTGCATTAGTTGCCAGATATCGAGCACCAGCACCAAGGCATAGAACGACGACGAGGCCGCTAGAAGGTAGTAGAATGGTTCAAACGAGATCAGAAGCTGCTGAGTGGTTTCGCCAAAGCGCACGGCGTTTTGACCAGCGTGCAATAGTTGTTGTGCCATCACGCAAAGAAGTCCAAAGCCAAGTAGCTTGACTGCTATCATGGACCATTTTGCGAAGCCTTTGGACATGCGCGCCTCAAGTACTTCTATCTCGATATGGGCCCCGGTTCGCGCTCCTAGAGGGATGGACAGCGCCACTATTACGACAAGCGACAAGATCAAAAGATCCTCTGCACCGACAATAGGAGAGTTCAGCGCCTTGCGCATGATCAGGACGTTCCAAACCGAGAAGCCAGTCATGAACACAAGGGTCAGCCCGCCACAGAACAGGGATACCCAAGTCAAAACTCGGTCAAGTTGCTCTATTAAGGGAAATTTTTCGATTTCGCTCGACATAAGTGCCTCGATTTCTTGGTCAAACTTGAGAAAAGTCAGGACACCACTTTAGGACGCCTTGTTGATAGCTTTCTTTGGTTTGGAATGCTGCAGCCCACTTTTGGACATTCGGAAATTTCCCGAAGTCATACCCACAGGCGTCGATAACGAAGTGGAGTGGGATCCACGAAATATCTGCCAGTGTAAACTGGTCGCCCATAATCCAATTGCGACCCTCCAAGGTCATTTCGAGCTTGGCAAAACACGCTCCCAAAATCGCCTTGGCTTTGTCGAAATCACTGGTACTGAAGCTTTTGTCTCCAGAGTGTTTGTCATGAAACTCTTTCAGTTCCTGATTCTTTTGTAGCGCGTCGTATTTTGCTTGTTCTTCCGCAGTTTTCTTAATCTTTGCGGCCATTTTTGTTGCATAAACGTATGGCTTGCACGCTGGCACGTGTATCGCTGCCGCTAAATGCAACCACTCCATCATTTCGTCATTGTTTTCAGCGCGCAACGAGGGCTCCGGATAGACATCATCCAGGTAGTCAATAATATCATTTGACTCGATGTGAACCACGCCGTTGTCGATCAAAGTCGGCACCAAACCATTCGGGTTAATACCAAAATACTCTTCGGTTATGTTCTCCTTTTTCAGTAGATCGAGATGATGACTTTCCCAATCCAGTCCTTTTTCGATCAAAGCTATCCGTACTCTCATTGAGCAATTTGAAATCGCACCGTGATAAAGGTGCAGCCCCTCAAAAGACTCTACCGATTTGTTTGAAGGAACAATAACGACCATTGCAGAACTCCCTTTCAGAATTGCCGTGCATGACACAAAAACATCTTGGAACTGGATTGCTTACAATCCGACGCCAAAAAGTTATTGGCGGATAGGTGCCGCGCTGTAACCCGCGACACCATTCCGGTACGCTACTGGTTCAGCGCTCCATATATTTCTCTAGCGTTAGAAACACCGCGCGAGGCGTAGTCGGCATAGATTTGTTCCATGCCCGCGGCGGCAGCGGCTTCCATTTTGGCGCGCTCCTCCGCCGAAACCTCGATCCACTCGACATTGAGCTTTCCTTCTGCGATCCGCTCGTCTTTCCACTTCAAGGCCGATTCATCCGCGTCTTGAAACGAGCGAGCGAGCTCAATCGAAAACGGCAATCCAGAAATTTCATCGATAATCGCTCTATGCGCGTCACTTAGATTTTGGTAACGCTCTTTGTTCATCACAAAAAAGACCGGATTGAATGTGGCTGGAGTGTTGACGACGGCAAAGTCAGCCACCTCATCAAGATTCCAGGGCGGCATGATATTGTTTATCGAAGAAATAGCTCCATCAATCGTTCCAGTGCTAAGCGCAGTGTAGTGTTCGGTTGGATCTAACTGAACAGGTACCGCCCCCATCCCCTTTATTACCGGCGCAGTCATCGCAGCCCAGGGTACGATTTTGGCCCCCTTCATACCTTCGATTGTAGAGACATTTTTGGTAGAGATTATCATCCCACCAGCGGGGTTTCCAACGGCAAGAACTTTCACGTCGGACCATTCGTCCGCCATGTGTTCTTCGAAGATGGTCCACATCCTCTCAGTAGAATCGATCGCATCAACCGCCTTTCCAGGCAAGATTGCCAACATCGTCTTTGGAAAGATCGTGGGTGTCGAAGCTGCAATTCCAAAAGTGATGTCCGCCACCCCTTCGACCGCGCGCTTGTATTGTTGCGTCGGGCCCGCACCAAGCTGTCCTGCGGGGTACAACTTCATGGTAAGCGTCCCCCCGGATCGTTCTTCGATCTCTTTTTCAAACCATGCCAACGCACCCGTTACAGTTTCATGACTTGGCGGTACAAATGTTGCCACGCTCAGCTCTTCAGCCTTTGCAGTTAAGCCAGTCAAGCTTAAGGTGCTGATCAAGGCTACAGTCAGCCCCAGATTGTTGAGTGTCATTGTATAATCCTCCTTCAGATAGCGCGCCGAGAGCCAAGCTCGGGACACAATACTTGGTGATCTACTGGTTAAGCGCTCCGTAGATTTCTTGAGCATTTGAGATCCCGCGCTTCTTGTAGTCGGCGAAGATGACCTCTAGCCCATCGGCAACAGCGGCATCCATTTTGGCGCGCTCTGCTTCTGAAACCACAATCCACTCGTAGTTTTTGCCGGTTGTTTCGGAGATGATCTTCTTGGACACCTCATCAGCCCCATCAAAGCTTTTCGCAAGTTCAAGCGACATAGGAAGGCCCGCCAACTCGTCGATTATCGCTCGATGCCCATCAGACAAGCTCATGTAGCGCTCTTTGTTCATCACGGCATAGGTCACAGCGAAAGACGTAGGTACGTTTTCTACGACATACCCAGAAACATCCCAGAAATTCCAAGGCGCAGTAATATTGTTGTAAGAGGCCGTGGTCGCATCAATAGTGCCAGTGCTTAGTCCGGTATACATTTCTGTAACGGGCATCTGCACAGGAACAGCACCCAACGCCTCGATGATTGGAGATGTCATCGCGGCAAAAGGCACGATTTTCGCACCCTTCATACCATCCAGCGTGGAGACATTCCGTGTTGCAGCAAGAAGACTGCCCGCAACGGTTCCAACTGCCAAAACCTTCACATCACTATATTCGTCTGCCAGGTGCTCATCAAAAATATTCCATATCGCACGGGTCGACTGATCTGCTGTATCAGCTGTCCCCGGCAGAATGCCCAGCATGGTTTTTGGGAAGAGCGTCGGCGTATACGCAGAAACACCGAAAGTGATGTCTGCGACGCCTTCTACAGCACGTTTATACTGTTGAACCGGGCCGGCCCCCAATTGACCTGCAGGATAGAGCTTCATGGTCAATGTGCCACCAGAGCGGCGCTGAACTTCTTCGCCAAACCATTTGAACATTCCGGTATTTGTATGATGTTGCGGCGGCAGGAAAGTTGCGACGCTAATTTCTTCACTTACAGCAGTTTGCGCAGTAACGCTCAGGCCCAATGCCAGCGTAACATTCAGTATAAAACGCGAAAGTTTCATTGTTGTCCTCCCTAGGGGTAAAGCGAGCCGCATTCCGTCTTGGGATCCCATCACAAATCAAGATTCCCAATTTTTTCGACTCACATCGAATGCTAGCGAGTTAACACGATTATGGGATCCCAAATCAAGGAAAAACTTCGAATAACTGTGATATTTACCGTTAAAATATCATTTCAGGATCCTTTAATGAGCGAGAAACCCGTTATGTAACTGCGTATTTCCAACATATTCAACCTCTTGACTTTGGGATCCCATGCATGATGAATGACAACATGGAATCTATTGACACAGCACTCGCCACGCGCATTCGGCGTGACATTATGATGGGCACCTTCGACGAAGGAGGTCGCCTATCTGAAGCACGACTTAGCGAAATCTACGAGGTTTCGCGTACACCAATTAGACTGGCTTTACGCATATTAGAGCGCGAGCGCCTCATCCGCCGAGGTGAAGGACGCGGCTATACAGTCGTGAGCCCGACCGTGGAAGAGATTCTACAAGCAGTACAGGTCCGCGGACACTTGGAAAGTCTCGCAGCACGCCTTATGGCGCAGTCCGAGACTCGCTGCCAGCACCTGCCAAACATGGCAAAAGCGATTGAGACAATAGATATCGTACTTAGAAATGGCCTATTAGGCGATTCCGCCAAACGTGAAGCTCAGGCAGCTAACAGGGTCTTTCATACTTCAATCTTAAATGCCTGCGAGAACGACTACGTGGGCTTTGCCTGCGAGCAGATCAGTCACTTGCCCATGCTTGCAGCTGGATCCATGGTCTTCGATCGCACCACAATTCAATCTTCAGATCCAATGGAGAGTGGGCTGTTCAGGCTCCATCTTGGAAATGCGCAACACCAGGTGATTTATGAGGCAATTGAAAAAGGTGATGCGGTTCGTGCAGAAGGTATGATGCGAGAGCATTCACACACAATGGTGGACTATATCCGTACCTTTGAACGGAAAGACGACAGCCTAACAGTTGCGGACTTGGTTGCATACTCAGAGGGCTAATCCACAATTACACTCATGTATATTGTGGCCAAATCCTCTTTTGGGACGAAATATCGACGCAAGGTCGCTCCATTGATGATTTTTTTCCCTTTGTCTGCGAAAAAAGCCGAAAGATCACTGAAGCTCAATGAGCTTTCTTTAGGTTATTAAGCTTACAAGACCAACTGGCTACCTCATAAGATTTTAAATGGCTACGACCCAACGCGAGAAATCTCGTCCAACTGCGAAACCGCAATCTGCAGCGCCCTGCCCGTAGTGCAAACCATGGCAGGGAGAACCATCCACTCCAATGTCCATGCGCTGCCCGAACGCTCCTGTTCGTGGATCAATGCATTGTGCATAAGAGCAAGCTGTCCAGCATTGTATTGCGCCAGAGCGATTAACATCTCGGCTTTTACTGGGTTTTGTTTATGCGCCATGGCAGAGCTTGTTCCGCCACCTGATTGGGTGATTTCCTCAATGCCCTGCTGTGCCATAAGACATATGTCTTGACCGATTTTCCCAAGACTCCCAGTGACCAGGGACAGCCAGCCTGCGTAGGCTACAAATCGCGTTCTATCATTGTGCCAAGCATAGCCTGGGTCCGTGAGCCCGAGCCTATTTGCCAAGTCGGCACCAATTTCCACCACCTTATCACGGTTGGCGCTCCGGTCCCCTGTAGCACCACCGAATTGCAGGACTTGCAAATCACTCCGCATACCTGCCAGGCTATCTCTGTGCCGATAAAGCGGAATGACCCAATTCTCCAGGCGGTGTCTCACTGTGATTGGTAGAGCGGCCTGCATGCGAGTCCGCCCCATCAGGCTATTGTTGCCTTGAGACTCAATTAGGCGTTCAATACCTGCAATCGCGGTTTCTAGCCGCGCTGTAAATGTGTCGTTCACTTCTTTCAACGCGAGCACCGTCGCAGTATCAATCAAATCCTGAGAAGTACTCCCGACATGCACCGCCGGGGTCAAATCAGCCCCTACATGCTTTCTAAGCTGACGCAGGAACTCTGGAACCGGAACACCGTCGATGGGACTAGCCACCTTGATGGCATTCATATCCGGCGAAAAGCTGTGCATCTTTTTTATCGCAGCCTTCGCGGTACTGACATCCACAGCACCACTCGCAGCAAGTGCTTCACTCAGAGCAATCTCAAAAGCTAAAAAGCGCGCGAAGGTCCGCCCTGTTTCGAACACTGCTGTCACTTCGGGGTCTTCAAAAAGGGAAGAGAAAAATAGATTGGATTGAGTCAGCGGATTCACAAGGTACTCCGAGGTTGTCTGCCCGATAGTCAGGGAAAATCAGGGATTTGTCGAGTTAGGTTGTGGAAGGCCCAAAATGTCCCGAGCCTGTCGCCAACTGGCAACGGGTCGTTTGTATTGATTACAGAACTCAGTGACGCGCTTGACCAGAGCAGCATTTGATGGTGCAAGCCGATCCTTATCAATCCGAACATTGTCTTCCAATCCCGTCCGGCAGTGTCCGCCTTCAGCAACGCACCATTCATTAACGGTAATTTGATGACGTCCTATCCCCGCAGCACACCACTCTGCCCCAGGAGATAGTCGATTTACGGTTTCAATGAAGAAGTCAAAGGACCGTCGATCAACGGGCATAGCGTTTTTTACACCCATTACAAATTGGATATATAAATCCCCTGGTACACGCCCGTCCTTGTTCATCTGTGCTGCCTGATGGATGTGGCTCAGGTCAAAAGCTTCGATCTCCGGTTTGACGTTGTGGGTACGCATTTCGCTGGCCAGCCAATCCACCAGATCAGGACTATTCTGGTAAACCCGTGTAGGAAAATTGTTAGACCCAACCGAAAGCGAAGCCATATCAGGCCCCAATGGCAACATGCCACCTCGTTCTTGGTTAGCACCTGAACGACCTCCTGTCGAAAATTGGATGATCATACCGGGGCAGTGTTTCTCCAGTCCCTCTTTTAGGCGCGCAAACTTTTCCGGATCTGACGTTGTGGACTGATCGTCGTTGCGCACGTGAGCGTGTACGATACTTGCGCCCGCTTCAAAGGCTTCCTGAGTAGATTCAATTTGCTCATCAATGGTGATCGGAACCGCAGAATTGTTTTCTTTACGGGGTAATGAGCCCGTAATTGCACAGCAGATTATGCAAGGTTTCGTCATGTCACGTGTCCTGTTGGTTAGCGACGTCATACCTAAATGGCACAACGTCGAATTTTTTAAATATCAAAGAAAACAGTTTCGTCTTTGCCCTGCAGCCTAATGTCAAAACGATATACGATTTCGCCGTCGCGCTCTGAACGCTTAGCGATCAAAGTCGCCCGCCGGTGTTCCCACTCAATGATGTTCAGCACAGGGTCTTCCGAGTTTGCAGCCACTTCATCCGCAAAATAGACGCGAGTATTCAGGCCGATATTAATGCCGCGCGCGACAATCCACAGGTTGATGTGCGGCGCTTGTATTCCGACATTGCGCCCCCGCGTGCGGCCTGGCTTAACCGTCTCAAAAGCCCATTCACCGGTCTCGAAATTGGTGATCACACGTCCCCAGCCCCGAAAGCCCTCTTCCACTTCGCCACCACCTTCTGGGTGCGCGTAATGACCGTTGCAATTAGCCTGCCATGCCTCTAGCAAAACATCTTTAACCGGGGCCCCCATGCCGTCAAACACGAGACCTTCTACTCGGATACGCTTGCCTTCTGCATTCGGCCCGGCAATGTCCCAACCCAGCTCTTGCTCATAGATATCGAACCCAGCAGCACCTGGAGCCAAGCCGATATGTACATATGGACCCGCAGTTTGAGAGGGGGTTTCCTTGAGATAACCAAGTTTTTGTACCATGATTAGTTCCCCTCCAAACGGTTTTCAAAGAGCGTGGAACGTCGGCCGCGCAGGACAATATCAAATTTGTAGGCAATCGAATCCAGCGGGATCGTTGCGTTGAGATCCAACGCGGCAACAAGGCTGTCACGACCATCTTGCGAAGGAATGGTTTTCACAATCGGACACTTATCCAACAGCGGATCACCTTCGAAATAGCATTGCGTGATTAGCCTCTGAGAAAATGCAGTACCAAAGATCGACATGTGAATGTGAGCCGGTCTCCAATTGTTTACCCAATTGCGCCATGGATAGGCTCCCGGTTTCACGGTGCGGAAAAAATAGAACCCATTTTCGTCAGTCAGTGTCCGACCGCAACCACCAAAATTTGGGTCAATCGGTGCAAGGTAAGTGTCTTTCTTGTGACGATAACGCCCACCCGCATTTGCCTGCCAAGCCTCCACGAGGGTATTGGGGACTGGGCGACCATTCTCATCAAGCACACGTCCGTGTAATATGATACGTTCACCAATCGGGCTTTCACCGGGTTTCGCGTAGTTCAGGATCAAATCGTTGTCGATGGGGTTAATGTCGTTGTGACCAAAGACCGGCCCAGTGATTTCGCTTACCGAATTTTGCAACGAAATCATCGAGTATTGCGGCGACCGCGCTACGGAGGTCTTGTAATCAGGGGTAAGAGCGGCAGGCTGCCTTTCTCTGTCCCTCTGGTAGAATTCGCCCATTGTTGACATAAGCGGGGTCTCCTTTTTTGCTGGGGGGATAGCGCGTTTCCTTGGCTATTCATTTTCCAATTCGGCGTAGGTTTTTTTCGCCAGTTTCAGCGCGTGGTTCGCGCGTGGAACGCCTGCGTAAATTGCAACGTGTTGAAAGGCCTCCAAAACGTCTCTTTTACTTGCACCTGTTCGTGTACAAGCGCGGATGTGCATTGGAATCTCTTCGAAATTCCCAAGCGCCGCCAACAAAGCCAATGTCAACATTGACCGTTCGCGCTGGCTTATTCCGTCGCTTGCCCAAACCGTTCCCCAAGCACTTTCAGTGATCAGCGTTTGAAACGGTACATCAAAATCCGTCTTCTGCAATTCCGCACGATCAACATGGGCATCACCCAAAACAGTGCGGCGAGTTTTCATGCCCAGTTCGAGCCGTTCAGACATGTCCGTTCTCCTTTAGGAAATTTGTCAAAATTGCCGCATATTCGGCGGGCTTTTCGACGCATGGCAAATGGCCAGCGCCCTCAATGGTACGAAAAGACGCGCCTTCGATCATAGCAACGGTGCCCTCGACCAGATTAGCTGGACTAGCACCGTCCACCGAACCGGCAATGCCAAGGGTCGGCTGTCTAATCGCCCGCGTCTGGGCACTCAGATCGGCAGCCGCTATTGCATGACAGCAGCCGATATACCCCTCCTTTGGGGTTCGAATTAGCATATTGCGCCATGCGTTCAGTTCGTCATCACGTCTGAATTCCTCTGAGAACCAACGTTCTAGAATTGGCCCAGCTAAGGACTCGACACCTCCTTCTTGAATGGCTGCAATGCGGTCGTTCCACATTTGCTGGTCGCCCAACTTGGCCGCAGTGTTAGACAACACCAAGGCAGAAATTAGATCGGGTCGCCGCACCGCCACGACCTGCCCAATCATACCGCCGATAGAAAGCCCTACGAATGCGCAGCCTGAAATGCCAAGTTGATCCAAGAGATCCACGGCATCATTTGCAAGCTCATCCATAGAATAGGGAGATGGCAAACAATCAGACAAGCCGTGCCCACGTGTATCAAAACGGATCACTCTCAAACCACCTGGCAGCAGTGCCACGACCTTGTCCCACAGCTTCAAATCCGTTCCCAGGGAGTTTGAAAAAACCACAGGAAATCCGGTTTCAGGGCCCTCAATTCGGACATGCAATGCCAAATTTTGCAATTTTACGATTTGCATTATGTATCCTCAATGGTTGGGCTCTATCCTCCGTCCAGAAATTAACATATTGCATTTCGCAACAAAAATGACTTATTGTGCCATTTAGTTTCCCTTTTGAATAACTAAAATGATCGATCGCCGTATTAAATTCCGCCACATCCAGTGTTTCGTTGAGATAAGCCGGCTCAGGAGTATGAAGTCGGCTGCAGAGCGATTGCTTTTGACCCAACCTGCAATTTCCAAAACCCTTAAAGAGTTGGAGACGTTGCTTGGGGCTGATCTAATGACCCGCAGCCGAGCCGGAATTTCGCTGACGAAACAGGGGGAAGTATTCCTGCACTTTGCCGAGATGAGCCTTGCCGCCTTGCAACAGGGGATGGATGGCGTGGAAAGAGAGGGCGAGGCTAGATCCGCACGAGTCAAAGTGGGTGTACTACCCTCGGTTGCGGCTCGCTTGATGCCGCTGGTGGCGCAGGAGTTTTCGGAGCTTTCAAACAGCAGTAGGTTGGAAATCTCGGATGGCCCGGTTAGTTATCTAATTCAAAAACTGCGGAATGGTGAGCTAGATCTTGTGGTTGGACGTCAAGCGCCTCCTGACACGATGAAAGGGATCGCATTTACGCAGCTTTACAACGAGACCGTCGATTTTGTAGTGCGTCCAAAACACCCACTTCTGCAAGCCCCCGATCTCGCCCGTATCGGTGAATGGCAAGTGATCTATCCCTCAGAACACTCGGCCATAAGACCGCTTGTTGAGCGGTATTTGATTGCCAATGGCGTAGGCGAACTTCCAAACAAACTGGAAACAGTTTCAGGCGCATTTGGGAGAGTATATACACCAAGAAGCGACGCCGTTTGGATCATTTCGTCTGGTGTTGTTGCAAATGAAATCGATAATGGAATGCTTTGCCGCCTACCATTTGATACGACTATGACAAATGGTCCAGTCGGATTGATGATGAAAGCCAGCACAAACCCGTCCTCCGAACAAAAGATTTTCTCTATAGCTGTCGATAATATTGTTCGATCGCAAGGTTTATAGATAGTTGCACAACCTTACGTCGGCTGTTGATGCACCTTCAATTGGCTGCCAATCTTGGGAAACGCATAGTCAAGCAAGGTGTTGTTCCATAGCTGCCCATGCTTGGCGTTTTTACATGTAGGCATTCGATCCATATGCACCTGCTCTTCAAAGGTCGGCACCTCTTGGCGGGCATTGAAGCGCGAATTCAAACCTTGCTTTGCCATGCTCCGATATTCCAGCGCGCGTTCTCTTGCTTGGTTGATCGTGACAATATCCGCACCACCCAAACCAAAATCCGTGCGCAATGGAGCACCCTTCCTATTTTTCTGCCCTTTAACGACCACGCGCACGATCCAACGACGAGCCGCGGATGGATCAACGACAAGCTACTATCCATTGCTGTCGCCATGTGGCCCCGGTCCAAGATTCTCTGCTAGCTTCTTTGTTAGCTTTCTGCCCAGCGCCGCCAATCGACGTGCCACCTTTCATAACACACAATGAAGGCGTAGCGAGGCGACCGAATAAAATCCAGCAAGCCTTAAATAAGGCGATCGTTCAGGAAATACTGAGGTTTAGGCTATTCAAAGCAGCCTCACAAAACCTCAGAAAAAGTGTGGGTGGCGGAGACGAAGGGATTCGAACCCTCGATACCGTTTCCGGTATACTCCCTTAGCAGGGGAGCGCCTTCGACCACTCGGCCACGTCTCCGCTGACCCGTATATTTAGCAAACCTCCGAGAAACAAGGGACTTTTTACAAAATATTTGACCCTTTCGAAAATAGCCATTTTCCCGCGAATTCGATGGGAGTTAATTCAAATAACTCGCAAATTTAGCGCAATGGCCGCGCGGTCAGTTTATGGGTATTTTGGCTCAAACCACCTCCCATACAGAGCGACGGATTCTTGATTCTCCATAAGCACACGGCCAGGCAAAATTGCGGTCCATTACCGTCAACGCAAATGCTATCCGCAGTTATAGGGCAACGCGCGTGTCAGTCCGGAACGGCACGCTCAAAGTGAAACTCCTAAGGTTTCATCACGTCATATTTCACACCGATCTAAGGGTGACGCCCCACACAACAGTAGGCCCAATTAACCTGCAATTGCACGAGGCGTCATCGCGCTATTCCCAAAGGAATGAAGCGATCAGCAAATGTTTTACACTGGGGGATGCGATGACGATCCAGGGCAAAGCATTCGCCTTTAGGTAAAGTATCACAATGATACTTCAATGCAAAGCTGAAATAGCCACTTTTTCAGGCCGTAAATGTGTAGATGGGCAGGAATCCAGGCGCAGAAAAACTAGGACGTGAAATAGAAGTCCACGACCTTAAAATCTCAAGAATCTTCTTCCTCCAAACTGCGCAATGCAGCTTCGAGGATAAACTGAGTGGCCGAAAACTCATTTTCTTTGGCGCACCCAATCGAATATTCTATCAAATTTTTCAAGGCTTCCATGTCCGCAGCACGCTCGTCTTCAGCGCTGCAAACCAGCCTAATTTGATCTTTGAGCATAAGCCCTATTTTCTACAGTGCCAGGGAATGACTGTGTGTTAAACTTACTCTGGCAAGCAGCATCAATCCATCGAGAATCGCAAGTAAATGCATGAATAATCTAAATGTATATAAACTCGACGCCCATACCCTACGGATCTTTCTAAAGGTCTGTGAGTTGCAATCTGTAAGCCGCGCCGCAGAACACTTTGACCTCAACCAATCCACGGTCAGCAATCTGCTTGAACGTTTGCGGCAGATGCTGGGTTACAAACTGTTTGAAAAAGCGGGCCGCAATATTGTGCCTACCGAGAATGCTAAAAACCTGATCCCCCGTGCTGCGCGCATCGTGTCCGCCATCGAAGGGCTTCCAGAAACTGGCATTTATGATCCGCTCGAAGACACGCGTCCCATAAGTATTGCCGCCAACCTCAATTCGATGATGGGTGCGCTGCAAACCATTCGCGATGCCATTTGGGCGATTAATCCCGACCGTCATGTTCATTTTGTCGAAATGGGTAGCCGCGACCAGATGGAAGGCGTTCTGGAATCGGGGACTGCTGATGTACTTATTGCGGTGCGCGTAGCCAAATACCCGCCGGCTCTGCAATCACAATCGCTGTTTCGAGACCAGTCTGTGGCCTTTTATGATGCGGAGGTGCGCACCGCGCCCGACACAACTGAAGCGTATTTTTCTGCGCGCCACGGTGTTTTGGACTTTGGCGGCTATGTGCGCAGTTCCGTTGCCAATGAACTTAAGCGGCTGGAGGGGCACCGCAATATCGTGTGCTCTGCGTCAAATGCATCGGTACTGGCCGAAATGATGCGTGGCACTGATCTAATATCCAGCATGCCGAGTCGGTTGCGGCACGACGTTTTTAAGGGTTTTTCCTATTGCGCCCTGCCCCTTTTAAGCAACGTTCAGCTTGAGTTTGACCTGCTTTGGCACAAGCGAAACTCTGACAGTTCACGCCACAAATGGTTGCTAGGCATCATCCAATCGCTTGATCTTACCCAAGATCAATAGGCTTTAAGCCAGGCTTGCCAATCGCTCTAGAAACAGGTCTTTGACCTTTTTTGACGCCACAGAGGTGTATACTAAACTTGCTGGGCGTTTGTCCCCGGCATCCAGCGTTGCACCAATTGTTTCCCCCGCACAAGACACCGATATTTTTACCCGGTGCCCGTCAAATAAATCAGGGTGCGTACAGGCGATGACCGCAGCCGGATCATGCAGGCTACAGCCCTCGAACTTGCCAACGCTGGCATAGAACTTCAGATAAAAATGGCTCATGTCCTGCAGCATGCCGCCCAGTTTTGGCGCCGCTTGGGCAATCGCCTCAAAGTCTTGGGCGGTACACAGTATTTGATGCGTGACATCCAAACCCACCATTTCAACCTGCGCATCAGAGGCAAAGACAATTTCAGCTGCATGCGGGTCATGATAGATATTGGCCTCGGCGTGAGGGGTGATATTGCCACCTTCGCGGTAAGAGCCCCCCATTAAGACAATGCGATCTACATTGGTGGCAAAGTCCGGGTCCAGCTGCAGGGCTTGGGCGATGTTCGTCAACGGCCCAATTGGGCACACCACCAGTTCGCCCTTGTGTTCACGTGCCATGCGGCACAGAAATTCGGCGGCAGTTTCACCAATTTGCTTACCTTTTGGCGTTGCGGCCGGAATGTCACCGAACCCTGCATCTCCGTGCACGTGCGACGAGGGTTTAAAGGGGGGCATCGCGAGTGGTGTATGCGCCCCAGCAGCAACCGGAGCATCAACGCCGGCCGCTTCAAGCAGGCGCAGCGCGTTGCGCGTGGCGGTTTCAACGGTCACATTGCCAAAGATAGAGGTCAGCCCTAAAAGTGCGATGTCCGGCGCTGCGGCTGCATAGAAAATAGCCATCGCATCATCAATGCCTGGGTCCGTATCGATGATCAATTTGGTGACTTTGCGCATACCCTACCTCATTAAATGCAAAAGAGAGGCACAATGGCCTCTCTCATTAAACCATAGTTTCAACAAAACCTATGTGTTGAACAAGAAATGCATGACGTCCCCGTCCTGCACAATATAACTTTTGCCTTCTGCGCGCATCTTGCCCGCTTCTTTGGCACCTTGTTCGCCATTAAAAGAGATAAAGTCATCATAGGCAATGGTTTCGGCGCGAATAAATCCACGTTCAAAATCACCATGAATAACACCCGCCGCCGCTGGGGCGCTGGTGCCCTGACCGATGGTCCAGGCGCGCGCTTCTTTGGGGCCAACCGTGAAATATGTCTCTAGCTTCAAAAGCTCGTGCCCAGCGCGGATCAACCGATCCAGACCTGCTTCTTGCAAGCCCATTTCACCCAAAAACATTTCGGCTTCTTCTGGGTCCAACTGGCTGATTTCTTCTTCGATTTGGGCCGAAATAATCACATGAGAGTTGCCCTGTGCGGCAGCCATTTCGGCAACCGCTGCGGAATGTGCGTTGCCATCAGCCGCTTCAGATTCCCCAACGTTACAAACATACAATACAGGTTTAGTCGACAAAAGTTGCAGACCTTTCCAAAGCTTTTCATCCTCTGGGTCAATCTCACATGTGCGCGCTGGTTTTTCGTTTTCAATGGCCTCTTGCGCCATCGCCAACAGGCGGTCTTGCTCTTTGGCTTCTTTGTCATTGCCCTTGATCTTGCGCACCAGACCCTGACGGCGTTTCTCAATGCTTTCCAAATCAGCCAGCATCAATTCGGTCTCGATGGTTTCCGCATCGGCCACCGGATCAACGCGATCATCCACATGGGTCACGTCGTCATCGTCAAAACAGCGCAGCACATGCGCAATCGCATCGGTTTCGCGAATGTTGGCCAAGAATTGGTTGCCCAGACCCTCGCCTTTGGATGCGCCTTTGACCAGTCCAGCGATATCGACAAAGGTCATGCGGGTTGGGATGATCTGTTTGGAACTGGCAATGGCCGCCAGCTTTTCCAAACGATCATCAGGCACAGCCACGTCGCCAACGTTTGGTTCGATTGTGCAGAACGGGAAATTCGCCGCCTGCGCAGCAGCCGTTTTGGTCAATGCATTAAATGTCGTAGATTTCCCAACATTCGGCAGACCGACAATACCAACTTTAAAGCCCATCTCGGCCTCCAATCACATGTTCGAGCCGCTTCTAGGCAGTGTTGGGGCCTGACGCAAGTCGTGTTACCCTTGCAGCATTCAAATTGGAGGCCGTCATGTCGTTCACACCCTATATCTTTTTTAACGGAAACTGCTCTGAGGCGATTGATTTCTACGCAGATGTCTTTGGCGCGGATAATGTTTTGAAAATGCCTTTTTCAGAGGCCCCGCCCGAGGTAGGCCTGCCTGCTATTGATGACCGGTTGATGCACGCACAAATCGATGTTGGCGACACAACGCTGATGTGCAGTGACAACCCCGAAGGCATGGAACACCCAGCGCAGACCGGCATCGCAGTTGCCCACCAAACCAAATCCGTAGCCGAAGCGAAAACCAAATTCGAAAAGCTATTAGACGGCGGAGAAGTCACTATGCCTTTTGAAGCCACATTCTTCTCTTCAGGCTTTGGCATGTGCAAAGACAAATTTGGCACCCATTGGATGATCATGGTGGACGACGAAGCCTAAAGGACCGACCAAGAATGAACTTTAGGGACTGGCGAGGCATCTGTGCCGCAGCAATTTGTTTCGCCGTGCAGACAAGTGGCGCTATGGCTCAATCCATTGCGCCAATACCCTATGTATTTGGGCAAGGTGACACCATCTCTGGCGCTCAGGCACTTATTTTGCAGATGTACGGCCCATCATCGCAGTGCAAAGCAATGCGCCCCACCGTCGTTTGGTTTGGCACCGCGCCGCAGGGCACAGATGCGTTGAACACTGAACCAAGGACGCTTTCAAAGGAACTGGTGCAGCAAGGCTATAATCTCGTCGTCCTTAATGAACTTAAAGGCCATGTTGGCAACTCTGATGCTGCCAAAGACGCCTTATTCTGGTTGTCTGAAAATGCAGCGACGCTTTGCCATGATCCTAACAAGACCATCCTTTGGGGAAAAAACATGGGCGCTGATTTAGCGCTTGAAACGGCCTATGCAAAAGATCTGCTATCCCGGCTTTATCCTGCCCCTATTGCAGTGGTGGCGATCTCTTCTGCCGGGATTCGCCACAGCCACCTAAGACGCGGCGACCCTGCCCTGTTTCTGGTACAGGGCAGCAAGTCGAAAACCCTGCCGCCACCCGACGCCAAAGCCCTAGCCAAAGCCGCACATAGCCGCGCCATTCCGGTTCATTCACACCAAATCATCGGTGGCGATGCCTCCAGCCCGCATCTGAATGTCTTTGATGTCCGCCTGATCAACCGCCCACTGATCGACCACATCCAGTTGTTTCTAGAGGCCGCGATTGACCGCAAACCCTATAAATCGCGTGCGACCCAGTCCCAAATCCCGAAATAGTCACTGCCGGGATTGATTTTCAGCCGTTCATCCGGCACATCGGGCAAGACGTAATAAAGGAATGCCCGATGACACGCATCGATGCCAAATTTGCCGAATTGAAAGCCGCCAACAAAAAGGCATTTGTGTCCTATGTCATGGCCGGTGACCCCAGTTATGACGTGTCGCTAGAAGTGGTCAAAGGTCTGCCTGCCGCTGGCGTTGATATCATCGAGCTTGGCCTGCCTTTCACGGACCCCATGGCAGATGGGCCAACCATCCAGCTTGCCGGGCAACGCGCCCTTGGCGCAGGCATGACCTTGCAGCGCACCTTGGATCTGGCAACAGAATTCCGCAAAACAGATGACACAACACCGATTGTTCTGATGGGCTATTACAACCCGATTTATAATCGCGGCGTCGAAAAATTCCTGGTCGACGCCAAAGCTGCGGGCATTGATGGTTTGATTGTTGTGGATCTGCCACCCGAAGAAGACGAAGAGCTGTGCATTCCCGCCCAGGCCGCAGGCCTGAACTTTATCCGTCTTGCCACCCCAACAACCGACGACAAACGCCTGCCCAAAGTGCTGCAAAACACCTCTGGCTTTGTCTACTATGTCTCTATTAATGGCATCACCGGCTCTGCCGAAGCCCAAGCCACCAATGTTGGCCCCGAGGTCGCGCGCATCAAAGCATCTACCGATCTGCCAATCATTGTGGGCTTTGGCATCAACACGCCCGAGAAAGCTGAAAACATCGCCTCTGTCGCAGATGGCGCAGTTGTTGGCTCGGCCATCGTCAGCCAAATCGCAGCAGGCAAACCGGTAGCCGAAATACTAGATTTCGTGAAATCCCTAGCAGATGGCGCGCATCGAGGGTAAGCACAGCGTTTACTCAAAAAATCACGGATCGTGGTTCTTTTGCGAACGACCGCTTCGAGCCGAATTTGACAGTTTGATGCCTCGCATCCCTAAAGAAATTACTGAAACCATTAGAATTACAATGAACGCCTTATGGAATGCCTGAATGACACATCTTGGCCAGTGGTTTTGTATTGGTGTCTCGCAATTGTGACCACGTATGTTGTTGCAAAGCATAATCGATTTGGCTTCAAGGATGCTCTTCTTGCCGCGGTTGGGATTCGGAAGTTCGAGAGAAACTTGATAATCTATCTTCTCGCAGCAGCGACGATATTGTTACCGTTGGCCTCAATTTATTGGGTCATAACATCGTGTGGAACCTAACAGGCTAAGCGACGCTCTGTCCGCAAAGCAGCCCCGCTCTTCACCCAACCAAAGCCTCCAACCGCATCGCGCACAGAAAGTCGTTTTCGGTCAATCCACCGGCCTCGTGGCTGGTATAAACCACCTCACAATAGCCCCAGCCAAAGCTGATATCAGCGTGATGGCCCATTTTGTCAGAATGCCAGGCCACCAGGTTTGCCATCTGTGTGGCCTTGGCAAAGCCCTTAAATTCGAACCGCTTAAAAATAGTTGTCTCGCGCACCGCCCAGCCCGGCAATCCAGCCAATCCTTCTTGCACCATGTCATCACTTAAAACGCCGCTGCCTTCTGCGCAAGGCACACATTCTGTTTGGGTCATTCTTAAGACGCTTTCTTTTCAATTGGGGGATACAGGGGGTCAAACAGCCCTTTGGCCTGAGCGTGTTTGATATCGGCCATCAGATCACGATCTGCCGCTGCAAAAAGATCATCCAAATTTTCGATGACAAAATACACAGGCTGATGAATATCAATCCGGTAAGGCGTGCGCAAAATATCTATGACATCAAAGGGCCGCAGCACTGGCGCGCCAGATAAAACCGCATGCGGCAACTCGGTTTTAGAAGATGCCAGACCTGACCCAAGCGCCTTAAGCTTGCCAGCCTCTCGGGTCAGACCAAATTCAATGGTGAACCAATACAGCCGGATCAGCCAACTATAGTCTTGTTTTTGCGCCTTTAAACCTGCCAGACCAATCGCATGGGAAAACCCTGCAAACCGCGAATCTGTCAGCAACGGTGTGTGCCCAAATATTTCGTGAAAAATATCCGGTTCTTCGATGTAATCAAAATCCTCGCGCGAGCGGATAAACGAGGCCGCCGGAAACGTCCGATCTGCGAGCATGCCAAAAAAGGTTTTAAACCCAATCAGCGCGGGCACCGGGTCCACTTTCCAACCGGTTTCGCGCATCAGTACCGCGGAAATGTCCGGGCATTGCGGCACCTTGTCTTTGGGCATGTTCAAGGTAGCCAAGCCTTTCAGATAGGGTTTGGCCATATGGGCCTGCACCGGCCCCTGTTGGGCGGCATAAAGATCTCGCCACACCGCGTCTTCCGCAGCGCTATAGGCGATATACCCAGATGCATCCGGGGTCTTTGCTGAATACTTTGTTGATTTTGGCATGTCGCGTCTCCTTGCCTTATGGTCGGCCACCAACGCAGAAAAATCCGCCCCAATCGGTTTGAAAAACCCAGGTTTTAAGGTATGATTACGTTAAATTTAACAAATTATTGGTAAAAAATGCCCCAACTTGAACAGAAAGACCGTGAAATTTTGCGGGTACTACAAACGGACGGAAAAATCAGCCTTCAAGCGCTTGCAGAAAAAGTCAACCTGAGCTCGTCCCCGTGCTGGCGCCGCGTCAAACGCATGGAGGAAGCGGGATTAATCGACCGCTATGTCGCCATATTGAACCCCCGCGCCCTTGGCTTGCACGCCCAGGCCTATATGCACGTCAGCCTGCTGGATCATACCGAAGCCACCATCGAGGCCTTTGACCGCTTTGTACAAAACGAACCGCAGATCATCGAATGCGCGTCTATTACCGGCTCTGACGATTATATGCTCAAGGTTGTTGCAGAGGGGCCCGAGGCACTGGAAACCTTTATTATGCAACGGGTTTTGCGTCTGGGGCTGGTGCGTAGCTCACATACGAATTTTGTTTTGCGCAGGACCAAATCGAGTTCGGCGTTGCCGGTGTGAGTTGGTCAAAACCCGCCCAACGAGGCAGTCACCACAGCCAAAATCCCCTCCGCAAACTTGGGTATTGCACTTTAGGTCGTAAATTGGTTAATAAAGATTACCAATACAGAGAGTTTACCCCATGCCAGTCATCACCTGCATTGACGATTTAAAGAGAATCTACGAACGCCGTGTCCCACGAATGTTTTATGACTACGCGGAATCCGGCAGTTGGACCGAGCAAACCTTCCGCGAGAACACCTCAGATTTTGAAAAGATCTATCTGCGCCAACGTGTAGCAAAGGACATGACGGGTCGCAGCACGCACTCTCAGATGCTTGGCCAAGATGTCGCCCTACCCGTGGCGCTTGCGCCCGTTGGGTTGACCGGCATGCAATCTGCAGACGGTGAAATCAAAGCCGCAAAAGCCGCTGAAAAATTCGGCGTGCCCTATGCGCTTTCAACCATGTCGATATGCTCGATCGAAGATGTCGCCAGCCATACAAACAAGCCGTTTTGGCTTCAGGTCTATACGCTCAAAGACGATGACTTCATGCAACGTCTGTTTGACCGCGCCAAAGCCGCGAAATGTTCGGCGGCGGTTATCACCGTGGATCTGCAGCTTTTGGGTCAACGCCACAAAGATCTTAAAAACGGCCTATCCGCTCCGCCAAAACTGACCGTGAAATCCATGGCCAACCTTGCAACCAAGATTCCATGGGGGCTGCAAATGCTGGGCACAAAACGGCGCTTTTTTGGCAATATTGTTGGACATGCCAAGGGTGTCAGCGATCCGGCCTCGCTCAGCACATGGTTTGCCGAAGCCGCCGATCAGGCGCTTGACTGGGATCGTATTCGGGTGTTTCGCAAAATGTGGGACGGCCCGCTCATCATCAAGGGCATCATTGATCCACGCGACGCGATCCAAGCCGTGAATGTCGGCGCAGACGCCATAATCGTTTCCAACCATGGAGGCCGCCAATTGGACGGCGCTCTCAGCTCGATCCGGGCACTGCCTGCCATTTTGGACGCAGTTGGCGACAAGATCGAAGTTCATATCGACTCTGGCATCCGCTCTGGACAAGACGTTCTAAAAGCCATTGCCATGGGGGCCAAGGCCGCCCATATCGGCCGCGCCTATATCTATGGGCTTGGGGCCATGGGCGAAGCTGGCGTCACCAAAACCCTCGAGCTGATGCACAAAGAGTTTGATACCTCTATGGGACTGTGTGGCTGCAGAACTGTGGATCAGCTCAGCCGCGATATTTTGATGGTTCCCAAGGGCTTTGAGGGCGACTGGCAAGACTAAATAAACGGCCAGCAGCGGCGTGAATACCAAAGGGTGCGGGATCCGCACCCTTTCTCCTTTGACACCATCACATGCAGTGCCATACTTGGATCAAACTGGCAGGCGATCGGATCTATGCAAATCTATTTCAAACAGAATCTGGCTTTTTTGGCGACACCAAAAACCGGGTCAACTGCCTATGAAATGACCCTGCGCAAACACGCAGACATCGTCTTTGCAAAGCGCCGAAAACATATGACCGCCGGTCAATTTCAACGCAAAATGACCCCGTTTCTTGATGATTTCTATGACATTGCCCCAGAACGTCTGGCTGTAATGCGCCACCCAATCGAACAAATTCGCAGTTGGTATCGCTATCGCACTGCCCCCAAAAGCGGGCGTCAGGATGCCAGCACCGCAGAGCTTAGCTTTGACAGTTTTGTCATGGCGGTTCTGCAAGACCCGCAACCAAAATTTGCCGCGATCGGCAGCCAATATGGATTTTTATCCATGATGGATGGCTCGGTGCCATTGCATCATCTGTTTGCTTATGAATCGCAGCCCCTCTTGCGCAGCTTTCTGGAAAACCGCTTTGAAGAAAAACTGACTTTTTCTGACAAGAATGTATCGCCACCCAAACCCGCGCCGCTTTCTCCAGAAGTAGAACAAAAACTGCGCCAGCATCGCGCGCCTGAATTTGCGCTTTATGACCGCATTCTTCAGGCAGATGGCCATCTGCGCCCGCAAAGCTGACATCACCGAAAAAAAAGGCAGCATTTTAGGTCAAATCAGCACTTTTTCAGCTATTTTGCATCTTCCAAGATCAGCGAATCTAGGCTATGGCCAGCGCTTCACGTGGGGTTACAGCCTTGGAGGAACCCCACCCTAACATATTGGAGAATTCAAATGGCTGGACAGATCCCTGATCTACACGCCGAAGTCCGTACGGGGACAGGCAAGGGCGCCGCTCGTCAGGCACGTCGCGATGGCATGGTTCCTGGTGTTGTATACGGCGGCGACGCTGAACCACTGGCAATCAACATCCCTTTCAACGTTCTGTTGAAAAAACTGAAGCAAGGCCGCTTCTTGTCAACGCTTTTCAACCTCAAAGTTGAAGGCGAAGAAGATGTACGTGTGATCTGCCGTAACGTGCAGCGCCACACTGTAAAAGACCTGCCAACACACCTCGACCTGCTGCGCCTGCGCCGCACATCGAAAATCAACCTGTTTATTCCGGTTGAATTCATCAACGACGAAGAAGCACCTGGCATCAAAAAAGGTGGCGTTCTGACCGTTGTACGTAACGAAGTTGAGCTGCGTGTGACTGCGGGCGATATCCCAGAGAAGCTGGTATTTGACCTGACAGGCAAAGACATTGGCGACACCATCACCATCTCGCAGATCGAACTGCCAGCTGGTGCCAAGTCGACAATCGACCGTGACTTTGTCATCGCGAACCTCTCTGCACCTTCCAGCCTGCGTTCTGCAGATGACGAAGATGATGCGGATGCGGCAGAAGCAGATGCACCAGAAGCAGAAGCAGCGGCAGAAGACGCATAAGCGTTCCTGTCTTTGTCCAAAAAATCAAGAACGGCTCCAAGACAATGGGGCCGTTTTTTTGTCAGGCCCGCATAAACCCCAACGTGCGGCCACGCGACGAAACCGGGTCATAGGTCAGCCCCGAGGCCGACATGCAATCCACGATCTGTTTGACCGTTGCGGGCGCATATTTGCGCGGATGCAATTCAAGCACCACAAAACGCACGTATTTGGGCCAGGGCGTTGAAAACAGCGCCGCCTCGCCGCCCTCGACATCCAGCATTACAAATCTTGGGCGATGCATTTCCAACAAGGCCCCGATTGGCAATGCAGGCACTGAAACCATGTCCGTATGGCTTTGCCCCTCGTCCAGAACAGATCCGCCCCAAAACAACGCACCGGCGCGAAAGTTGACCACCAAATCGCGGTAAGCATCTCCGACGACTGCCCCATGTATCACCTTGACCTCGCCCAATTCATTTTGGTTCAGGTTGTTTTGCAAAGGCGCAAGCATCTGCGGGTTGGCCTCAACCGAGATCACATTCTCTGCGCCTGCAGTCTGGGCACAAATCGCGCTGACAAACCCAAGCCCTGCCCCGATCTCTAGCACCCGCATTCCAGGCCGAATGCGTTGTCGCGCAGCATGGGCTTCAGAGCCTTCATACTCGCCCGCCAGTATCTTTTCTTCAATGGCCGTCCCCTGCAGCCAGTCCGGCAATTCAAGACGAACGCCTGCTAAATTATGCACACTCACTTGCTCGCTCCGTCTCACAGCAATGTTGTTGTCGCTCTTTTGACGCTTATCAACCAACGGCAACAATTGCACTTTTTTGACCTGCGGCATAGGTTGCGTCACACTGCAGTTGCACTAGAGAATGATCAAAGATGAAACTTTTTGTCGGCCTGGGAAATCCAGGTCCAAAATACGCTGGCAATCGCCACAATATCGGCTTTATGGCTCTGGATCGCATTGCCGAAGACCACGGGTTTGCCCCATGGCGTAAAAAGTTTCAGGCCGCAGTGACCGAAGGGAAATTTGGCAGTGACCGGGTTGTACTGCTCAAACCTGAAACCTTTATGAATTTATCAGGTCAAGCGGTCGGCGAAGCCATGCGGTTTTATAAACTCGACAGCACTGATGTGGTGGTATTTCATGACGAATTGGATCTTGCACCGGGCAAATGCCGGGTGAAATCTGGCGGCGGGCATGCCGGCCACAACGGGTTGCGCTCAATTCACCAACATCTGTCACCACATTATGACCGGGTGCGGCTGGGCATCGGCCATCCGGGTCACAAAGACAAGGTGGCCGGATATGTGCTGCGCGATTTTGCCAAGGCAGATCAGGACTGGCTGGATGACCTTCTGCGTGGCATCAGCGATGGGGCCAAACACCTTGCCAAGGATGATCCCGGCAAGTTCATGAATGCAGTGGCCCTACGCGTCGCGCCTCCTCGGTCTTCAACGGGCACCGAGCGCAAAGCGGCCAAGGGGCCGCAAAAAGAAGTCAAAGCAACAGACGCGCCTAAAAAGCCCAAAAGTCAAAAGCCTGAAATACCGGTCGTGTCTGACCCCGAGGATACGCGGACATCGATGCAGAAATTGATGGACAAATTCCGGTAACCGCAAAGGAACACCATGCAGAAAGACCCAAATATCAACGTTTTTGGCACAGCGCTTAGCATCTGTTCTGCTGATCCCCTCACCGGGTATTTCCGCGACGGCCAATGCAACACCTGCGCACAAGACCAGGGCAACCACACCGTTTGCGCAGTGATGACGGCTGAATTTCTGGCTTATTCCAAATACGTCGGCAACGACCTGACAACGCCCCATCCGGAATTCAATTTCCCCGGCCTGAAACCGGGTGACAGTTGGTGCCTCTGTGCAGGACGCTTTTTGCAGGCCTATGACGAAGGCTGCGCACCTCAGATCAACCTAACAGCGACCCACAAGCGCGCCTTAGAGGTTGTTTCTCTTGAGATTTTACAGGCTTGCGCCGTTGTTGGCCCTGCCTAACGGGCGTGATGTTCACCCAAGCCAATAAGGCCTTTGACGAAGCACACGCTCGTTTCTAGGGTCCGAAAGCCCAAATATACAGCCGAAATTCACCAATTCACCCATCTCTCGCCACAAACACGTCAACAACTTTAAGTATATTTCTCTCAAGCACAGTAATTTGGAAGTGTTTTATAAGAGAGACCCATTATGTATTTTGAGCATTTGAACCAAAAGCAACATCGACCCAGCCTTGGCGACATCCTTAGAAAACTTGTCCATAAAGAAACCGATTGGCGTCCCAAGGACATGAATGGCGCAGTGCTTCAGCGGATCATGACCAACATCGGCGCACGCCCTCAGGCCACGTACCAAATACGCTCTATGGCGCGGCTGTTTGGACTGAATGCCCAGCAACTTTCCACGCCCAAACTGCGTGCTGAAACCCTGGCGCAAAACTGCAGCGCATGCACCCTGGCCAAGACCTGTTTTCGCACGAAAACTGGTGCGCCGGATACAACGCCAAACATTGCCCCGCAAAAGTGTCCGAATTTTAAGACTTTTCAAACCCTTGCCCGCGATAGCGGTTCACGCACGGCCATTCACAACAAGCTGGTTTAGAAAAACGGGCCTTTGGCCCGCTTTAATGACCAGTCTCTATTCCGCGTCGCTCATGTCAAAGCCAAGGTGCCGTGCGACGGTGAAAATATCCTTGTCGCCGCGGCCACACATATTCATCACCAAGATATGATCTTTTGGCAAAGTAGGCGCCAATTTCATCACATGCGCCAAAGCGTGGCTTGGTTCCAGTGCCGGAATAATGCCTTCGGTACGGCAGGAAAACTGGAATGCCTCTAGCGCTTCTTTGTCGGTGATCGCCACATATTGCGCGCGACCAATCTCATGCAGCCAAGCGTGCTCTGGTCCGATACCCGGATAATCCAGCCCCGCAGAAATCGAGAAGCCCTCTTGGATCTGGCCATCATCATCCTGCAACAGATAAGTGCGGTTGCCATGCAGCACGCCCGGACGGCCCCCGGTCAACGAAGCGCAATGCTCCATTTTCTGGTTCACGCCTTTGCCACCTGCTTCGACGCCAATGATATTGACGCTGTCATCATCTAGGAACGGAAAGAACAGCCCCATGGCGTTTGACCCGCCACCGATGGCCGCAATCACGGTATCCGGCAAACGGCCTTCGCCTTCTTGCTCTTCCAACTGCCAACGGACTTCTTTGCCAATGATCGCTTGGAAATCCCGCACCATCGCCGGGTATGGATGCGGCCCAGCGACAGTGCCAATGCAATAAAACGTGTCGTCGACATTGGTCACCCAGTCGCGCAATGCATCGTTCATCGCATCTTTCAGCGTGCCTCGACCAGAGGTCACAGCGACAACTTCAGCACCTAACAAACGCATACGGAACACGTTTGGGGCCTGACGCTGCACATCATGCGCGCCCATATAGACGACACATTTCAGGCCAAACTTGGCACAGACCGTAGCCGTGGCAACACCGTGCTGCCCTGCCCCGGTTTCTGCAATAATGCGGGTTTTTCCCATGCGTTTTGCCAGAATGATCTGACCCAACACATTGTTAATCTTATGCGCGCCCGTGTGGTTCAGCTCGTCGCGCTTTAGATAGATTTTCGCGCCACCCAGCTCTTCGGTCATACGTGGGGCAAAATACAGCGGGCTTGGACGGCCCACATAGTGTTTCCACAAATCATCCATCTGCGCCCAGAACGTTGGGTCGGTCTTGGCCTTTTCGTATTCTGCTTCCAGATCCAGGATCAAGGGCATCAGGGTTTCGGACACAAACCGCCCGCCAAAGTCACCAAAGCGGCCCTTTTCATCGGGACCATTCATGAAGCTGTTGAAAAGATCGTTGGCCATGTATGCCTCTTGCTAAAACTGTTGCCATTTGTCTTAGGGCGCTTAACCCCAAACTTCCATCCCAAAGTGTATTTATAACTTAGGAACCGGCTTTTCTTTGGCTGCGGCGACAAACGCGCGGATCAGATCTGCGGACTTCTTACCCGGCGCACTTTCCACACCCGAAGAAACGTCCACCTGCCGCGCGCCGGTCATTTGCACAGCAGTCGCCACGTTCTCTGGCGTCAGCCCCCCGGCCAGCATCCAGGGACAGGGCCAGTATTTGCGGTTCACCAAGCGCCAATCAAAAGCCAGACCGTTGCCACCGGGCAAGTCGGCGTTTTTTGGCGGCTTGGCATCCACCAGCAATTGATCCGCAACGCTGCCATAGACATCAATCTGCGCAACATCAGCTTGATCAGCAATACCGATGGCTTTCATCACAGGCAGCCCATAGCGCGCCTTAACCTCGATCACCCGCTCCGGGCTTTCTGCCCCATGCAATTGCAGCATATCTAGCGGCACGCGCTCGCTCAAGGCATCCAGAAAAGCGTTATCGGCGTTCACCGTCAAAGCCACTTTGGCAACACCGATCGGCACCTCTAAAGCCAGCGCACGCGCTTGCTCGACAGAGACATTGCGCGGTGATTTTGCAAAGAACACAAACCCAACATAGGCAGCCCCCGCCTCGGTTGCAGCCACAACATGATCAAGCGTGCGCAATCCGCAAATCTTTACTCTGGTATCCATAACTCTGGCATCCACTGGGTTTTCTTAAACGCAAAACGCCCCGGATCATCTCCGGGGCCGCATGACGATCAATGTGTCTGGATTTAGCTGGCTTCTTCTAAAAGCACCAGCACCTCGTCTTTGTCCTCGGCGCGCGCGCCCTTGAGGCGACGCACCTCACGCTGGGTGGTTTTCAACGAGCGTTCAGCGCGTCCCGCTGCGGCACGGTGCTTATGCTCCCGCATCCACTCCCAGAAAAAGCCGATCAACAGTCCCGCCACGATGCCAGCAAAGATCACAACAAATAACGGCAAGCTGATGGAATAGCCTAGCCCCAAAAGTTCTGCCAATGGTTCCGGCAGCAAGTTCAACGTGACCATTCCCCGGTTGGCCAAAGCCACCGAAACCAGCACCACGCCAAGTGCCGCCAAAAACCCATATCTGATGTAACGCATTACGCTTTTCCGTTCAGCCGATCTCTAAGAAGTTTGCCGGTCTTAAAGAACGGCACATGTTTCTCGTCAACCTTAACAGCTTCGCCGGTGCGTGGATTGCGACCAACCCGCGCATCGCGCTGTTTCACAGAAAAAGCACCAAAGCCGCGCAGCTCTACCCGGTCGCCACGCGCCATCGCATCGGTGATCTCTTCAAAGATGGAATTCACAATCCGCTCAACATCACGTTGATATAGGTGCGGGTTCTCATCGGCAATTTTTTGAATCAATTCTGATCGGATCATCGACAGCTTCTCCCCAGAGCAAAGCGGTTACTTTTTACATTTATCTTGCCAAAATATAGGGACAAAGTGGTGAAAACGGAAACACTAAGATCCGCCAAACCCCTGATTTACCGCACTAATGTGGAAAAACACCCCAGATTGGGCAAAGCGACGCCGATCCTGCGCCATTCCTTCTGCGAGCGCAAACAACGCCGCGATGCAGAAAGTGCTGTGATTCGCGGTCATTCAAATCGTTCTCTAGGTGGCCATTTACCGTTCTCGCGCTCCCATCAGCCCCTGGGCATCCCCTGAATGCGACATGAAATATGTGGCGGCAACGGCGATGGCCCAGCGCCATTAACCTCATTGGCCCCCGTGAGCACGCAACCCTACAATGGCGCTTGGCGGCTGAACTTCGCCTATCAGCAGGCGGTATCGCAGGGAGCGTTCGTTGGGGAAACCTAACGCCAAAAGAAAAAGCTTACCCCACTTAGCACACTGAATTGGGTCAAAAATGCTGGTTTCTGTGAATCTTCGCAGCCTTTACTGTGGCTTAATACCAACGGCAGCTATGCGGGACAAAGCGGTAGCTCAGTACGTGCTCGCGGACGTCCGCTTTTGGAAACGCCTATTGAAAGGTGGAATATTCTCGGGAGTGACAACCTGAATATGAGACATGGTTGTTTGAGGTGGCATGACCATGAGCTTGTGATGATGCAAGAAAGCTTGGAACACGTTGAGTAAATCCACGCGCAGATCATGGTGCAGTACAAAACTAAGTCGCCCATCTTCGATGAGCCGTATATTTTCGTTATCCAGATCGTGGGCGACATATATGTCAGGCAGTGACCCGTTCTGGTCGAGAGCACGCAAAATCGCCGAGTTACCGCCGCCCATCGAATATACGGCACGTACTTTGTTCAGACCTGCAACAACACTTTGCATGATGCGTGATGTTTCACCATATACGCCGCTGCCCCCACTTGCATCTATGATGCGTAGGCTTGGGCACAGCCGGACCAGAGTCGCCTTGAACGCAACTTCTCGTTCTTCCTCTCCCAAAAAGCGATCACTGCTTCTTGATATCAGGACCGTTCCGTCACCGTCGCAGATTGTTTTCGCAATCAGGTAGGCTGCTGTACGACCTGCGCTTTGATTATCAAGGCCGACATAGGCAAGGCGCTTTGTCGTGTTCAGGTCAGTGACCAACGTAACAACAGGAATGCCTGATGCGATCAATTGATCCACAGCTGCTCGGATGGCCGGCAAATCACGCGCCTTGATGCAAACGCCGTGGCTGCCCCGTTTGGCGATGCGCGACAAAGCGGCGGTGGCATCATCTTCCGTCATGATCTCTTGGGCCTGGAACCTTGGACGGCACACGGCGTTTCCAATAGATGACAAAACTTGTTCCGCAGCTTGCTGGACTTCTCGGCTAAAGCGCGTTGGTGCTTCAATCACAAAGTCGAAAAACAGACGCCGCCCACGGGCGGCCAATTGCGCCTCTTGGCCCTCAAGTTCTGAAATGGCAGCGGCAACACGTGCCTTGGTTTGCGGACTGACATTGGCACGATTGTTGATCACGCGATCGACTGTCGCGGTGCTGAGCCCCGACTGTCTGGCAACTTCTTTGATGGGAAATCGATGCGTCATTTGATGTGTTTCTGATTTGTTTTGATGGTTTAATCAAGGTCTCGATGTTGCACACTCAGTGAAACAAAGGGAGATTGTTCTATGAACGACCATATCGAAACCGAACTCGGGTATTTTGATAGCGCGGCATGTGACCTCAATGTGTTCACTGCGCTTATCGATCAAACGGCCAACTCATCAACCGTTTCGCACGCCGAAGACATTCAAAAGAATGTCCCAATCTATGATATGTCCGGGCTACGTCCGTCGCTTGAGGATAAAGAGCAACGTCGCGCTATCATGGCCGAATGGGCGCATGTTCTTAGGGCGGGCGCAGGTGTTCTCGTTCTGCGCAAGGCCTATGAGGATACTACCGTTCTGGATGAGGCCACTGCGATCTATGAACAGATCATTGCCACCGAAAAGTTGGCGAGCGGTGGCGGCGGTGACCACTTCGCAGCATCGGGATCCAATGACAGGATATGGAATTCCTTGCAGAAACTCTGCGAAGAAGCCCCAGAGGTGTTTTTGCGTTACTTTGCCAACACCTCCATCGCTGCAGCCTGCGAAGCCTGGCTTGGTCCAAACTATCAAATGACTGCGCAGATTAATCTAGTTCATCCCGGTGGTGCAGCTCAGCAAGCTCACCGAGACTATCATCTCGGCTTTCAGACGGCTGAAATCAGTGCGGAATATCCCGCACATGTTCATGATCTTTCGCCTGCTCTGACGCTACAAGGAGCCATCGCGCATTGTGACATGCCGATTGAAAGTGGCCCGACGAAACTTTTGCCATTCTCACAGCTCTACCGCGCGGGCTATGCCGCGTGGAGACGAGATGATTTCAGGGCGCTGTTTGAAGAGCGATACATTCAATTGGCACTCGCAAAAGGGGATGCTCTTTTCTTCAACCCAGCGCTCTTTCATGCGGCGGGCGCAAATTCGAGCCGTGACATTCACAGAATGGCCAATTTGCTGCAAGTATCTTCAGCATTCGGGCGTGCCATGGAAACGGTAGATCGCACAAAGATGTGTAAACTGCTGTATCCTCATGCGTTGGCCGCACACTACAACAGCACGTTAGGCGTTTCAAACCTGAGGGCTGCAATCGCTGCGTCCGCAGAAGGATATTCATTTCCGACCAATTTAGATCGAGATCCTCCAAAGGGCGGCCTTGCTCCCGAAACACAACAAGCGCTGTTTGGGCGCGCGCTGGCTGAGGATTTTGATCTTCAGAGATTTGACGCGGTTCTAGAAGAGATGCGCATCAAACAATTACCATAGCGTTACACTACTTAAACAGAAATATCTGACGAATTTTTGGAACCAGACTTGCAGAGCGGCCATTCGCCGCTCCGCAGAAATCCGGCAATGTGGGCTCAAACCAGACATTGCTATGCGCGCCGTGCATTAGCAGCCTAAACAGCGAGCCCAGAGAACTTACAAAAAAGCCCCGCTTTCTCAAGCGGGGCTTCAATTTTTCAAGCGTCAAGCAATCTAAAGATTACTCGTCACCTTTCAGGGCTGCGCCCAGGATGTCACCCAAAGATGCACCAGAGTCAGAAGAACCATACTGTTCGACGGCTTCTTTCTCTTCTGCAATCTCACGTGCTTTCACAGACAGACCCAGACGGCGTGTTTTGCCATCTACGTTGGTCACGCGCACGTCAACTTTGTCGCCAACATTGAAGCGCTCTGGACGTTGGTCCGCACGATCACGGGCCAGATCAGAGCGACGGATGAAGGATTTCATGCCTTCATAAACCACTTCGATGCCGCCATCTTCGATCGCAGTCACTTCAACAGTCACGATAGAGCCGCGCTTCACGCCGCCTGTCGCTTCTGCGAATTTGTCACCGCCAAGGGCTTTGATCGACAAAGAGATACGCTCTTTTTCAACGTCAACTTCAGACACAACCGCTTTGACAACATCGCCTTTGCGGAAGTTCTGGATGGCGTCTTCGCCGCGCTCGTCCCAAGAAATATCAGACAGGTGAACCATGCCGTCGATTTCGCCAGGCAGACCGATGAACAGACCGAATTCAGTGATGTTTTTAACTTCACCTTCAACTTCGGTGTTCTCTGGGTGTGTTTCTGCAAACACTTCCCATGGGTTGCGCATAGTCTGTTTCAGACCCAAGGACACACGACGTTTTGCACCGTCGATTTCCAGAACCATAACTTCGACTTCTTGCGAAGTGGAAACGATTTTGCCTGGGTGTACGTTTTTCTTGGTCCAAGACATTTCGGACACGTGAACCAGACCTTCAACACCTGGCTCCAGCTCAACAAATGCACCGTAATCGGTGATGTTGGTGACGCGACCAGTGTGTGTGGATTCCAGTGGGTACTTGCCCGCAACCAGATCCCATGGGTCGTCCATCAGCTGTTTCATGCCCAAAGAGATACGGTGTGTCTCTTTGTTGATCTTGATGACCTGAACCTTAACGGTTTCACCGATCGACAAGATCTCAGATGGGTGGTTCACACGGCGCCATGCCATGTCGGTGACGTGCAGCAAGCCATCAACGCCGCCCAGATCAACGAATGCACCGTATTCAGTGATGTTCTTAACAACACCGTCAACCGCATCGCCTTCTGCCAGCTTGCCGATAACTTCAGCACGCTGTTCTGCACGAGACTCTTCCAAGATCGCACGACGGGACACAACGATGTTGCCACGACGACGGTCCATTTTCAGGATTTGGAATGGCTGCTTCAGACCCATCAATGGGCCCGCATCTCGTACGGGACGTACGTCGACCTGAGAACCAGGCAAAAACGCAACTGCGCCACCCAGATCCACAGTGAAACCACCTTTGACGCGGCCAAAGATCGCGCCTTCGACGCGTGCATCGTCTGCGTATGCTTTTTCCAGGCGGTCCCAAGCTTCTTCACGACGCGCCATCTCACGAGAGATAACCGCTTCGCCGCGCGCGTTTTCAGCGGCGCGCAAGAAGACTTCTACTTCGTCGCCAACAGCAACTTCAGGAGCTTCACCAGGATTTGCGAATTCTTTAAGCTCAACGCGGCCTTCCATTTTATAACCGACGTCGATGATGGCCTGACCCGCTTCAATCGCGATGATCTTGCCTTTAACAACGGAACCCTCTTGAGGGGTGTCCATTTCGAAGCTTTCATTCAGAAGGGCTTCGAAGTCCTCCATAGATACGTTTTGAGCCATGAGGTCTCATGTTTCCTTTACAAATCGTTTTATCTGGCCGCGCGGTTGTCTCCGCCGGTCTTGGTTAATGCCCCATTTTTGGGACGAATTGGTCCTGACGATACGCAAAACAAAGAGGGCCGGTTTACCCCAGCCCTTGCTCGTTCTCTTTATTCCGCGGCTGTATCGCCGTTTCGACAGGCGCTCTATAGCTCCAAACCCCTTGTAACGCAAGGTGCAAGAACCAAATTACAACGGCTTCAAAACTTTCAACCGCACCTTAGATCGCCTATGCATCAAAGCCATAGCGACTTTGGAAAGCCCAGCTTTATGCCCGTACATCAACAGCAAGACTCACCCAAGGTTCTAAAGCTTGGCGCGGCCGATGTTTTGCCCCTGCGACAGGCCGTTCTTTGGCCCAATCACCCAATTGCATTCAGTAAGGTGACCGGAGACCAAGACGCGTTGCATTTCGGCATTAAAAAGGACCAAGCCCTTGTGTGTGTCGCGTCGTTGTTTTGGCACGATGACAGCCTCAGGCTGCGCAAATTCGCGACCCACCCAGATCATCAGGGCCAAGGATATGGCAGCGCAATGTTAATACACCTCGTGGCGCTGGCGCGGAATTTGCAAGCCCAGACATTCTGGTTTGATGCCCGCCAGTCCGCGCTTGGATTCTATGAGCACCATGGGTTTCAAGCCACAGGAGATATCTTTTATAAACAAGATATCGCCTATCTACGTATGTCCCGCAGGCTAGACGTCCGTTAGATTGCCGACGATACCTGCCGCACAGCCGCGGCAATTGCCGCCGCAATATCCAGATCGGTGGTATCAATCAAAACCGCATCCTCTGCCGGTTTCAAAGGGGCCTCAGCGCGAGTCATATCACGCGCATCACGGGCTTTGACATCTGCCAAAACATCCGCACGCGTCACATCTCCATCTTTGGCCGCCAGTTCCAAATACCTGCGTTCGGCGCGCACTTCTGCGCTGGCTGTCACAAACAGTTTCACCTGCGCCTCTGGGCAAATCACGGTGCCAATGTCGCGCCCATCCAACACAGCCCCGCCGGACCGCTGCGCAAAGGCGCGTTGAAAATCCACCAAAGCGGCACGCACCTCAGCAATCACCGCCACTTTCGAGGCGGCCTGTGCCACCTCTGCAGACCGCAAGTTTGACGCATCCAGATCTTCGGCTTGCAGGCTTTGCGCCGCTGCTATCGCTTCAAATCCCGCCAAGGTCTTGGCCCCAACAGCGCGGTACAATAGGCCCGTGTCCAAATGCGCAAAGCCAAAATGCGCCGCAACCGCCTTGGAAATCGTGCCCTTACCGGCCGCCGCAGGCCCATCAATTGCAACTGTAATACTCATGACAACCCGCTAATTTCAGCTTTCAGAGCGCTCAACCCGCGCCCCAAGGTCCGCCATCAACCTTTCAAAAATCGGGAAAGATGTGGCTATTGGCCCGCCATCATCCACGCTCACCGGATTTTGTGCTGCCATGCCCAAAATCATAAAGCTCATGGCAATACGGTGATCAAGCTGGCTGGCACAGGTCGCCCCACCCGGCACATTGCCATGGCCCAGACCTTTGACAACCCACCAATCATCGCCTTCTTCTACGGTCACCCCATTGGCACGCAGCCCCTTGGCCATCGCATCAATGCGATCAGACTCCTTGACGCGCAATTCCTTGACACCCTTCATCACCGTGTCGCCCGCCGCAAAGGCCGCCACCACAGACAGCACCGGGTATTCATCAATCATAGAGGCCGCACGGGTCGGATCAACGGCAATCCCTTTCAGGTCCGGCGAAAACTTCGCGCGCAAATCTGCAACTGGCTCGCCACCTTCTTCACGTTCATTTTCATAAGTCAGGTCGGCGCCCATTTCACGCAACGTGGTAAACAGACCGGCACGCGTTGGGTTCAAGCCAATATTGGGCACCAATACATCAGAGCCTGGGGTGACAACCGCGGCACAAACCGGAAAGGCCGCACTGGATGGATCCCGCGGCACCACAATGTCTTGCGCTTTCAACTCCGGCTGCCCGGTCAGTGTAATTACACGGCCCGCATCCGTCACTTCGGTGGAAATCTCTGCGCCAAACCCCGCCAACATGCGTTCGGTGTGATCGCGCGTCGCTTCTTTTTCAATCACCACGGTTTGCCCCGGCGCATTTAACGCCGCCAACAGTACCGCGGATTTCACCTGCGCCGAGGGCATCGGCACCTCGTAATGCACCGGCACCGGATCCGCCGCCCCGACAATGGTCATTGGCAAACGCCCACCAGCCCGGCCTACAGATTGTGCGCCAAACAAGGCAATCGGGTCCGTGACCCGCGCCATGGGCCGCGAATTTAGCGACGCATCGCCGGTAAAGGTGGCGGTGATATTGCTCGAGGCCATGCAGCCCATGATCAACCGCACCCCGGTGCCGGAATTGCCGCAATCAATCACAGTGTCAGGTTCCGCAAAACCGCCAACGCCCACCCCATGCACAGACCATGATCCGCCACCGTGATTGGTCACCTCAGCGCCAAACGCCCGCATCGCCTTGGCGGTGTCCAATACATCTTCGCCCTCAAGCAGGCCCTGAATGCGGGTTTCCCCAACCGCCAAAGCCCCTAAAATCAAAGACCGATGCGAAATCGACTTGTCTCCGGGCACATGGGCTTCGCCTTTCAGGGGCCCACAGGGCCGAGACGTCATTGGAATGGGGGTGCCGTGGCCAGACATATGCGCAATCCTCTTCTGCTCTTGGCAAAAGCTGTTAGCGCAGAACATCCCCAAGGTCCATGGCTAGGAAAGGCTCCTGCCCACAAAACCCCAATCTTCATCTTTCAATAAATACTCCGGGGTGAGCGGTGAAACTACAAGTTTCACAGCGAGGGGCAGCGCCCCTGCGCCGCCTTAGCCTTTGCGCACAAACGTCAGATAATGCGGCGTGCGACCTTCGCGAAAGGCTTTCTGTTCATAGCGGGTTGAAATCCAATCATCCCAAGGCGTTTGCCAATCCCCCGGGCGCTCGGCCAACCAATCAAACCCTGCACGCGGCACCTCTTCCAAGGTCTGGCGCACATAGTCCTCGATATCCGTCGCCACCCGAAAAATCGCACCGGGCTTCAACACCCGTGCCAGCGGCTCCAAATGCTCCTGGGTGACAAACCGCCGACGATGATGCCGTTTCTTTGGCCACGGATCAGGATAGAGCAAAAACGCTTTTGAAATAGAGGCTTCGGGCAGAACATCAAACATATCGCGCGCATCCCCCGGATGCACTTTGATATTCCCTGCTCCGCTGTCGCGGATCTTGCCCAAAAGCATCGCCACCCCGTTGATATAGGGTTCACAACCAATGAAGCCAACATCGGGGTTTTGGCTGGCCTGATGCACCATGTGTTCGCCACCGCCAAAGCCAACCTCCAGCCAGACATCGCGATCCCCAAACAGCGCTTTCAAATCAATATTGTCACGCTTTGGGTTTTCCTCCCAGCCCACCTTGCCAGGTGCCAATTTGGCCAGATCTTCTTCCAGCCAAGCCTCTTGAGACTTGCGCAGCCCTTTGCCCTTAAAGCGGCCATAAAAATTGCGCCAAGGCGCGCCCGAAGGGTGCTGGTCAGGAGTATCAGAGCGATCGTCAGACATTGTGGTCTCTCATTTTGGATGGCGCCCATGTGCCGCAGGTCACCGCTTGGGTCAAGTCTCGTTGCGCCGACAACAAAAAGGGCGCGGCAATCCGAATTACCACGCCCCACTTAAAATCGGCAAAACCCTCTGATCAAACCGCCGCTTTCAACGCCTCGACCAAATCGGTCTGTTCCCAGCTAAAGCCGCCGTCCGCATCTGGTGTGCGGCCAAAATGGCCATAGGCGGCTGTGCGTTGATAAATCGGTTTGTTCAACTGGAGATGCTCGCGAATGCCGCGCGGTGTCAGATCCATGATCTGCCCAACCGCCGCTTCGATGGCCGCGTCGTCCACCTGCCCCGTGCCATAGGTGTCGGCATAGATCGACAGAGGCCTAGAGACGCCAATCGCATAGGACAGCTGAATGGTGCATTTGTCGGCCATGCCGGCGGCCACAACATTCTTTGCCAAATAGCGCGCCGCATAGGCCGCAGAGCGGTCCACTTTGGTCGGGTCTTTGCCAGAAAACGCACCGCCACCATGCGGGGCAGCGCCGCCATAGGTATCCACAATAATCTTGCGACCGGTCAGACCCGCGTCACCATCTGGCCCCCCAATGACAAATTTCCCCGTAGGATTCACATGCCATTCGGTCTCGGCGGTCAGCCACCCTTCTGGCAGAACTTCGGTGATATAGGGCGCAACAATGCCGCGTATGTCCTGGCTGGTCAGGCTTTCATCCAGGTGCTGCGTAGACAAGACCAACGACGAGACCCCCACAGGCTTGCCATTTTCATAACGCACCGAAAGTTGGGTTTTTGCGTCTGGCCCAAGCACCGTCTGTTCGCCGCTTTTGCGCACCTCGGCAAGACGCCGTAAAATGGCATGGGCATATTGGATCGGCGCAGGCATCAGATCCGGTGTTTCGCGGGTCGCATGTCCAAACATGATGCCCTGATCACCGGCCCCTTCTTCTTTGTCAGCGGTCGCATCTACACCCTGTGCAATATGCGCAGATTGCGCGTGCAAAAGATTGGTGATCTCAACCGTTTCGTGGTGAAACTTGTCTTGTTCATAGCCAATATCTTTGATGCAGGCGCGCACGATGCCGTCGACATTCTGCATATACTCTTGCAGCTTTGCTTGGTCAGACAGGCCAACTTCGCCGCCAATCACAACGCGATCTGTGGTGGCAAAGGTCTCGCAAGCCACGCGGGCTTCTGGCTCTTCTGCCAACAAAGCGTCAAGCACGGCATCAGAAATGCGGTCACACACTTTATCTGGATGGCCCTCCGAAACAGACTCGGAGGTGAAAACGTAATTCGATCTGGCCATGAATTGCTCCATTAGATTTCATCTGCCACGCCAGGAAGCCGTTGTGACAGTCATGATTGGCATCGACTTAGGGTGGCAACCGCCCCGGGTCAATTGCTATTGCGTCGCTTTCTGACCCAAAGGCCCAAGGAACTCAGCAAAAGTAACATAAATATCGGCAAATCGCCGGTTTCGGCATAAATCGTCTTTGGATTTGGCACCGGCAACAACACATCCAAATAACCAGCCTGGTTCAACGGCAAGGCCGCAACGATCTGCCCCTTGGCGTCAATCATCGCAGAAACACCGGTGTTGGCAGCCCGTACAAACGGCAGACCTTGTTCGATTGCCCGCATACGGGCCTGCGCCAAATGCTGATAAGGCCCCGAGAAATCGCCAAACCACGCATCGTTGGTGATTTGCAGCAAAAAATCAGGCCGATCGTCATAGCCAGCCACATCTTGGGCAAAAACTGCCTCATAACAAATCAACAACAGCGCCTTGCCCAGGCCCCCAAGATCCATTGTCTTGGGCCCCGGCCCGGCGGAAAACCCCTGCCCCTCGCTGGCAGCCAGTCCATGAATGCCAAACCGCGCAAGCAGCTCGCCAAACGGCAGATATTCGCCAAAGGGCACCAAATGGTGCTTGTCATAAATGTCTGCGATCTCGCCCGATGCATCCAGCAAAACAGCGGCATTAAACAGCCGTGCGCCTTGCAGTCGATTGGCCCCCACAATCACCGGCACTCCCTGGGCCGCCTCCGTCACCATACGCAATGGGGTCTCGGCGTAGTTCAAAGTATCGGGCAAGCTGGTTTCAGGCCACAGGATCAAATCAGGTCTTTTTGAACCGGTGGCGGTGTATTCCAAGCCGCGCTCAAAGAACACCCGCATATAGGCGATGTCCCATTTTTGATGCTGCGGCGCATTGGGCTGCACCAGCCGAATAACGGGCGCGTCTTTGGAAACCACTTGCGCCTGTGGTGCCATTGCAATCACGACAACGCCCAAAACCGCGCCCCCAGCAAAGCCCAGCCGCAGGGCACCCGTTTTCTGCATCACAGCCCAAAGCGCATAGGCCAGACCAAGCCAGATCACATTCAATCCATGTGCCCCAACCCAAGCTGCCCCTTGCCCCAATTGACTGTTTACCACCCCATAGGCCGGCATGCCCCAGGGAAATCCAGTAAAAACATAGGCGCGTGCCAGCTCTGCTAGGGGCAATGTTATAATAAGCGCGGCAACAGATCCAAAGCGCCGTGCTACACCAAAAGCTGCCGCCCAAAACAACGCCAATCCGCCCGCCATGAAAAGCAATGCAAAGGGGGCCATCCAGCCATGACGCTCAGGCTCGACCATAAATGGCGACACCAACCATTGCAGACCCAGCGCGAAATATCCCAACCCAAATGCCCAGCCAAACCAGGCAGCCCGCACCGCCAATTCCAGCCGCGACAACCAAGCCAAAGCGATCACAAATCCCAGCAATGACAGAAATGTCAGCTCAAATGGGGCCTGCCCAAGGCTGGCAATCGCCCCCAATGCAAGCGCCATGGCAAACCGTAAAAAACGCCCCAAACCTTTGGGACGCTCTAGGCTGTCCAGCGTTTTATTCAGCCACATGCGCCTGTGCTTCGGTCAACAAAACACGCAGGCGTTTGATGCGCCGGGGATCCGCATCAATGACCTCAAATTCCGTGCCATCCGGGTGCACCACCACTTCGCCACGGGCCGGCACCCGTCCTGCAAGCATAAAGACCAACCCGCCCAGCGTGTCGATTTCATCGTCGTCGATCTCTTCGCCGTCGGTCAAAGACCGGCCAATCACATGCTGGAACTCATCCAGCGGCGTTTTGGACCAGGCAAGATAACATCCCGGTGCCTCTTCGGTCCAAAGCGTCACTTCTTCCTGGTCATGCTCGTCTTCGATTTCGCCAACCACTTGCTCAATCAAATCCTCGATGGTCACCAAGCCGTCAACGCCGCCATATTCGTCAATCACCAGCGCCATGTGGCGACGCTCGGTCTGCATTTTTGTCAACAGAACGCCCAGCGGCATCGATGGTGGCACAAACAACAACGGGCGCAGCATTTGACGCAACGCAAACCGTCCGCCAGCGCCATTAAACCCATGTTTCAACGCCAGATCTTTAAGGTGAATAAATCCAATGGGCGTATCCAAAGTGCCGTCAAAAACCGGCAGGCGAGTAAACCCGCTTTCCCGGAATTGTTCGACCACCTCGGCGCGGCCCATGGTGGCCGAAATCGCAGTGATGTCCACTTTGGGCACAGCGACGTCCTCGACCCGCATACGGCGCAGGTTGATCATCCCATGTGTCGGGGTCTGGATCCGCTCTGCCTGTGGAACCGCCACGCCATTTGCCGCGTCTTCAGGGCTAATGGCCTCAATCAATCTTCGGAAAAATCCGCTTGATTTCTTTTTATCATGGGCCTCGAGCTGCGCGCTTTGCGCTGCGCTAGAGGACCCGTCGGTGCTGTCGCCCATCGTACCTTTCCAAATTGGGGGATTACCCCGTTATATCCCTATATGGGTCAGCCAGACCCATTTTGCCAAGTATCTGTGTTTCTATATCTTGCATCAAAGTGGCATCTTGGTCACGGATATGGTCATAGCCCAGCAAATGTAACACCCCGTGCACCAATAAATGTGTGACATGGTCTTGCATGGACTTGCCCAGTTCCGTGGCTTCGCGTGCGCAGGTCTCATAGGCAATGGCGATATCGCCCAGTTCGGTGTCGGGCCCTTTTGGCAATTCTGGCCGCGCACCGGGGTCTAGCGCCGCGCGTTCTTCGGAGGGCCAGGACAAGACATTGGTGGGTTTGGGCTTGTCGCGAAAATCGGCATTCAACCCTTGAATCCGCCCATCATCACAGGCCAATACGCTGATCTCCCAGTCTTGGGGCTGCAGACCAAGGTAGGTCAAGCTGGTATCTGCTGCCTGATCTGCCAGCGCCTGTATGCCAAGATCCTGCCAACGCGGGTCTTCAAAATTGATATCTATTGTCATTGCGCAAACGCATGGGGGCTGACAGCCCCCAAACCCCCGTGGGTATTTTCATCAAGCACAATTATTATGCTTCTTTGGAGTCCGCGTCATAGGCCTTGATGATCGCGGCCACAAGCGGATGTCGCACAACATCATCTGCGGTGAAGTAGTTAAAGCTGATGCCTTTGACATCTGACAACAGCCGTTCGGCATCGCGCAAGCCCGAAGTCACGCCACGCGGCAAATCCACCTGACTGCGATCACCGGTGATGGCCATGCGCGAGCCCTCGCCCAGACGGGTCAAAAACATCTTCATCTGCATGGTTGTGGCGTTTTGCGCTTCGTCCAGCACCACAAATGCATTAGCCAGGGTGCGGCCGCGCATAAAGGCCAAGGGTGCAATCTCGATGCGCTTTTCTTCCATCAATTTCGCCAATTGCTTGCCGGGCAAGAAGTCATTAAGCGCATCATAAAGCGGCTGCATATAGGGATCGACTTTGTCTTTCATGTCACCAGGCAGATAGCCCAGCTTTTCACCGGCTTCGACCGCTGGTCGCGACAGGATGATCTTGTCGACCTCTCCGCTGATGAACATGCTGACCGCCACGGCGACAGCCAGATAGGTTTTGCCGGTGCCCGCCGGGCCGATCCCAAAGGCCAATTCCTGTTGAAACAGGCTTTGCACATAGGCTTTTTGCGCGTCTGTTCGCGGCTCTACCAGTTTTTTGCGGGTTTTTATTTCAACCTTACCGCCCCGGAACAGCTCCATCTGATCGCCATCGCGGGTGCCGGTGTTTTTTTCCGAGCCACCCATGCGCAACTCGCGGTCCACATCCGCTTTTTCGACGGATTTACCAGTTTCAAGCCGTTCGTAAAGCGCGTGCAAAACCTCTGCGGCCTCAATCCGGGCTGGCTCTTCGCCCAGCAATGCCAATTGATTGCCGCGTCGGATGATCTGAACACTCAGCTTCTGCTCTATATCCGCCAAATTGCGGTCATATTCGCCACAAAGATCTATCAAAAGTCGATTATCAGGAAACTCGAGCAAATTTTCAGCAACGGTTTCGCTGGCGGGCGGTGGGGTCAGGGCGCTGGTGGCCAAATAAGTCTCCTAGGTTGAATGTGTCTGAGTCTTAGCGTGACAAGTTGTTGGTGCAAGTGCAAGTATTGACAGGTATAATTTCACGCAAGCGTTACAAAAATTGGCCACATGAATCCCATGTGGCCAACCTGCGTTGTACAATTTTTTAGCGTCTCGCTTACGCAGGATCGTTAAAGAATGTGCCAGCCTTATAGGCTCCTGTCGCTGTTGAAGGCGGTGCAATTGGGGCGCAGACTGGTTTGCCGTAGCGGTCAAGCCGCGCATCCATGTAGCCTTCGTTGCCATCATCGATGATCCAGTGGTGGCAGCCATTCGGATCAACCCAAACACCAGCAACCAATTGGCTTAAGTGCTTTTTGTCATAGCCGCCGTCCACAGTTTTATCGGTGATTTCACCACCGGATTCTTCGCTAAAACACCCCGCTAGGGCGGTGGCAGCTGCGAGTGCGGCAAAGAGTTTAACAACTTTCATGACCCAACTCCCTTAGCGGATACACATGATTTCGACACGCCGGTTTTCCGCCCGGCCTTTCGAAGAACGATTAGAAGCGCGTGGATTACGTTCGCCATAGGCGCGCACATCAGCAATATCTGCCCCGGCGCCTGCCCCAACTTTCGCAACCGCTGCGGCGCGGCGGAAACTCAAAGCCATATTGGCTTCGTCGCTGCCGCGATTGTCCGTATGCCCGGTGACAATATAGAATTGCGCATTGGCGCTCTTGAAGAATTCAGCGATCTTTTTGCGACCTGCTGCGCCCAGCGCGGAACTGCCAGAGGCAAAGAACTGATCAGAGTTCAATTCGCCACACAGATAGCCATCGCGGCAGACCGGCAGACCCTGACGTGTGAGATGCGGGCTCATATAGCCTTCGGCCCCATCATCCATCACCCAATGTTCACACCCATCCGGGTCAACCCAAATGGTTGGCACATAATCCTGTGCCCGAACGGTTTTTGTACCCTGTGAGAATGCCGCGCCAGTCAATGTGGTCAAGGTCAATGCTGCCACTGCAGCGCCTCCCACCATTTTGCGCGCGGTCGCAATAAATCTGTCCGCCACGATCATGTCCTCTGCTTGCCTCGTCTCCCGCGCTTCACTTGGCGACGGGTTATGCGAAGTCCTGTAATGGGCTTACTTTAGCAAATTTCTGGGGCATGTGAAGGATTAATCACAATATATGGTAGCCTGACCAAGGATAATCAGCGGTAGTGACTTTACAAGCACGCGCGCTGCCACAGCGCATGGGGCGGCGAATTACAGATCTAAACCAAAACGCCCGTCAATGAATTGGTCATGCTTTGCACAACCTTGACCCGCACGATTTCGCCGATCTGGTGATTTGCCGCATCCAAATGCACCGAATGAAGATACTCGGATTTGCCCACCATCTGACCTGGGTCGCGTCCCTGGCGTTCCAGCAACACAGAGACTTCGCGCCCTACCATCCGGTTTTGCACGTCGCGCTGCTGTTGGGTCAAAAGCGCTTGCAAGCGCTGCAAACGATCGGTTGCTTCTGCGTCATCCACCAGAGGGCGCTCTGCCGCCGGGGTGCCCGGACGGGTGGAATATTTAAACGAATAGGCTTGGCCGTATTCCACCGCTTTGATCAAATCCAGCGTGGCTTGAAAATCTGCTTCGGTTTCTTCGGGAAAGCCCACGATGAAATCGCCGGACAGCAAGATATCAGGTCGCGCCGCACGAATACGTTCAATCACCCGCAAATAGCTTTCGGCCGTATGGCTGCGATTCATGCGTTTTAAAATCTTGTCGCTGCCAGATTGCACGGGCAAATGCAGATAAGGCATCAGCTTTGAACAGGTGCCATGGGCTTCGATTAGATCTTCTTGCATGTCATTTGGATGGCTTGTGGTGAAGCGAATACGTTCTAATCCGTCCACCTTATCCAACTGCCAGATCAAATCGGCCAGAGTCTTGCTGCCACCATCGCCCCCTGCCCCATGATAGGCATTCACGTTTTGCCCCAGCAATGTGATTTCTCGCACGCCGCGTTCTACCAAATCGCGCGCTTCGGTCAAAATCCGATCCACCGGCCGTGACACTTCGGCCCCACGGGTATAGGGCACAACGCAAAAGGCGCAGAACTTGTCACAGCCTTCTTGCACGGTCAAAAATGCCGCCGGGGCACGTTTGGCCTTTGGGCGCGATTTCAGTTTTTCGAATTTGTCTTCTTCTGGAAAATCCGTATCCAGCGCCCGCGCGCCACTGCGGATCTTTTCTTCCATCTCAGGCAGCCGATGATAGGCTTGTGGCCCTACCACCAAATCCACCGCGGGCTGACGCCGCATGATCTCTTCGCCCTCGGCCTGCGCCACACAGCCCGCAACGCCAATTTTCAAATTCGGGCGGTCGGTCTTAAGCGCCTTCATGCGCCCCAGTTCTGAATAGACTTTTTCGGCCGCTTTTTCGCGAATATGGCAGGTATTCAGCAGGATCATATCCGCGTCTTCCGCAGTTTCCGTGGCCTCATAGCCCGCGCCACCCATGGCTTCGGCCATGCGCTCGCTGTCATAGACATTCATCTGGCACCCATAGGTCTTGATGAAAAGTTTTTTGGTCTCGGCCATGGTCCTGCCCCTTGGAAATCAGGCTGCGGTTTCAAGCCGCTGTCTTACATCAGTTTTGCACTGGCTTGCAATGCACGACAATTTAACCGAGTCTATGTAAAAAACACCAAATCAGAGCAGTGGTAAGATCATGAGTTTCGCGTCGTTTGAACATCTACAGACCTCCAAAGAAACCTTGGATACCAAGGGGCCCTTGGCGCTGATTTTTGTCGAGGATGAAGTCGAAATAAACTCGACTCTGCGCCACCATATTGCCTTGGGTTTTAAACAGGTTGTCGCCTTTATGCCCAAAGGCTTCAAAATGCATTACGAGCTCGAAGAAGACATTCTGCGGGTGGATATGGAAAACACCACGGGACAGGCGATGATCGATATGGTCAATAAAGTGGCCCAGGCCGTGCCCGGTGCATGGATCTATTACTGCTTTAACGCCGAATATCTGATGTACCCGTTTTGCGAATCTCGCACCGTTGGCGAATTGCTGTCCTTTCATAACGAAGAGCGGCGGCGCGGCATGCTCAGCTATGTGGTTGATCTTTACGCCTCTGACTTGGCTACCCACAAAGACGCGGTGTCTATCGAAAACGCGCTGATCGACAAAACCGGTTATTACGCTTTGGGCCGCAATGACCCAGACAATCACAACCACCCAAAAGAACGGCAATTGAATTTTTACGGCGGTCTTCGGTGGCGCTTTGAAGAACACGTGCCCAAAGACAAACGCAAGATCGACCGCATTTCGATTTTCAAGGCCACGCCGGGCGTTAGCCTGCGCGATGATTTCACTTTGACAGACGAGGAATTCAACACCTTCGCCTGCGAATGGCACAACAACATCACCGCCGCCGTGTGTTCGTTCCGCACGGCAAAAGCCCTGAAAACCAACCCCGGCAGCACCTTTGATATTCCCAGCTTTAAATGGCACAATTCCGTGCCGTTTGAATGGCACAGCCGGCAATTGCTGGAATTGGGGCTGATGGAACCGGGGCAATGGTTTTAGGCACCCACCACCCCCTTTTCGCCCCCCTTTTGAAACTTCAGGAGCACTATTTTGATTGGCTACGTCACGATTGGCACCAATAATTTTGATGCCGCGCTTGCGTTTTATGATGCTCTGTTTGCGACCATTGGCATCAACCGCCTGTGGAAGCACGGCCAGATGGCCGCTTGGGGGCCTTCCAGAGAGGCCCCGGCCTTCTGTATCACATCACCCTTTGATGGCGCCGCCGCAACCAAAGGCAATGGCAGTATGATCGCGCTCAAAATGGCGGACAAAGCACAGGTCGAAGCAATGCATGCGAAATGCCTTGCCCTGGGCGGCAGTTGCGAGGGTGCCCCTGGCCCGCGCGGCGAACATGGGTTTTATGGCGGATATTTTCGCGATCCAGAAGGCAATAAACTCAACGCCTACATTCCCGGCTAGATCATCTGGCACAGAGTAAAAGCGTCAAACGCCCCTCACCCGCAACATGCCCCGCCTTGTTGGATAGGCGGGCACGGCACGGTGGCATAGGAACAAAACACACAGCAGTCACCCTCTAAAGGTTTCAGAACGGTGTGGCAGGATTTGCATTCGTAAAACCACTGACAGGCATCGGTTGGCATTGTCTCAACCGCGACGTGACCACAAGACGGACAGGTCAGTGCTGACCTTAGTTCAATCTTTGTAATCTCATCACCCATGTCTTGGCTCCATGGCAAAGGCGTCATCAAAAGTCATTCGCCGCCAAATTGCTTATTCGACGGCGAACGCTGGTTATGTTTTCTTATTAAGAGCTTTTTGGCAAGCGTCTGCCAACTCTCTATCCGGCTTTTCGGCACCAAGTGGCGTCGCCCATCCAGCTTTCTCGACAACGCCACGACGTTGAAAAGAACTGGCTTTATCAAGCTCCAACATCACATCAGCGGACATTGGGTCGTCTTTCGAGTTTTGAACACAATAAGGCGTTAGCGCCATAGCGACAGCTGCCCGAGAGTCTAGTTTCGACAATTGCATTGCTGAACCGCCGGTTACCCAACCACCCCAGTTAAAACCAACGATTGCCAGAGCAATGGCACCTGCACCCGCGCCCATGAGGGCAGGTTTCGTCCATTCTGGAATTTGCATATTAAAACCGATCTGTATGAGGGAAAACACGCATGATTGCGCGCTTAACCATTGATAACACACAATTCCCAATATTGGGCATGCTTAATGCCAAAGAACCAATTCAACCAAACACCAACTGACGTAGCTTATATTGCCTCAAGGCAAAAAAAGCTCTACACCATAGATATCAGAACGCCGGGTCCACGGCGCTGATAACAAGAAAGTTCTTACATTAATGACGCTTATGACGTTTGCTGCCTACGAGCAGCCGATGAAATGGGTCGCTTTTGTTCTGGGACTGGGCAGCGCTATTTGCGTGGTTCAGGGCTGGCAACTCGCGGCCATGCTTTGCAGTCTGCCATTTTGCCTTATTTGGGTTTATTGCGGCTGGTTGCGCAGCGAGCCACAATTAAAATACATCAATGTATTGTTCACCGGGGTCTATATTTACGGCCTCACCCGATATTGGCTCTTAAGCAGCTAAGAAACAGCGCGGTGCCTATTTGGGGCCGCGCGTCACGCTGAGCACTTACAATCAGATTAGCCTAGCCGTCGTGCCCTATTTGCGCCGCAGACGAATAACCACATCTACCTTGGAAATCTCTGCCCCCTCTGGAGCGTCTGGCAAGGCCACAATATTCAGCTGATCCGCCGGCGCATCTGTCAAGATGCGATCATCTTCCCAATAAAAATGTGGGTGGTCCGCAATATTGGTGTCAAAATAGCTTTTAGAGCCATCCACCGTGATTTCCTGCATGAGCCCCGCATCACAAAAGGCCCGCAGAGTATTATAGACCGTGGCCAAAGAAACGCTTTCACCCTCTTTGCACACATCGGCAAACAGACTTTCTGCAGTGACATGCCGGTCCAGCCCATCGCCCACCAAAAGCGATGCCAAGGCCACGCGTTGACGCGTCGGGCGTACGCCACTTTGGGTCAACCATCGGGTACCGACTATTTGGGATTGTGCTGTCATTTTGGCCTGTCGCTTGTCTCTGATACGACCCTAGGCAGATTCCGCGCGGAATTCAATTCAAATCCATGTGCCACCCCCGGCGCAAACCCAGCCTCCAGCCCTTGCAGGACACACGATCTGGGTGATAGAGGAGGGTAAGAACACAACATGACAAGGGGGCGCGCCTGCATGGCCGATTATCCAACCAGCTTCGACAAAGACGGACTTCTGAAATGCGCGCGCGGCGAATTATTTGGACCCGGCAATGCGCAACTGCCCGCTCCTCCGATGTTGATGATGGATCGTATCAGCGAAATCTCGGCTGACGGCGGCGCGCATGGCAAAGGTCATGTGTTGGCAGAATTCGATATCACGCCCGACCTTTGGTTCTTTGAATGCCACTTCCCCGGCAATCCAATCATGCCCGGCTGTCTGGGTCTGGATGGCCTTTGGCAGTTGACCGGTTTCAACCTGGGCTGGCGCGGCTGGCAGGGCCGCGGCTATGCGCTGGGTGTGGGCGAAGTCAAACTCAAAAGCATGGTGCGTCCGGAAAACAAACTGCTGACTTATGAAATCGACTTCACCAAAGCCATCCAAACCCGTCGCCTGACGATGGGTGTTGCGGATGGTGTTGTGAAAATCGACGGCGAAGTCGCCTATGAAGTCAAAGACATGAAAGTCGCCCTTTCAGAAAGCTAAGCCCTCCCCGACGAACATCGCGGCCAAAATCAGGAGAACGCATATGCGTCGAGTAGTTGTCACCGGTTTGGGCATCGTGTCCTCAATCGGCAATAATGCAGAAGAAGTCACCACCGCGCTGCGCGCAGGTAAATCTGGCATCGAAGCCAGCCCCGAGATGATCGAACATGGCTTTCGCAGCCGTGTTGCGGGCACGTTGAAAATCAACACTGCTGATCACATCGACAAACGCACGTTGCGTTTCATGGGAGACGGCGCGGCCTATGCCCATATCGCGATGCAACAAGCGATTGCGGACTCTGGCCTTGCCGAGGATCAGATTGTCAACGAACGCACGGGCCTTGTGGCTGGCTCTGGTGGCCCGTCCACATCTGCCATGCTGACCGCACATCAAACTGTTGCCAAAACCGGGGCGACCAAACGCATCGGGCCATTCGCCGTGCCAAAATGCATGAGCTCGACGATATCAGCAAACCTGGCAACTGCCTTTAAAATCAAAGGCATCAACTACTCGATTACGTCTGCCTGCTCGACATCTTTGCACTGTATCGGCAACGCCGCCGAACAGATCATGATGGGCAAACAAGACGTGATGTTTGCCGGTGGCGGCGAGGAACTCGACTGGACTCTGTCCTGCCTGTTTGACGCCATGGGCGCCATGAGCAGCAAGAAAAACGACGAGCCCACCAAAGCCTCCCGCGCATTTGATCAAGACCGCGATGGGTTTGTCATCACCGGCGGCGGCGGCATTGTTGTGCTCGAAGATCTAGAGCACGCCAAAGCGCGTGGCGCAAAAATCTATGCCGAAGTCACAGGCTTTGCAGCCACATCCGACGGCCACGACATGGTGGCCCCTTCTGGTGAGGGCGGCGAACGCGCCATGCGTCTTGCTCTGCAAACCCTGCCAGAGGGCCGCAAGGTCAGCTACATCAACGCCCATGGCACATCTACGCCCGTTGGCGACGTTGGCGAAGTCGAGGCTGTCCGCCGCGTCTTTGGCGAAGGCAACACGCCTCCGATCAGTTCAACCAAATCCATGACCGGTCACGGCCAGGGTGCGGCTGGCGCGATGGAAGCCATCTTTTGCCTGTTGATGCTTGAAAATGACTTCATCACCAGATCCATCAACGTTGATACGCTTGCAGAAGGCATCAACGAGGGTGAAATCGCCCGCGAACACGTCGAAAACGCCGGTCTTGATAGCGTGATGACCAACAGCTTTGGTTTTGGCGGCACCAACGGATCAATGATCCTGTCTAAATACAACGGCGAATGAGGGAGACCCACATGTCGGATCAACTAAAGGGCAAACGCGGCCTGATTATGGGCGTTGCCAACGAACGTTCCATCGCTTGGGGTATTGCCAAAGCCATGTCCGAAGCCGGTGCAGAGCTGGCGTTTTCTTACCAGGGCGACGCCTTTGGCAAGCGCCTGGCACCTCTGGCCGAACGGGTTGGCAGCGATCTGATGGTTGACGTTGATGTCACCGACGACGCCTCGCTGGACGCGGCGTTTGCAGCGCTGAAAGCGCGTTGGGACAGCATCGATTTTGTGGTGCACGCCATCGCCTTCTCCGACAAAAACGAGCTGACAGGCCGTTTCCTTGACACAAGCCGGGCAAATTTCAAAAACTCGCTCGATATCTCGGCCTATAGCTTTATCGAAGTGGCGCGCCGCGCCTATCCCATGATGAAAGACAATGGCGGCACCTTGCTGACATTGACCTATCAGGGCTCTAATCGCGTCACCCCCTATTATAATGTGATGGGGGTCGCCAAAGCCGCACTCGAGGCCACCACCCGCTATTTGGCCAATGATCTTGGTCCGGACGGCATCCGTGTGAACGCTATTTCACCCGGCCCCATGAAAACCCTGGCTGGGGCAGCCATCGGTGGCGCACGCAAGACCTATCGTCAAACCGAAACCAACGCCCCCCTGCGCTCAAACGCAACGCTCGAAGCCGTGGGCGGCACAGCCGTCTATCTGGCTTCGGACGCCGGGGCCTGTACCACAGGTGAGATTCTGCGGGTTGATGGCGGGTATCACGTGCTGGGCATGCCGCAGCCGGAAAACCTGTAAACCGACCCAACCGCAAACAAATAAGGGCCCTGCACCGCAGGGCCCTTCGCGTTTTCAGAGAGGTCAAAACGCGCTATAATTCTTAGGCAAACGCCGGTTCTGCCTGGGCGATCCGGGCCCCATTTGCAAAAACCTGACGCCACTTCATAATCTGAAACGACTTGCGCAGCCCCGTGGGCCAAAACGGGTCTTCCCGCACATAGCGCGCCACCTCGTCTTCATCCTCTGCGGTCAACACCCACAGATCGCCCCGCCCAATATCATCTGCATCCGTCAGCCCCCCAACCGCAGAAATGCGATCGGCGTTTTTTTCCAAATAGGCCAGATGCAGGGGAAGATAACTCAGACGCGTACAAAGATCAGTCTCTGGATTGTCTTCAAATAGAACCACATATTTCACGGTGCACCCTCCCTGTTCCGTCACGAAATTTTATAACACAGCAAAATAGCAGGTTGCCCCAGCAAATTAGCCAAGTTAATCTGCAAAAATGCAGGATCATGATTGGAACGACCTCAGATACCTCCTGGCGATACACCGCACCGGCTCTTTTACCGAGGCAGGCCGCAAGGCCGGTGTCAGCGAAACCACCGTTTCCCGACGCATCGCAGCCCTAGAACGCAAGCTTGATGTCAAGCTCATCCAAAAGGGCGGAGACAACGGCTATGAACTGTCAAATATCGGCCTGACAATCCTCGAACACGCCGAAATCATCGAACAGCAAAACACCGAGATCCAGGAACTTTCGGGCAGCGCTGGCCTGTCCACAAGCGGCACCGTGCGCGTCAGTGCCGTGCCTCTGGTCATCAATCGCATTCTAGTACCTGAATTAACGCGCATTCAAAGGCGTCATCCCAATATCACCATCGAACTGGTGCCCGAGACCCGAAATATCGATCTGACAAAACGCGAAGCAGATCTTGCGATCCGTTTGGCGCGTCCGGTAGCTGGCGGGCTGAAAACCACCGCGCGCAAGATCGGGCAATTGCACTATGCTATTTTTGGCCCGGAACAAACCACCAGCGACAAATCTGACACCTCAGCCTGGATCGGTTACGACGATTCCCAAGCCACCTTCCCTCAGGCCATCTGGCTAAATGCCGCCATCGCGCAAAGTCCCCAAGGGGCTTCTTCGCTGACCGTGCTGGATGCAACCACCGCCTTCGAAGCCGTCGCCGCCGGCATCGGCAAAACCATTTTGCCAAGACGCGTCGCCGCGATGGACCGTCGGCTGCGCGAACTGGTGCGCCCCAAAGGTCTGCCCCCCCTGCCCAAGCGTGACGTCTGGCTGCTCTCGCACAGCAGCCAATCAGCCAATGCCGCCATCAATGCGGTTAAAGAATGGTTAGCAGACATCAAATGGCAATAGGGCGCGACCCATGCCACGCCCTACTCGAATCGTACGTTTCAAGCTCTGAAACGTACAAATTGTACAATTAACGAAAGATGACCTAGGCGATCGCAACCAGCTCCAAAGCAAAGGTCAGATCCTTGCCCGCGAGCTCGTGGTTGGCGTCCAAAGTCACGGCTTCATCCGTGATATTCATCACCTTTACCGGGATAACTTGGCCATCCGGGCCCTGCATTTGCAGCATCAGACCCACTTCCAACGGGATTTCTGCTGGGATCTGTTCGCGTGGCACATCTTGGATCATTCCCTCGTGGGATGGGCCATATGCGTCGGCACAAGGGATGTTGACGGTTTTCTTTTCTCCAACCGTCATACCGGTCACACCATCGTCAAAGCCCTTGATAACTTGGCCAGATCCCAAAGTGAACGCCAATGGATCACGCCCTTCAGAGCTGTCAAAAACACTTCCGTCGCTCAATGTGCCAGTGTAGTGAATTTGAACGTTATCGCCAGACTTTGCAGCCGTCATGAATTTTCCAATCTTAGTTTTCGCCCTGATCGTCAAAGCGGTCGCTTGGCAACTTAGAGTTTGACGTTAGGAATGGCAAACCGATCAATTGACTTTACCCGATGCCTGCGCATTCTGGTCGCGTGGAGGACACCGATGTCGATTACAACCTGCATTTTTGACGCCTATGGAACGCTGTTTGATGTTTCCGCCGCCGCCCGCCAAGCCGCTGCAGAGCCAGAGCACGCTGCCTTTGCAACCCATTGGGACAAGGTTTCAGCCGACTGGCGCAACAAGCAGCTTCAGTACACCTGGCTGCGGGCCATCACCCACAATCACACGGATTTTTGGCAGGTGACACAAGAGGCTCTGGATTGGTCACTGCAAGCCTCTGGGCTTGAAAACGACACAGATTTGCGCCGCCGCCTGTTGCAGCTTTATTGGGAGTTATCCGCATATCCGGAAGTGCCGGAAATGCTAAAAACTCTTAAATCTCAAGGACTTAATACCGGAATTCTGTCCAATGGATCACCCGATATGTTGGATGGTGCCGTGAAAAGCGCGGGCCTTTCTACTTGGTTGGATGACGTTCTAAGCGTTGAATCCGTGGGCGTGTTTAAGCCCGACAGCCGGGTTTATGATTTGGTCCTCAAGCGTTTCAACTGTACTGCGGACGAGGTGCTGTTTGTGTCTTCCAATGGCTGGGATGTTGCTGGCGCATCTGGGTTTGGTTTCCAAACTGTCTGGGTTAATCGTGCCGCCGAACCGGTGGACTGCCTGCCCCATGGCCCGGACCATCAACTGAAAAACTTGACTGAAATAACTAAAATTGCAGGTATTTAATGCCCCATTTTGAAACATCCGACGGCCTGACGCTTTATTATTCTGACGAAGGCCAGGGAATTCCCATTCTTTGCCTTGCCGGATTAACCAGAAACTCTAGTGATTTCAGTTATATAAATGGAAAACTGGGCGAAGTCCGTTTGTTAAAAATGGATTATCGTGGCCGTGGAAAATCTGATTGGGCCAAAGATTTCACCACCTATAACATCCCACGCGAAAGCCAAGATGCGCTGGAGCTTATGGATTTTCTGGGAATAAAGAAATTCGCAATTATCGGTACCTCCCGCGGCGGCCTCTGCGCCATCACCATCGGGGCCATGGCCCCGGATCGCCTGCTTGGCGTGGCGTTTAATGACATCGGCCCTGATCTAAATCTGGAGGGCTTAAAAGTCATCATGAATTACATCGGCCAAAACCCACCTTGGCAAACCATGGCGCAAGCCACAGAGGCAAGACACAGCGTCATGGCCGGTTTTGAAAACGTGCCGCAAAGTCGCTGGCGCGAAGAAGTCGAGAAGTTTTATCACCAAACAGAGAAAGGATTGGTGATCAACTATGACCCCAAATTGCGCGATAGCGTGCTGGCTGTACCTTTAGACTCTGCTCCAGATTTATGGCCTTTTTTCAAGGCACTATCGAACCTTCCTCTTGCGGTTTTACGCGGTGAAAATTCTGATTTGCTTGCGGCAGATACATTCCAAAAGATGCGCATTGCCTTGCCTCAAGCGATTATGGCCACCGTTAAAGATCGGGGTCACGTCCCGTTTTTGGACGAACCGGAATCCTTAGAAACCCTGCAAAACTGGGTCACACAGCTTGAGCAGGCCCCTCAAAATCAAGGCGCTTGATCAGAAGGTTGGGTTTGAAATACTTGGAAATACGGGGGCTCTATGACACGTTTCACCATCGCATCATTTAATGTCAAAAACCTGATTGGCGCAGACAAAGAATACTACAAATTTCAGTCTTACACCCCAGAGGAATACGCTTGGAAAGTGGACTGGATGGCCGATCAATTGTTGGCGATGGATGCCGATGTGATCGGATTTCAAGAAGTTTTTGAAGAAAAAGCGTTGCGCGAGGTGTTGCGCGAAGCCGAAACCCGAGGCAACGAGCTAAACGCCGCAGTCATCCCCCCAAAAAATAAACGATATCATCGGAAAGCCATCTTCAAAAAGCTTGGGTTTTCAGGCTACAAAGACGCCGCTTTGGCCTTTGCTGCAAACACCAATGATACGGCAACACCCGGCCAACGGCGACCCGGAGTGGCGATCCTGAGCCGCTATGGGTTTTCTGGGGCACCCGAAATCATTCAAGACCTTGATGAACCAGTGAAAATTCCACTTAAGGAACTAGGTGGGGAAAGCGCCGGATACTTTGAAATCAAAAGGCTTTCGCGCCCCATCCTAAAGGCGAAGGTGCCAATTGATGGCCAAGACATTACGGTTTTTACCTGCCATCTGAAATCAAAACTCGGAGAATTTATCACGCCTGCGGGTGCCGCGTTTGCTGTCGAAGCGGACCTGAACAAATATGACCCCATGGGCCGCGCAATGGGTGCCATGCGCGCTGCAATTCGGCGTATGGCCGAAGCTTGGGTGTTGCGCCGCGAGATTGTTGCAGAGTTGCGGGCCGGCAATCCCGTGATCGTGACTGGCGATTTTAATGACGGAGAACATGCGGTTAGCTCTGAAATCATTTCTGGGGAAGTACCCTTTAAGAACTATGCTTGGATGCTGCGCCATGATGCCCAATCCCCGCGCGACCGGTATAGCGCTGAACAGGATCTCGCCATTCGGAAAAATATGCAGGAGATGCGCCTTACATCGGCGGAAAAGCTGTTTGTTCGTAAAAGTTTACGTGATGTCGTATATACAACGGCTTTTGGCGGTGTGTATGAAAGCATTGATCAAATTTATTTGTCTCATCATTTTCATCCAGACAATTCCAAAAAACTTGGAGAAATGGAATATTTCAGCGTTCTCAACGACCATTTGACAGACGGCAGCCACCCCGAAGCACCTTACAACAAACTGGCCAGCGACCATGGACAGATCATGGCACATTTGCGTTTGGGGTTGGAGAATGACTGACGCAAAGAATTTCGTGATGTTGAATGCGACGATGCGCGGGCCAGATGACGCGCCACCAATTGTTTTTCTACACACCATCGGTACTGATGCTGGCATTTGGTCTGATGTTTTAGATTTGTTGCCAACAGAATTGCGTTTGATATGCCTTGATCTTCGGGGACATGGCCAGACCGATTGCCCTCCCCCACCCTATGGCATGGGTGCTCTCATCAAAGATGTCGAAGTAATGCTAGATCATCTAAATATCAAAGACTGCATTCTTGTTGGTCTGGGATTGGGCGGATTGATCGCGCAGGGATTGGCGATCAAAAGACTTGATCAAGTGCGCGCTTTGGTTCTGTCTGGAAGCGCTGTAAAAATTGGTTTTGCCCCACATTGGGAGGCCGACATAGCAGAAACGATGGACAACGGTACCATGCATATTTGTGAAAAAATGATGCGCGCGTGGTTCAGCCGCAAAGCACATGAAACAGACGCCCGCCTCGCGCACCAATCTCTGTTTCTTGCAACCCCCACAAATGCCTTGCTAGGCGCAATGCACGCGATCAAGGGGGCCGACTTTTATACACCAACCAGCGGCCTGCGATTGCCAACACTAGGAATTTCCGGCAGCGAAGATGGTATGGTTCCGCCTGATCTTATGCGCGAAACTCTGGCGCTTATTCCGGCCTCGGAATTCAAAATTATCCGCAAGGCCGGACATCTAAGCTGTGTTGATCAACCCGAAATCTTTGCGCATCACATCACTGAATTTGCCCAACGCATTGGCCACGCTTGATATACGCTTTGCCTAGGCTACGACTTGCGTTATCCGGATTGGGAAAAACTCTCTGAGGACACAATGGCCGCATCAATTTTTGAAAGTCCACTCCTTTCCAAGCGCTATCCGACGGGCGAAACAGGACGTCTCTTTACCGACGCAGCAGAGGTTCGCGCCTTGCTTTTGGTCGCTGGGACGCTCGCCAAGGTACAAGGAAAATTGGGGCATATCCCTGAAGATTCAGCCTTTTTTATCCATCGGGCTGCGATGGAAGTGCAAATAGATCCAGCCGGATTGGCCGTAGACATCGCAAAATCTGGGGAAATCGTCACTGCGCTGCGTGATGCCTTTGCCAGGGCTTTGGAGGCACCTGAACATAGCGGTTATATCCTAAACGGGATGGCATCACAGAACGTGATAGATACGGCGATTGCACTTCGATTGCGTCAGTTTCTTAGCATCAGTGAAAAGGCGCTTACAAATCACATGTTGCCCGAGGCAGACGTCTTGCTTGCAGAGCTCATGGAAGTTCGCAAAAACGTGGTTTCCATTGCTTTTGACGCCAAAGGCCCAGAGCAAAATGCGACCAGATCTGCATTGGCCAAAGCGCTGCGTTTGGGTACGGTCGAAATTGCAGATAGATCTGGCGTGCTAAGCTGCGCCAACTGGGCCGTACGAGTTTGCGGCTTGCTGGCCAAGCAAAAGGGTGCAGAATTCGCGCAACTTGCGCAACTGACAGCGCTTGCATCTGCGTTATATGACGCTTTGGAGACTGATCATGCGAAAATGGTTTCGCCTTGCCTCGCACAAATTTGCCTATGTGCTGCTGCTGCCTTAGAAATTTCAAAACCATAGACATTTCTGTTCCATTGTTACCGCAGTTCCTCAGCGATGACTGCATTGCTGAATTACCAGTTCGGGAAAAGCCAAATGACCTCGCGCTTGCCAATTGTATTTATTATTTTGACAGTCGTGATCGATGCGATGGGGATCGGCTTGATCATGCCGGTGATGCCTGACCTTATTGGCGAAGTCCAAGGCGGTGACATCGCAAATGCCGCGATCTGGGGGGGACTACTGACCACCGCTTTTGCTGCGATGCAATTTCTATTCAGCCCATTGATTGGCAATCTGTCAGACCGCTATGGGCGTCGACCAATCTTGTTGACTTCTTTGGTCATAATGACAGCAGATTACTTGGTCATGGCGACAGCTGGTACGATCTGGTTATTGCTAGCCGGGCGGATTGTTGGGGGCATAACTGCAGCGACGCATTCCACGGCTTCGGCCTTTATGGCAGATATCAGCGCCCCAGAAGAAAAGGCAAAAAACTTTGGCTTGATAGGCGCGGGATTTGGCATCGGATTTGTTTTGGGCCCCGTCATTGGCGGCCTTTTGGCCAGCTATGGAACACGCGCCCCATTTTATGCTGCCGCCGCATTGGCTGCGATGAACGGTTTCTTGGGATGGTTGGTGTTAAAAGAAACGGTAACCGACCAAATACGGCGCCCTTTCACCTGGGCACGCGCTAATCCGCTTGGCGCATTTTCTGCAGTGACTAAAATGCCGGGCTTGACCGCGCTTTTGCTGGTTTTCTTTTTCTATCAGGTTTCAAGTTTCGTGTACCCGGTCACCTGGCCGTATTTCACCACAGAGCGTTTTGGTTGGGGGCCTGGCATGATCGGCGTGTCACTTGCCGTTTTTGGCGTTTTCTTTGCGATTGTTCAGGGCGTTTTGGTGCAGCCATCCATCAAGCATTTGGGCCACCGAGGAACGGTGATTGCAGGGCTTTCGATCGAAGTGATCATGTTGATATTTATGGGGTTTGTATCGTCTGGCATGTTTGCGCTTGGTTTTACGCCATTCGCTGCATTGGCCGCCATCGGCGTTCCTGCATTGCAAGGCATCATGTCGCGGCGCATCCCAGATGACGCACAGGGTGAATTGCAGGGCGTTTTGGCATCAGTAACCTCTGTGGCGATGATATTCTCACCCTTGCTGATGACGCAAACCTTTGCTTATTTTTCCGCTCCAAACGCGCCAATCTACTTGCCTGGTGCTGCTTTTTTGCTGTCTGCAATCTTGATGGTCGTCTCACTGATGATTTTTATTGGGCGCAAACGCAAGCCTGCAGCAAAGGTGTACTAACGCCTGTCATGGATCTCGCACTTAGAGATTTGACGTGTTAATAAATACCAAAATAACAAGGCTCCGTCACAGATCATGCAGAATGCAGCAATTTCCACAGAGGCTATGGCAAGCAACGCAGAGGCCGCCGCCGCTTATTTGAAAACCTTGGCGCATGGCGGTCGCTTGATGATACTTTGCCACCTAAGTTCAGGCGAAAAATCGGTTAGTGAGCTCGAAGCACTCTTGGATGTGCGACAAGCCGCGGTCAGTCAGATGCTCGCGCGATTGCGTGAAGACGGACTTGTGGCGACGCGGCGCGATGGCAAGGCAGTCTTTTATACGCTTGCGGACCCAAATACAGCCCAAGTCATTGGTTTACTTTATCAATTGTTTTGTGCGCCTGCCCAGGACTAACAACAGCTTATGAGCGACTTCCCGCAGCAATTCCAAAACTGGTTTCGCTCTAAAGGCTGGGAAATACACCCGCATCAACGTGAGATGTTGCAAAGGCACAATGACCCTGCCCTTTTGTTGATCGCGCCAACCGGAGGGGGCAAAACACTTGCAGGCTTTTTGCCAACACTTGTTGATCTATCGGCAACCCCGCATGCCGGAATGCACACGCTGTATGTCTCGCCATTAAAAGCCCTCGCGACCGATATTAAACGAAATCTGCGCAAACCTGTCGAAGAAATGGGGCTTGATGTGCGCATAGAGGATCGCACCGGTGATACGTCAAATTTTCACAAGAAAAGACAGCGCGCCGACCCACCTCATATCTTGCTGACAACACCTGAAAGCCTGGCACTATTGATCAGCTATCCTGATGCAGCCCGAACATTTGCAGGGCTTAAGCGGGTGATTGTTGACGAAATACATGCACTTGCAGAAAGCAAACGTGGCGATCAACTGATGTTGGCACTTTCGCGCCTTCAAAGTCTTTGCCCCGAGCTGAAGCGCGTTGGCTTGTCCGCCACCGTAGATGATCCCGAAGAGATCGCGTATTTGCTCGCAAAAAACCCCGATCCCTGCCCCATCTTGCACGCAGACCCCGGGCCTGCGCCCGACATTCAGATGTTGACGACTTTAGAGGCACCGCCTTGGTCAGGAGGCGGTGCAGCCTATGCGATTCCAGCGGTTTTGGAACAGATCAAGAAACACAAAACGACATTGGTGTTTCACAACACACGCGCGCAGGCGGAAATATTTTTTCACAAGCTTTGGTTGGCAAATGATGAAAGCTTACCCATTGGCATCCATCACGGCAGCCTAGACCGCACACAACGCGAACGGGTTGAAGCCGCAATGGTACGCGGTGAGCTGCGGGCTATTGTCTGCACTGGCAGCCTTGATCTTGGCATCGACTGGGGCGACGTTGATTTGGTTATCCAGATTGGCGCACCAAAGAACGTAAAGCGGCTGGTTCAGCGGATCGGGCGCGCCAATCACCGCTATAACGCCCCGTCCAAGGCGCTGCTGGTGCCCGCGAACCGATTTGAAGTTGTTGAGTGTGTGGCAGCGCTAGGGGCCGTCTATGCCCACGACCTTGACGGGGAAACCCGAGCGGCTGGACCGCGTGATGTGTTGTGCCAGCATATTCTGCTTTGCGCATCCTCTGGACCGTTTGATGCTGATGCACTGTTTCTTGAAGTGACCTCCGCTGGAGCCTTTCGCACATTAACGCGCGATGAATTTGACGCATGTTTGCAATTCTGTGCAACAGGTGGCTACGCGTTAAAGGCCTATGATCAATGGCAACGATTGCAATTGCAATCTGGCGGAAGTTGGCAACTGCGAGATCCACGTCTCGCGGCGAAAATCAGGATGAATGCGGGAACTATTCAGGACAGTGACCTATTAAAAGTGCGTATGAAACGTGCCCGCGGGGGCAAGCTCCTTGGCGAAATTGAAGAGAATTTTGCAGCTTCATTGACCCAAGGAGACACTTTTTTGATTGGTGGCCAAATCGTTCGGTATGAAGGGTTGCGGGAGCTGACAGTTGAAGTTTCAAAAACACCCGGACGAAAACCGAAAATTGCGGTTTTTTCCGGCACCAAATTTGCTACATCTACGCAACTATCAAACCGGATTTTGCAGCTGTTTCAAAACAAAACATGGCCCGGCTTGCCACAGCACACCGTGGATTGGTTGGAGCTGCAGCGTAAGACCTCTCAGCTGCCGCAACCAAATCGCCTGCTCATTGAAAGCTTCCCCCATGATGGGCGTCATCATATTTGTGTATACGGGTTTGCCGGCCGCAATGCCCAACAAACACTTGGACTTTTGCTGACCAAGCGCATGGAAGAGCTGGGGCTGGCCCCAATGGGGTTTGTCGCCACCGACTATGCCACGTTGATCTGGGGACTGGACGCTGTCACCGACCCTACGCCCCTCTTTGAAAGGCAGTATTTGCGCGATGGGCTGGATGGCTGGCTGTCACAAAATGCGCTTATGAAACGCAGCTTTCGCGGAGCAGCGACCATTGCCGGTCTGATCGAGCGAAACAACCTGGGAAAGCGTAAATCAGGCAGGCAAGCGACGTTCTCTAGTGACATATTGTATGACACCTTACTCAAATATGATCCCGATCATCTGTTGATGCAGATCACACGTGACGAAGCAATGCGCGGGTTGGTGGACTTTTCTCGTATCGAGGAAATGCTGGATCGTGTTGAGGGGCGCATTGACTTGGTGTTATTGGACAGAGTTTCCCCCTTGGCTGCGCCCCTATTTTTGGAAATGGGCAAAGTGTCGGTGTCCGGCGGGGCCGAGGAACGCTTGTTGCAGGAAGAAGAGGCCGCGATTATGCAAGCTGCCGGTTTGGAACAAAGCTGACATTTAGCGGTTGATTGGCCTTTAGAATCACGCCACCAATTGGCTATGAACTTTTTGGATTTCACCCTAGCCGGTACCCAGCTTACAGCGCTTGGATCTGGTGCGCTTTGGTGGCGCGCAAAGAATTTGCTCTGTGTCTCTGATTTGCATCTTGGTAAGTCCGAAAGGATCGCACGCAATGGCGGTTCTATTTTGCCCCCATATGACACGCGCGACACGTTAATTCGGCTGGAAAATGACATCCGACAAACCGCTGCAGAAACCGTAATTTGTTTGGGTGATAGCTTTGATGACTTACAGGTGCTGGATGCCCTGCCAGAGGCCGAAAGCAATTGGATCAATCGCATGCAGGCTGGTCTGCGTTGGGTTTGGATCGAAGGCAACCATGATCCTGGACCTATCGAATTGCCGGGGGCGCATTTAGCAGAGTTGCCTTTACCACCCTTAGCGTTTCGCCATATTGCAGACCCGCGACAAAGCGGCGAAATCTCTGGGCACTATCACCCCAAAGTACGGGTACAAACGCGTCTACGCGGCATTTCGCGACCGGCATTTTTGTTTGATTCTGACCGTGTCATTATGCCTGCATATGGCACCTACACCGGCGGATTGCGCAGCACTGACAAGGCGCTCAGAGCGTTGATGCGCCCCGAAGCCATGGCAATTGTCACAGGGCAAACACCCCGAGTGGTCGCACTTCCCGGTTAAGGGAATTGACCATCGGCGCGAGGTGCCTCGCGACGATAAGGTTTGCCTGATTGGAACGCCCTAAGATCAGGCTGTCAGCCCTTCTGGCTCTGCAAGCCCATTGGCCCGGCTACAGGCCGTGACGGTATTTGCCAGCAAGCACGCGATTGTCATCGGACCCACGCCACCTGGAACTGGTGTAATAGCGCCAGCGTTTTCAGAAGCAGAAGCAAAATCCACATCGCCAACCAGCTTGTTCTTGCCATCGCGTTCAATTCGGTTGATGCCAACGTCAATAACCGTCGCACCTTCTTTGATCCAATCGCCTGGCACCATTTCAGGCCGGCCGACTGCGGCCACTACAATATCTGCACGACGCACGACATCAGGCAGATCTTTGGTGCGGCTATGAGCGATTGTTACCGTGCAGCTATCACCAAGCAACAACTGCGCCATTGGCTTGCCCACAATGTTTGAACGGCCAACGACAACCGCATTTAGGCCCGACAAAGAGCCATGGTAATTGCGCAGCATCATAAGGCAGCCAAGAGGCGTACAGGGCACCATGGATTTCTGGCCCGTGCCCAGCAACCCAACGTTGGAAATATGAAAGCCATCAACGTCTTTCTCTGGCGAGATCGAATTTATAATCAAATCCTCGTTCAGATGACCGGGCAAAGGCAGCTGCACAAGAATTCCGTGCACTGCAGGATCGTTGTTTAGCTTGTCCACAACGTCAAGCAAATCGGCCTCTGATGTGTCCGCGTCAAGCTTGTGTTCAAAAGAATTCATGCCGACTTCAACAGTCTGCTTTCCTTTCGATCGGACATATACTTGGCTTGCAGGGTCTTCGCCCACCAGCACAACGGCCAAGCCAGGCGTAATACCGTTTTCTTCTTTCAGGCGCGTCACATGCAGCGCGACCTTTTCGCGTACCGTTGCCGCAAAGGCCTTACCGTCAATAATTTCCGCCGCCATGTTTTTCTCCAGCAAATATCAAAGGGGTCACAACTATTCTTGTGAAAGCCCCTGCTCTTCTCGATCTATGGACCACTCAATCAATTGTCGCCAAAGGCAATCTACAAGATTCGGGTCCAGCCCCTGTCGCGCCGCTTCGGCGCGCACATTTTCAACAACTTCTTCAACACGATCCGGAATTCGCGCCGGCCAACCATTGCCCTTTTTGAGTTCGAGCGCACGGTCAATAAAGCCCGCGCGCTGGACCAAAAGGGTCACAAGTTCCTGGTCGACTGCATCAATGCCATGCCGCACAGCGGTCATGTCGTGACAATTCTCGGGTCGTCGTGTTGCGGTCATCTCTACTCTCCTGCGGCCCTTGGGCTTCAGGAATGCAGAAACCCTATTTTTGAGGTTAGAACAACCCTTCTATCTGCCCTTCTTCGTTAAGCTTGATGAATTCCGCCGAGGGTGCGCGTGGCAGACCCGGCATTGTCATAATCTCTCCGCATACAACAACGATGAAACCTGCACCGGCAGACAATCGTACTTCTCGAACCGGAACTGAATGGCCGGTTGGTGCACCGCGCAGATTCGGGTCGGTAGAAAATGAGTATTGGGTTTTAGCCATACACACTGGCAGGTTGCCATATCCGGCGTCTTCCCATTCCCGCAGCTGATTGCGGATTTTTTTGTCGGCAAGTACTTCGTCGGCTCGGTAAATGCGCTTTGCCACTGTTTCAATCTTCTCAAACAAAGGCATATCATCGGCGTAGATCGGCGCAAAATGCGCGGAACCAGACTCGGCCAGATCAACAACCTTTTTGGCAAGGTCTTCTGAGCCTTCCGATCCCAGCTCCCAGTGGCGGGACAAGATGGCCTCGCATCCGTGAGTTGCGACAAACGCTTTGATGGCGTCTACTTCGGCGTCCGTATCGGTTACAAAGTGGTTAATTGCCACGACAACCGGCACACCAAACGACTTTACGTTTTCGATGTGACGTCCAAGGTTTGCACAGCCTTTTTCAACGGCTTCAACACTTTCGGTTCCTAGGTCCGCTTTGGCCACGCCACCGTTCATTTTCATCGCCCGCACAGTAGCAACCAGAACAACCGCAGAAGGTGCAATGCCAGCTTTGCGGCATTTGATGTTCATGAATTTTTCTGCGCCTAAATCGGCCCCAAACCCGGCTTCGGTCACAACATAGTCAGACACTTTTAAGGCTGTCTTGGTCGCGATCACAGAGTTACAGCCATGGGCGATGTTTGCGAAAGGCCCGCCGTGTACAAAGGCTGGGTTATTTTCCAGCGTTTGAACAAGGTTTGGCTGCATCGCATCTTTCAAGAGCACTGTCATTGCACCCTCGGCTTTGATGTCGCGGCAATAAACCGGACTTTTGTCACGACGGTAGGCAACGATTATATCACCAAGGCGTTTCTCAAGATCTTTCAAATCTGTCGCCAAGCACAAAATCGCCATGACTTCAGAGGCTACCGTAATATCAAACCCAGCTTCGCGTGGGAAACCGTTGGAAACCCCACCCAAAGACGCGGTGATTTGGCGTAAGGCACGGTCATTCATGTCAACAACACGTCGCCAAGTGACACGCCGTGTGTCGATGTCTAGTTTGTTGCCCCAATAGATGTGATTGTCGACCATTGCAGAGAGCAAGGAATGCGCGGATGTGATCGCGTGAAAGTCACCGGTAAAGTGCAGGTTCATTTCTTCCATGGGCACGATCTGTGCATAGCCGCCACCTGCTGCTCCACCCTTCATACCGAAGTTTGGCCCAAGAGACGCCTCGCGAATACAAATCGTGGCATTTTTCCCGATGCGGTTCAGACCATCGCCCAAACCAACTGTTGTCGTCGTTTTGCCCTCACCAGCAGGTGTTGGGTTGATCGCTGTGACCAGAATCAGTTTACCGTCATCATTTGACTGAACAGAGTTGATATAGTCTTGGCCAACCTTTGCCTTGTCGTGGCCATAAGGCAAAAGATCTTCTGCGCTCATGCCAAGCTTGGCGCCTATTTCCTGAATTGGACGCTTTTTGGCTTCGCGCGCAATATCAATGTCAGACTTATAACCCATGGCGAATTCTCTCCGATCGCAAGCATTTCATGGCTAAATCTTACATAAAGTTGCCCACCCACAGCGCGTATTTCCGACATATTCCCCCTTAGGAGCGTCGCTCGAGCATGTAAGGCCATTCAGTGAACGCTAATTTCAGGGTAAGTGATCCCACAAAAAAAACCCAGCGCCACTTTGTAGCGCTGGGGTTCAATTTTAAACAAGTCAATTATGCTGAGGGTTCTGGTTCTAAATCACTGTCACCAGAGGGCTTTGTCCGTGGCTTGGTTTTTGGAACCGCCGTCAGACTTGGCGCATTGCCTTCGTCCTTGTTATCTTCGTCATCATCATCAGACGCATGTGGAGGCTCCCCTCTGATAACGCGGTTAATCTCTTCGCCCGTCAGCGTTTCATATTCCAACAAGCCTTGTGCAAGCCGCTCAAATTCATCGCTTTTTTCGGTTAGAATTTCTGCCGCGCGCTTATAGCCTTCGTCAATCAAGCGTTTTACTTCCGACTCGATCATCTCTTTGGTTGCCGCAGACACAGAGAACCCACCGGCCCCACCGTTAGCTTGATACCCGGCAGCAGCCTCTTGGTAATCGATGTTGCCAACTTTGTCGGACATGCCCCACTGCATAACCATCGCGCGTGCCAGGCCAGAGGCTTGCTGAATGTCGCCCGCCGGACCGTTAGACACTTCGTCCTCACCATATTTGATGATTTCGGCTGCTTTACCAGCCATCGCCATTGCCAAGCGCTGATGACATTCTTCTTTGAACATATTCAGACGATCCATTTCTGGAAGGCTCATAACCATGCCCAATGCGCCGCCGCGTGGAATGATGGTTGCCTTATAAACAGGATCACATTTTGGCAGAGTGATGCCGACAATCGCGTGGCCTGCTTCGTGATAAGCGGTCATTTCTTTTTGCTCTTGGGTCATAACCATGCTGCGGCGCTCTGCACCCATCATGATTTTATCTTTCGCAAATTCAAAATCGACCATTGTCACAAACCGGCGTCCAACACGGGCCGCCGTCAATGCAGCTTCGTTTACGAGGTTCGCAAGATCGGCACCAGAGAAACCAGGTGTACCACGAGCAATAATGCGCAGATCAACATCTGGGCCAAGCGGTGTCTTGCGCGCATGCACGCCCAAAATCTTTTCACGACCTTTGATGTCCGGGTTACCCACGGTCACGTTCCGGTCAAAACGACCTGGACGCAACAATGCTGGGTCCAGCACGTCCTTGCGGTTTGTCGCCGCCAGAATGATCACACCTTCGTTGGCTTCAAAACCATCCATCTCAACCAGCAATTGGTTCAATGTTTGTTCGCGTTCGTCGTTGCCACCGCCGTAGCCGGCACCACGATGACGACCGACTGCGTCGATTTCATCGATGAATACAATGCAAGGTGCGTTCTTTTTGGCTTGTTCAAACATGTCACGCACACGGGATGCACCGACACCTACGAACATTTCGACAAAGTCAGAACCAGAGATTGTAAAGAATGGAACGCCAGCTTCACCTGCGATGGCGCGGGCAAGCAGTGTTTTACCAGTGCCCGGAGGCCCGACCAACAAAGCGCCTTTTGGAATTTTACCGCCGAGACGCGAGAACTTTTGCGGGTTGCGCAGAAATTCTACAATTTCCTCAAGCTCTTCCTTGGCTTCGTCGATGCCAGCGACATCATCAAATGTAACGCGGCCATGCTTTTCTGTTAGCATTTTGGCTTTGGATTTCCCAAAACCCATCGCGCCGCCTTTGCCGCCCCCTTGCATACGGTTCATGAAATAAATCCAAACACCGATCAAAAGCGCAAATGGCAAAAGGCTTAGCAAAAAGGACTGAAGTCCTGACTGCTCTTGAGCTTCGGCCTGTACAGGCACGTTCTTTGCCAGCAAAAGCTCTGTTACTTTTGCGTCGTCTGGCGCGATGGTCACATAGTCTTTACCATCGGCTCCTCGATAAATAACCTTTTCGCCGTCCAGCGTTACGCTGGTCACCGCGCCGTCATCAACAGCTGCTACGAAATCTGAATACCCAATTTCGCGGCTCTGTAGCGCGCTGCTGTTGCCACTGAATAAATTAAACAGGGCGACAACCAGCAGGAAGGCCACCAACCAAAAAGCAATATTGCGTGCGTTGCCCAAAGCAAGTCTCCTAAAAGTCGATTGGAGCTGTCTCTAACACAGCTGCCATCTGTGTTAAATAGACATCAATCACTAAGGTTCAATCCACAAAAGATTATTCTGGCGAATTTGCGTCATGAAAAGAACCGTTTATCAGATTTGCCTGCCAACCTTGGCCAAATTGCGCCAATGGAGCCGCTAAAAGTTTGTCTTTTTGCCAGACAGAGGGCGACGCCATTAAAGTTTGTCTTGGAATCTGCAGCGCTCTCCAGTCTTCTAGTATTGCTAGCGATGGTTCACCCAATGCACGCACGGCCATGCCAACCCGCCAAGGTCCCTCTATGGCCCAGCGATCCCACATGGGTGAGTATTCTACAAGATCGCGAACCGCATTGTATTCCCGTGCAATGCGAATTTCCTTAGAACCCACAAACACCATACACCCCCCAAGCGAAAAATTCCGCTGTTCTTGGATAGAAACCATCAGGTCAGCAATCGGCGCGCGGCGGACAGGGTAAGCGCGGTTTGAAATCCAACTCAGAATATCGTTAAGAAGACGGCGTTGGATCTCTGGGTTTTCTGCAAGAAACCCAGCGCGTTGCACAATGAGATCTCCATGGCGTTGCGCCACAAGACTCGAGCTTACACAATGGGTCACTGCCCGCAATGCATCTCGGGCTTGAGACATATTGCGCGAAACAGCGGCCAATGCGCTGATAGAAATGCCGCTATTGTCTAAAGCTTTCAACGCGCGCCGTGCGCGCACACGCTCAAAAGCCTCGTTTCTATTAGAAGGATCTTCACACCAATCGATGTTTTGGTGCCTTAAGAAGGATCGCAACTCACTTCGAGAAACATCAAGCAATGGGCGTAGAAAGTGCATCCCAGATTTCTGAAAGTCCGCAGACATCCGTGACAATCCATCGACCCCGCTTTCACGGGCAACGCGCATTAGAAAAGTCTCTGCAACATCGTTTTCCGTGTGACCCAAGCACACAAAGGATAGTTGTCGCGAAATTGCCCAGTCAGCGATCAGTCGATACCTTGCACGCCGCGCCTCGTTTTGTAGGTTTCCATCCCCTTTCCAGCCCGCCCAGAGCACCGACGCATGCCGCACACCAATGCTGTTGCACATTGTTTTGACAAATTCGGCCTCTGCAGCTGAACCATCCCTTAGGCCATGATCAACGGTTATGGCCTCTATGGTTTTGCCGGAATTTCTGCAAATCTGGTGCAGCAAATGCAGCAAACCGACAGAGTCCCCGCCACCCGAAACCGCAACGCCAATTTTTTCGCCTTTATGAAGCGCTAGTGCGGTAGAAACCGCACTAAAGATTTTCACTTCGTCCTTGCCTAAGAGCATCCCAGGCTCTGCATCTCTGCCTTGGCTTGTCCTGCAAAAACATGCCCTGGGTGGCGAATTTCGACTTCACTAAGGGTAACACAAGCTTCGTTAACCTGCCCCAGCTTTCCAAGAGAAGAACCCAGACGAAACAATGCTTCGGGTGCAACAAAGCTTTGTGAATACCCGGAATAGCTTTCCAAATAGGCACGCGCGGCATCCGTCATGACACCGGCACCTTCCAGTGCTTGCCCTCTACGCAAATGCGCCTCAGCTTCAAGCGGGCTTCCAGGGTAGGCCTGCGTGAACGCGGAAAACTGTTCAGCCGCAGCTCTGAATTGCTGTGCCTCCAGCGCATCTTTCGCACGCTGAAAATCTGTCTCCTCACCTATGGCAAGCTCACTTTGAGAAGATTCGATCCGGGTTTTAACGGTTGATGTATCTAGGTTCCCACCCAATGTGGTCGTTTCACCAAGTTGACTCAGATCGCCACCCTCTAGTTCGACCAGGCGAAATTCGAGATCGCCTATCCTGTTAGTCCCATCAGCGACGATCTGTTCGATGCGAAACTCGATTTGCTCGCTCTTACCGGTCAGGCTTTGTAGTTCGCGTTCGATTGCATCCATTCGAGATAAAACAGAACCACCCGAAACAGAGTTTTGCGGAGCGCCTGTGGTTGAAAGTTCGCGTTTCAGTCGTTGTACATCGACATAGAGGATGGACAATTGCTGGCGTATATCTGCCAGGGTCTCTTCTTTTGTCTGTGCGACGGTTGCCAACGGTGAAACGCCAGCCAATAAAAACACAGTAACTGCAAGCGCGCGCATCGCAATTTCCTCCTTTAGCTCGTGAGTCCGCCTGAAATAATTGTTACGGCTCGCCGGTTCTGCGCATAGCAATCTTCCGCAGAACAAATTTCAATTGGTCTCTCTTTTCCATAGCTTAGAGTTTTCAAGCGCACCCCGGCCACACCCTGAGAAACAAGAAACTCGCGTACCGCATTGGCACGGCGCGCGCCTAAGGCCAAATTGTATTCACGCGTGCCCTGTTCGTCTGCATGTCCCTCAATAATCGCGACATAATCGCCGTTTGCCGCAAGCCAAGCGGCTTGAGCCCGAAGCGTGGCGCGCCCTGCATCAGTCAATGTGGCTTGATCAACCAAGAATAACACACGGTCGCCCACCGTCTGCTGAAAATATGCAGGGCTGGTCGGATCACTTGCGCTCCCGCTTTCAAAGGTTTGTCCGCTGCCGTTGTTGCTTCCGCCCCCAAACAAACCGCCATTGCCGACGCCGTTTGGATTGGTGCATGCGCCCAAAGCGACAACCGCTAAAACTGCTGTGGCCATTTTAAAATTCAGCATTATTAATTCTCCGCCTGATCCGCATTTATACGTGTTGTTTAATTTGCAAATTACCATAGGGCTGCCTGATTTGATATCGCTACTGTTGCAAGGGTGACCAACTAGGATCAGATCCACCACCTTGGGTACGCACCGGTTTTAAATTCCGCCCAGAGACATCCACAGAATACAGCGATGCAGATCCTTTGGCTCCCTGCGTTTCTCGGGTAAACATAATGACACGGCCGTTTGGCGACCACGTGGGGCCTTCATCCAGAAAGCTGGCTGTTAACAGGCGCTCTTCACTGCCATCTATCCGCATTACGCCGATATGAAACCGACCTTTATTCTGTTTAGTAAATGCAATCAAATCACCCCGCGGGCTCCAGACCGGTGTCCCATAACGACCTTGACCAAAACTAATGCGTTGTGCTTGCCCGCCAGTCGCCGACATAACATACAGTTGCTGAGTCCCGGATCGGTCGCTTTCAAATACGATTTTATTACCGTCAGGGCTGAAACTTGGGGCTGTCTCGATTGAAGGTGCAGAGGTCAAGCGCGCGCGCCGTCCACTTGCGATATTCATGCGATAGATATCAGAATTACCGCCTTCGGTGATCGAAAAGACAACATCATTGCCGTCGGGGGAAAATCTAGGGGCAAAGCTCATTGTGCCAGCTTGGTCCTCTAACGCTCTGCGTGTCACGCTGCCGACGTCCAAAACAAATACGCGTGGAAAGCCTGTTTCATAAGAGGTGTAGAGTACTCGATCACCAGTCGGCGAGAAGCGCGGCGCAAGCACAATACTGTTGCTGTCTGTCAAAAACTTTAAACCTGCACCATCATAATCCATGATCGCGAGACGTTTTTTCCGATCATTCTTGGGACCAGTCTCGCTGACATAGACCACGCGGCTGTCAAAATAGCCGCTTTCGCCGGTGATGCGGCTATAAACGGCATCTGCCACTTTGTGCGCCATCCTGCGCCACCCGTCGCGCGTGCCTCGAAACCGCAAGCCATTGCCAAGTTCCTGTCCTGAAAACACATCATATACGCGGAATTTAACCGAGATGTTGCCACCTCCGTCGACGCTTACAGCACCAGAAATCAATGCCTGCGCATTTATCGCCTTCCAATCCGCGAACTGCACCGGCGACGCAAAATTTGTAATCGTACTGATAAACGCATCTTTTGGAATCTGGCGAAACAATCCAGTTCCGCTAAGATCGGCAGCCACAACATCAGAAATATCCTGCGCAAGTTGTCCTGCGCCGCTGGTTTCCGCAATGAATGCCGGAACTGCATAAGGAATGGGTTCAATGACGCCCTTAGTGATCTCAATACGCAGAGGACCGCTTTGGGCAATGGCCAAACCTGCAAATTGCAAAGATCCTAAAAGCCCGATTAAGAGCGTCGCAATAATTTTTTTCATCTGCGCCTCATATTCTCCGGATTAAACGTTAATTCAATTTCGCGCCAACTGTCATATTTTTCAGCTGGCAAATTAAAACCACCACGCTGGCAGCGTAAAACGGCGCGACGCACAGCTTCAAATGCTGCACGCGCTGAAGCCTCATCTCCGCCATGTGTACTGATGCGTCTGATTGAGTTTCCGACGATGCTGCCGTCGCGATCAAGTGACATCCCAACCACGACAACGACGTTCGCTGATAGACTGCCAGGATCGATCACCCAACATTGTTCGACCGACACGCGAAGCGCATCTTTTTCACCTTGAGCTAACGGTGGACCGCTTGGTGTTGCGGGTAGATCGGCCATTGCCGCAGCCATCGCTGCGTTTACCGCTGCATCAGTATTGGTTGTTGCACCAGGTTCGCTGGAGACATCAGCTTGGCTTGTACGAGTAGCCGCAGGACGCGCAGCGGGGCGTAGTTTTGGTCGGATTGACTTTATAGGAGCCGAAGCAACCTCGGTTGGCTCAGTGGGTATTTCTGTTGCTGTCTCAGGTCTTGCGGTCGCGTCTTTCTCTTCGACGACCTCTGCGGGCGTGTCCGCAGGCGTTGTCGACACCTGATCCAGCTCTGACAACTGCGCATCAGGTTCGGGTGCGGCCACAGGTTCGGGTGCAATGCGCCGGACTGGTCGCGCAACGGGCCGCACAGAAGAGACCGGCGCGGATGGCTCCGGCTCAATGACTGGATTTTCAACTTCAGGCGGCGTTGCTTCAGGAATAAACACCGGGCTTGGCGCAGAAATGTTTGGTGTCTGATCCGGAAGCGAGGGTGTAGCTTCGTCAGGTTGTTGCAGCTTTGCTGGGGGCACTATCGGCAAAGGATCTTGCGGGGGTTGCGCATCCACTTCGGGAGCCACTGGTTCGTCAACGCTGGTCTTTGCAGAGGGCGGACGTTGTACCGCCTGGATCGCATCAAATTGCTCGGTCGTGATGATATCCACACCAGTCACCTTTGCCGGCTCGGGTTCTGACCGAAAAACACCGCCAAACAGCACCCAACCGATTAAAACCGTGTGGGCGCCAGCTGATATGTAGTGACCGAAATGCAATGGCCCTGCCTACCCGCCCGAGCCGTCAAAAGCAGGCCCACCAATATCAGTCACCAATCCGATATCGGAAAAGCCTCCAGCATTGAGCGCGCCCATGACTTGGACAACAGTTTCATAGGGAATGGACCCGTCAGCGCGCAGATAAACCCGGTCTGACGATCTTTCTGTCGCAATCGCGCGCAGTTTAGGAATCAATTCGTCAAATGGCGTTTGTGTGGTCTGGATTAGCACGCTACCCTCTGCAGTCACCGTGACCGTCAGGGGCTCTTCTTGCTCTCCTGGCAAAGCACTTGCCGCAGTCTTGGGTAGTTCAACAGGCACACCAACCGTAAGCAAAGGTGCTGCCACCATGAAGATAATCAGCAAGACCAACATCACGTCCACAAAAGGTGTTACGTTGATTTCAGCCATTGGCTTAGAGCGTGTTCGGCGGCTTTTTCGCCCCCGGCCCTGTTTTCTAACAACCCCGGCCCCCATGATCTAACTGTCCAATTGGCGGCTAAGAATCGTACCAAATTCATCCGCAAATGCTTCGTATCCCGCGACAATGCGGTCGCTGTCAGCGCTTAGCTTATTGTAAAAAATTACTGCGGGAATCGCCGCCAGCAAGCCCAGCCCAGTCGCCAATAGCGCCTCTGCAATACCCGGTGCGACAACTGCTAGATTGGTATTCTGTTGTTCTGCAATTTCAATAAACGCATTCATGATGCCCCAGACCGTACCAAATAAGCCCACAAAAGGCGCTGTAGAGCCAATCGTAGCAAGCACCGGCAGGCCTTTTTCAAGCTCTTCAGATTCCTTGGCAACCGCCACATCCATGGATCGGTCAATTCGGCTTGTGGCGTTTGCAATCAAACCGCCGTCTTGTCGATGACTGCGCCGCCACTCCATCATTCCAGCAGAAAAAATACGCTCGGCACGCCCATCTGGTTCTGGCCCCAATTCGTCAAACAAACCATCCAAGGGTTCACCCGACCAAAAGGACCGGTCAAATTCGTCTGCCTCTTTTCGGGTTTTCCGATACAGAATGAGTTTTTGTATGATGACAGACCATGACCAAAACGATGCGATAAGTAATACCACCATCACAAGTTTCACGGTCAAAGTGGCGCGCGCAAAAAGCGCCCACATCGAGAAATCGACTGCTGCTTCCATAATGCCTGCTCGTATGTTGCGGCCTTTTCGTGGCCTCTTTTGCGACAAAACTATAGAAGATCCACGGGGAAAGCCATAAGATCTCTCTCAGAAACGCGTTTTTGCCTAGATCAATGCAGCATTAAGCGAATATTCGCCGGAAGTCGCACAGGCTGGCCAGCTTCGTTAATGCAAACCAATGTAACGACAGCTTGAAACAGCAACTCAGCATCACGCTTGACGATCTGCTCCATGACCAATCTTGCAGCGGTTACTGTTATTGGGCGTGTCTCAACCACAAGCTCTTCATCAAATCTTGCGGGTGCCAGATAGTCAGCTTCGACGCGACGCACCGCAAATACCAAGCCTTCTTGCGCCTTTAGGTCCGCCTGATTTATCCCCTTGCCACGCACCCAATCACTGCGCGCACGCTCAATATACTTTAGGTAATTGGCATAAAAGACGATACCAGCCATATCAGTGTCTTCATAATATACCCGCACCGGAAACGAATGCTGCATCTGCCCCTCCTAGGATGTTCCCCTTGGGTTACGAAACCGATTGACCAAATTCAACAGGCATTACTTTCCGGCGACAACCAGATTTTCGGGATTTCCCGCCAGTAACGAGCTTGTTTTAAGCGCCCTGCAATCGTGCAAAAAGCCTATGCGCATGACTGGCATCATCCGAAAACAATGGCATCATGCGATCATATCCAGCCGCAATAACTGCCGAAATCTCTGGCCTTAATATCGTTGCTCCGCTTTCGGGGATCACAGCCAATGGAGATGTTTTTGCAAAGGCGCTGTCGCCCCAAACGACAATTGTTTGCGCTGCTTCCGTCAGTGCAATGGTTTCCGCGGGCATATCGCCCAATGGACCTGACATGCGCAAAAATACAAATGCAGCTTGAATGGCACCATGCTCATCAAATCTAAAGGCACGGTACTGATTGGCATCTGATGCTTTTAAACGCGCCACAATTGCGGGCAAATCCGGAATCAGTTTTTCAAGGTCTGGCACTGCCAACAGCTCGTCCCACTCTTGAAAGAAAAAGAGCATTTGGTTGGCACCCAGCTCTGGGTCTGTCTCTGCCATACGATGACCAGCAAGAGTTACAATTGCCTCGATCGCACCCTTCACGGTCTTTAGGGTGTTTTCTTCGACGCCAAAAACAACCGGAACAATCGGGCGTCCCCAACGGGCAAATCGATATGATCCATCAGAATTAGTAAACAGTTTTTCGATGTGATCTGGCGAGGCGAACAAGCCCATCTATGAAACTCCGATTGGTTATTGTGTGGTTCAAAAAAATCAGAATGCTAATGCCTTGCAATGCTTACTTCTGCAAGCGCAAGAACAGCATCAGGCGCAATTTCTTTAATCAAACATTTTTGCCTGGATGTCGCCAACATCAGGCACGGCAAAACCGAGATGCTTCCAAGCTTTGCGCGCAAGCATTCTGCCCCTTGGTGTACGCTGAATCAGGCCTTGCTGTAACAAAAACGGCTCAATGACCTCCTCGATGGCGTCGCGGCTTTCGCTTAGCGCAGCAGAAATGGTTTCCACACCTACCGGACCACCCGCATAGTTTTCAGCAATAAACAGCAGGTAGCGCCGATCAGCGCCATCTAGCCCCAAATTATCAACACCCAACCGCGTCAGCGCGCTGTCAGCCAAAGCCGTGGTGATCCGCCCGTCCCCCTCAACCAAAGCAAAGTCAACAACGCGGCGCAGCAACCGACCCGCTATGCGCGGCGTTCCTCGCGAGCGGCGCGCAATTTCTCTCGCCCCTCCCTCATCGTCCGGCACCCCAAGTTTGCGCGCGTTGCGCGTTACAATCTCATTCAATTCGTCTTCTGTATAAAACTGTAAACGAGTTGGAATGCCGAAACGGTCCCGCAGCGGCGTTGTTAACAAGCCAAGTCGAGTGGTGGCTCCAACCAGCGTAAAAGGCTGCAGCTCGATCCGAACGGTTCGGGCAGCGGGTCCTTCGCCAATTACAAGATCCAGCTCGAAGTCTTCCATTGCTGGATAAAGCACCTCTTCAACGGCTGGGTTCAATCGATGTATTTCGTCAATGAACAATACATCGCGCGCTTCAAGATTTGTGAGGATTGCAGCCAAGTCACCAGCTTTGGCCAATACTGGCCCAGATGTCAGTCGAAAATTTACACCCAGCTCTCGCGCCATAATCTGGGCAAGAGTGGTTTTTCCCAAACCTGGCGGGCCGTGAAACAATGTATGATCCATTGCCTGACCGCGCTGTTTCGCGGATTCAATGAAGACTCGAAGATTTGCGCGCGCCTCAGCTTGACCGATGAATTCACCAAGACCCTGAGGTCGGAGCGCGCGATCTGCGTCTTCTGGTTGTGGTTCAGGTCGCAAGGTAGGGTCTGGTGTTTGCATCTCTTACCCCTTTGGTGCGAGCAATTGCAAAGCAGCTTTAATCAAAGCAAGCGTATCAAGCTCATTCTCCCCGCTGGCGGCCTCGGCCACCGCTGCGGCTGCATCGCTTGGCCCATACCCTAAATTAGACAAGGCAGAAAGAGCCTCGGCTTGTGCAGCCGCACTAGAAGATGCAACTGAAGTCGTCGCATTTGACTTTGCTGGCTTGGCGATTGATTCAATCACATCTATATCTTGAGCAATGTCTTCTCCGGCCGCTTGTTGCAGCGTGCCGCCAAGTGCCATTACTGCAGGTGCCTTGTCCTTCAACTCAAGCACAACACGCTGGGCGGTTTTAGGGCCAATTCCTTTGGCTACCTTGATCGCAGCAACATCTCCCAGCGTTATTGCCCGACCAACACCTTCTGGACCCAATGCACCTAAAATGGACAGTGACGCCTTGGCCCCAATTCCCTGCACCGATGTGAGCAACCGATGCCATTCTTTTTCCAGCAAAGTCGGAAAGCCAAACAGCTGCAGCAAATCTTCGCGGACAAGCATTTCGGTATAAAGCGCTGCTATTTCACCATTTCCTGGCAGCCCCATCAGCGTGCGCTCCGAACAATAAACAATATAGCCAACGCCGCGCACATCGATCAAAATATGATCAGCGGTGCGATACTCTATCCGGCCCGATAACTTACCGATCATGAATTCGCCTTCCTTAAAGCCCGCTCAAGGCTGTTTGATGCTTTGGCATAATGCGCATGACAAATTGCAATCGCCAACGCATCTGCTGCGTCAGCCCCTTTTATTTGAACCCCCGGCAATTGAAGTTTTACCATATGCTCCACCTGGTGTTTCTCAGCGTGACCGACACCAACAACGGTCTTTTTAACTTTGTTTGGTGCGTATTCACCAATGGAAAGGCCTGCTTGGGCTGGCACCAACAATGCAATGCCGCGTGCTTGCCCCAATTTCAATGTTCCAGCACCATCCTTGTTAACAAATGTTTGTTCGATTGCCGCGTGATCGGGCTGATGCAGGGCCACAACATCGGTAAGCTGCTCATGAAGCGACAACAAGCGCGCAGCAAGATCTTTTCCTGTTGAATGACATATGCCGTTGGCTACGTGGCTAATTCGGCTTCCGCTTACGTCAATGACCCCCCAGCCCATATTTCGAAGCCCGGGGTCAATTCCCAATACACGCATATAAACTGCTCCTGCCTTTATCTGGCTTTTTTCATCGATAGCACAAAACAAGAACGAAGGCCAAGCCACCTTTCGAGCTGATGAGTCGCGATCTACACGCTGAAGTGATATTTTTAAGACGACAATTTCGGCTATCGGCCCGATGCCAAGCATAGCCGAAGCAAACATCCTCAAGTATTTTCTTTTACTTTCAATAGCTTAAATCAAAAGCAAGCTATGCAATGCAGTCATAGCCGACATGTTCTAATTATGCTTGCGAATTAAGCAACCCGCTACTAAATCAGGCTCAAGACACACACAGACCATAACTCAGACAAAAGGAAAAATGATATGGCCGCTATTGAAAATACTTACGCACCTTCCGCTTTCGCTGGCCGTTTCGGAAAAACGTTTGTCTCTATCGTCTCCCGCTTTTTCGCATGGAACGAAACACGTAAAACACGTGCAGTTTTGGCTCAGCTGACTGACCGTGAGCTTGCAGACATTGGCTTGTCTCGCTCTGCGATCATCGAAATCCAATAAGCCTATTCAAAAAAACAAAAAAAAGCCGCGGTCGAGATTTCGACCGCGGCTTTTTGTACTTATTACCCTAGAAAAGCCCGCGAAGGCTTTGCGCAATCGTTAATGAAATTCGGTCAGGTTGCATGGTCCATCCGCCAACCGTTGCGACCAGCGAGTTTGAAGCTGATAGCTCCTCTATCTTCGCTGAATAATTGCTGGTTCCAATCTCTGCAATCATAAGCCCTTTAAGGCCAAAGAACCCGATTGCAATCAACAACATTCCGATCATTGGAAAACCACGACGCCGTCGATATCCACGCACTATCACATAGCCGTCCGTATCAATAAATGCCGAACGGGGCACGCTAGATGCTTTGTTACGCTGCTTGGAAAGGCGGCGGAGGCGGAGATCAAAATCAACTTGTTGATCGGTCATGGCAATTCACTTCGTTTGGCCCCCACCAAACAAGGCCACAATCCCTCTAAAATGTGGCGAAACTATGGCACTTTGGGAAAATCTTCACAAAACCGCCCGATTTCCACCGCGATGCAGTCTGATTTCAAACCCTTGAAACAAAAAAAGGCGACCCTTTGGTCGCCTTGGGAAGGGCCTAGGTGCCAAATTAATGACGGCGCAGGGTTAATGTTGTCCATTCGCCAATTTCTTCACGCACATGCACTTCAAATCCTTGCTCAAGATATGCGGCGACCACATCCTCGGCTTGCTCATTCAAGATTCCTGACAATATCGCGAAACCGTCTTTCATTATGTTGCGCCCCATGTCCGGGGCAAGCATCACAAGAGGTGCCTTCAGGATATTTGCAAAAACCAGATCAAACGGCGCTTTCTGCAATAGTTCGGGATGATCAAATCCTGCAGCCTCATAGCAAATAACGCGGCGCTGCAAATTGTTAGCTCTAACATTGGCCTTGGCCACGTCGACCGCGACCTCGTCGATATCACTCACAAAAACGGTATTCGGCCAGACGCGTGCAGCCGCCATGCCAAGGACCGCTGTTCCGCATCCAATATCGGCCACCTTTGTGCCTTCAAAGCCTTGGCCTATCAAACGATCCACAGCTTTTAAACAGCCAAGAGTGGTACCGTGGTGCCCTGTGCCAAAAGCCATAGCAGCCTCAATCAAGAGAGGCTCACACTCTGCGGGCACTTTGTCGGCATCATGGCTACCATAAACAAAGAACCTTCCTGCCTGAACCGGCGAGAGTTCGCGCTTCACTTTGGCAACCCAATCCTCGTCAGGCAGCTCTGAAATTGCAAAGGGCTTCGCACCCAAAGCAACTTGCAATAGTGTTAGCGATGTTTCATCAGGACGCTCGGTGAAATAGCCGCCAACTTCCCAAAGCCCTGATCCATCTTCGATCTCAAATACCCCGACCCCGGTGGGCTCTGGGTCAAGGTTTTCCATTGCAGAAGCCAGGCGGTCGGCACTTTCTTTGCCTGTCACAGTGGTCAAAGCGGTGAAAGTTGGCATTGTCCGTCTCCTATTGGGTTTAATGCGGCCTAGTCACCCATGCCCTAAAGGTCAAGCAGAGGCAGGTAACCGTGCGTATTATTCTGCGGCAACCCCAGCAAACCATGACATACGCGTTTCGTTGCCTTTTTCAGGGTGACGCGGGATCAAAAGAGCCAGCGCAAACGATACAAACGCCATACCGGCGGCAAGGACGAAGACCGCCCCGGGTGAGAACAGCCAAAGCAAACCAAGCAATGCCGGCAAGAAAACCGCTGCAATATGATTGATGGTAAAAGCTACTGCCGCAGTGGGCGCTATATCTTGTGGATCGGCAATTTTCTGAAAATAGGTTTTAAGCGCTAGAGCCATCGAAAACAAAAGGTGGTCTACGACATAAAGACCCATCGCCAACACAATGCCCCAACCAAAATAGTAAAGCCCGCCATACGCTAGGAACACGGCGACAAGCCCTGCATACTCCACTAGCAAAGTGCGCTGTTCACCAAAGCGCGATACGACGCCACCAACGAGAGGCGCAAATGCCATATTAGCCACCAAATTGATCAGATATAACCCTGTCAACTCATGCACATCAAAGCCGAATTTCTCGACCATCATAAAGCCCGCAAAGACAACAAATATTTGGCGGCGCGCACCAGCCATAAACTGCAACGCATAATACAGCCAGTATCTGCGTTTAAGGACAATTTCTTTGACTTGAATCGTTGGGTTTTCAAATTGCGGAAAGACCAATAACGCCACTAATGCGATTAAGGCTGTCACACCACCGGAAGCCAAGAATACAAAATTGTAGCTAAGTCCAAGGCTTTCCCAGGTCATAACAATCAAGACATAAACAACCAAGGTGCTCGCAGAAGCGGTCGCTGTGATCCACCCTAACATCTTGGGTGCGCGTTTTTTATCCAACCATTGTAGCTGAAGGGACTGATTGACGGTCTCGTAGTAGTGAAAGCCAATCGAGCTAAGAAGCGTTATCATCAAGATACCGCCAAAGGTGGGGAACCAGGCGGTAACCGCCGTTGCGCCGCCCAGCAAGATCAGCGAAACCAATCCGAGTATCTGCTCACGTATTATCAGTATTACAAAAATCACGCCAAATGCCAAAAACCCTGGAATTTCGCGGACTGTGTGCAACCAGCCAATATCGGCACCATCAAAATTTGCGACTTCGATGACAAAATTATTTAGCAGCGCAAACCAAGTGGAAAACGCGATTGGCAGGGCTGCGGCAAGGACAAACAGCAAAATTGTCGGCTGTCTCCAGCGGGGCAACTCTGCTACGTCGCTTAGTGAAATCTTTTCAAACATAACCTGCGAGTACGCTTGTTTTTTGCAATTTGCGAGGAAAAACCAACTGCGCAAATGCTGCAAATATGCACAATAAGGTCGCGCTTTTGTTTTAATAAAAGTTTTGCGGGTCAATATCGACGGCTAATCGCAAATCTCCTTTGATCGGAAATTGAGAAAGCCATTTGGTTAGTGCAGGCTGTAGCTGGGCTGTTTTATCTGCTTTGACCAACAACCGCACACGATGTCGTCCTCGAACACGGGCAATTGGTGCCGGTGCTGGTCCAAAGACTTGAGCCCCAACTTGCCGAAGGGCTTGATCGTTCCTAGCAAGTGCGTTTCCCAGATCGAACGCTAATTGCGGATCTGGCGATGATAAAATAATGCCCGCCATACGGCCATAGGGGGGCACAACAGCATGCCTGCGCGCGGCCGCCTCTGCTTTCCAAAATGCCTCTTCGTCGCCTGCAAGAATTGCGCGAATAACCGGATGTTCAGGCTGAAAGGTCTGCATCATTGCGATGCCCTTGCGCTCAGATCGACCAGCACGCCCAGCAACCTGGCGCATCAACTGAAAGGTGCGCTCTGCTGCACGTAAGTCAGAGCCTTGTAATCCCAAGTCCGCGTCAATGACCCCAACAAGTGTTAACAGCGGAAAGTTATGTCCCTTGGCAACAAGCTGGGTTCCAATGATGACATCCGCGCCGCCGTCGGCAATCGCCGCTATGCCCTCTTTTAATGCCCGCGCCGACCCAAAAAGATCAGATGACAATACTGCTAGGCGGGCATCAGGGAATTTCGCTTGCGCTTCTTCTGCAAGCCGTTCAACGCCCGGTCCAACCGGTGCCAATTTGCCCTCGACATGACAGCTTGGGCACGCTTCGGGCATGGGTTTGCTCTCGCCACATTGATGGCAAAGCAAGCGCTTTTGAAACCGGTGCTCTACCATCCGCGCATCGCAGTGGTCGCACCCGACCTGGTGACCGCACGCCCGACATATTGTCACTGGCGCATAGCCGCGCCGGTTGATGAACAACAGCGATTGTTCACCCTTGGCAATACGTGAATTAACCGCGGCTTGGAGGCTTGGTGATATCCAATTGCTAGACGGCAGTTCCTCGACTCGCATATCGATAGCGGTCATTTCAGGCATGACAGCGGGGCCATAGCGCGATGTCAACTCTATCCGATGATACTTGCCAGCATCCGCATTTGCCCAACTTTCCAAACTTGGAGTTGCGGATGCCAATATCACTTGTGCGCCACAAATACTTGCCCGCAAAACCGCCATGTCGCGAGCGTTATAAAGCACTCCGTCATCTTGTTTATAAGAGGTATCGTGTTCTTCGTCGACAACAATCAATCCAAGATCTTGATAAGGCAGGAACAAAGCTGACCGCGCACCAATCACAACCTGTGCGCCGCCTTGGCCCACCATCTTCCAGATACGCCGACGTTCTGTCATCGTAACACCCGAGTGCCATTCAGCAGGTTTTGCCCCGAACCGTGCTTGAATGCGGGTTAAAAACTCGGCGGTTAGGGCGATTTCAGGCAACAACACCAGAGCTTGCCGCCCCTTTCGTAGGCACTCTGCGACTGCTTCCAGATAGACTTCTGTTTTGCCCGAGCCGGTAACACCGCGCAGCAAAGTAGTGCCATAAGTACCTGTTTGGATACGCTCCCGGATGTTTTCTGCAGCAGCCTTTTGGTCCTTCGTCAATTCCTTGCCGCTATGCTCTGGGTCCATTTTTAGAAAAGCCGTATCGCGGGGCGAATCTTCTTCAAGCACCACGCCTTGCTTGACCAGCCCTTTGACAACTGATGACGTCACACCCGCCATTTCGGAAAGTTCTTTTAGAGTGAACGAAAGGCCACCATATTCAGTCAAAGTTTCCATAACGCGGCGACGCGCATCGGTTTGCCTGTCGGGGGTGCCGGAACCCAATCGAAAAACTTTTCGCATCGAAGGTGGGTCTGAAAGGCCCGGTGCACGAGTCGCCAGTCGCAACATCGATGGCAATGAAGTCAGAGTGTACTGTGCAGCACGTTCGACAAAGCTCCGCATTTCAGAGCGCATTGGGGCCACTTCAAGAACACGAATCACAGAGCGCACTTTGGCAGGATCCCAGTCACCACGACCTGCCCCCCAAACCACGCCTAAAACCTTGCGTGGTCCCAGCGGCACCTCGACAAAAGCGCCAAGCCAAAGCCCACCAGCCGGTGCTTTGTAGTCAAGCACACGGTCCAAGGGCTGAGTTGTCAGTACACCGACAAGCGCCCCTTCATCAAAGAAGTCAACTTCTCCCAATTCAACCTCGGCTATAGGGGTTTCAGCACCTCATACAATGAGATAAACGATCTGCAATAGAAGGCTAACCCATCAAAGGATGATGTCCATGAAATTCTTCGTTGATACTGCGGAAATCGATGCAATCGCTGAGCTTAATGATCTGGGCATGGTGGATGGCGTCACAACCAACCCATCTTTGATCAAGAAATCCGGTCGCGACATTATCGAAGTGACCAAAGAAATCTGCGCATTGGTCAAAGGGCCTGTATCTGCTGAGGTGACCGCAACCGACGCAGAAACTATGATTGCCGAAGGTCGCAAACTCGCTGAAATTGCTGAAAACATTGCTGTCAAAGTACCACTGACTTGGGATGGGCTCAAAGCGTGCAAGACGCTGACTGACGAAGGTAAAATGGTCAATGTGACGCTTTGCTTTTCGGCCAACCAGGCCATTCTTGCGGCCAAAGCCGGTGCCACATTTATCTCGCCATTCATTGGGCGTTTAGATGATATCAACTTAGACGGTATGGATCTTATCGCGGATATTCGCAACGTTTATGACAACTATGGATTTGAAACTCAGATCTTGGCCGCATCCATCCGCAGCGCAAACCATGTTCTGGAAAGTGCGCGTATTGGGGCAGATGTTATGACAGCACCACCTGCCGTAATCAAAGCCATGGTCAATCATCCGCTAACAGACAAGGGCCTTGCGACATTCCTTGACGACATCAAGGCGGCAGATATTAAAATTCTGTAATATCGCGCTTCGCCCAAACGATTAATTCATATTTCCAGTTCGGGCGCGGCGATACCATGGCCGAGGGGCGAAGCCCCTCGCCCACCCTCAGAAGCGGTTCGCCGCTCTTTTGCCAAAAAACTGCAGAAATCCTCGGGGCCTTCTGATAAGGTTTCACAAAAGACAGATGGCACGAGCAATGACCAACACCTTAAAAATTGAAGAAACGCTACGCGACAAGATCATTTCCCAACCGGAAGCGATTCTTGATGATCCTGATCTAATGAACGCGCTGATTGCAGCTAATGAACGCGCGATGGGTGGAAATATTGTGGATCTACGCGGTATCGCCATGGAGCGTCTTGAAGCGCGCCTTGATAGGCTCGAGGACACCCATCGGAGTGTGATCGCGGCGGCCTATGAAAACCTAGCGGGCACAAATCAAGTTCACCGCGCGATATTGCGCATGCTGGACCCTCTCGAATTCGAAGCGTTTCTAACGGATTTGGATGGAGAAGTTGCAGAGATTTTGCGCGTCGACTGCGTGCGACTTGTTTTGGAAACGGAACAAAACGATCAAGATGCCGCGTTACGCAAGCTGGGCGACGTTTTGTCCGTCGCCGACCCTGGTTTTGTGGACGCCTATTTGACCTATGGGCGAAACATTCCTGCCAGACAAGTCACCTTGCGGCAGGTCGACGCGGGCAGTGACAGTATTTATGGTGAAAAAGCCAGTTTCATGAGGTCCGAAGCCTGCTTAAAGCTTGATTTCGGTGAAGGCCGGCTTCCGGGTATGTTGGTGATGGCATCCGAGGATCCTCACCATTTTTCACCGCAACAAGGCACAGATCTGCTCACTTTCTTTTCCGGCGTTTTTGAACGTGCGATGCGACGCTGGTTGTCATGATATCTGCAGCGGCCTCTGACGCACGCGACACTTGGCTCGCGTCAGAGAAAGCGTTGAAAGGCGCTTCAGAGAATACACTCAGTGCATATTTTGGTGATGTAACGGAATTCTTGGCCTTTATCACGGAGCATAAGGGAGGCCAGCAAGGACTAGGTCCCCTTTCTCAGCTGACCGTGTCTGACATGCGATCTTGGATGGCGCGGATGCGCTCCGCAGACATCGGCCCGCGCTCTTTGGCCCGTAAACTTTCCGCTGTAAAAAGCTTTTTTAGGTGGCTTGCTGAACGTGAAGGCTTTGATCCTACTGCGGTTTTAAGCACCCGCGCACCTAAATTTCAAAAAAAGCTGCCTAGGCCACTCGCACCTGATGCGGCGAGAGCCGTGATCGAAAACGCTGAACTCCAATCTGAAAAAGGCTGGATTGGCGCCCGTGATACAGCCGTAATTACGCTTCTTTACGGCTGTGGATTGCGCATTTCAGAAGCTTTGGGCCTTAACGGCTGCGACGCACCTCTGCCGGAGGTTCTTCGCATTTTGGGTAAAGGTGGCAAAGAACGGATCGTACCTGTCATTCCTGCGGCACGCCATGCGGTTCAGTCATATCTTGAGCTTGCGCCGTTTGAGAACGAACCCACTGGACCGCTTTTCCGAGGAGCACGTGGCGGCAGACTGAATGCCAGGCAGATACAAGGTGTAATGCAAAAAATGCGTGCGCAATTGGGGTTACCCGCCACAGCTACGCCACATGCCATGCGCCACAGTTTCGCCACCCATTTACTAGAAGCTGGCGGCGATCTACGCGCTATCCAAGAGTTGTTGGGGCACGCGTCACTCTCAACCACGCAAGCTTATACAGCGGTCGACACGGCGCGATTGATGGAAGTCTATAACAAGGCGCACCCAAAAGCATAGAGCGCCTAGAATTTCCGCAATATTGCAAATATCCGCACAATAATTAGCCTTTCCGCATCAAACCCGCACATGTCTAACGCACTAGCTCGCCATTTGCGCACTGGTGCCTAAGGGTCTCTCTGTTCTAGTAAACCGAGACAGCCCGTGGCAAAGACCCTGACAATAGTGATCGTTGAAAACGATAAAGCCCGCGCGATGGCAATCGTCGACGGATTGCGTGAAACTGGTGATCACAAAATTCATGTTCTTGCAGAACAAAGTGGGCTCGCCCGCTCAATAGCAAAACTGTCACCAGATGTTGTCCTAATTGATGTAGCCAATCCTTCGCGCGATTCAATCGAGGAGCTGGCGCTAGCCTCGGGTCCGTTAGACCGCCCAGTTGCTTTCTTTGTCGATCACAGCGACGCGCGTATGACAAAAACCGCTATCGAAGCTGGCGTCTCTGCCTATGTCGTAGATGGGTTGCAAAATGATAGAATTAAGCCGGTTCTTGATGCTGCAATCGCTCGGTTTCAACTTTTTCAACGCATGCGAATTGAGCTCGAGACCACAAAACGAGCCTTAGAAGAGCGCAAAATTATCGATCGAGCCAAAGGCATGCTCATGAAAGCGCGTGGGCTATCGGAAGACGAGGCTTATGCGTTGTTGCGAAAAACGGCGATGGATCAAGGCAAACGCGTGGCAGATATTGCGGTCGCTTTAGTCACAGCAGCGGATCTACTCTCATGACACAATATTGTGTCAAAGCTGGCTACATGCCGTTGGTTGATGCCGCCCCCTTAATCGTTGCTAAGGAGCTTGGTTTTGCGAACGAAGAAGGCCTGCGCTTAGATTTGCAGCCCGCACCAAGTTGGTCGACCCTGCGTGACAGATTGCTTTTTGGCCAAATTCAAGCGGCGCATATGCTCGCCCCTGTTCCTATTGCTTCTGCAATCCAAGACAATTCGGGATTGCCAAAATTGGTTGTCCTTTCTGGACTTTCATCAAACGGAAATGTTTTTGGCGTCTCGAAAAAATTGCGGACGCGATTGAGGGCCAACGGACTGCTATTTGACTTTGAAAATGCTAAGCTCGCTGGAGACGCATTGGCAGACCTGCATGTGCCCCTGAAAATCGGTGTGCCCTTTGCACTGTCAATGCACGCAGAACTCGTCACGTTTTGGCTCACAAAATCAGGCCTGCAACAGGGGCAGGATTTTCAAATTATAGCGGTCCCACCTCCTTTGATGGCGCAAGCAATGCAAGATGGTATATTGGATGCCTTTTGCGTCGGCGAGCCTTGGGGCTCGGTGACCGTTGCAACCGCAGATGCAGGATTAATGCTACCTAGTGTGGCCATTTGGTCCAACGCACCTGAGAAGGTCTTATCAGCGCGCGATGGTTGGGTTGGCGAAAACCCTGAGTGCGTGAAGCGGTTGATGCGCGCCGTCTGGCGCGCTGGCGAATGGCTCGCCAACCCAGATCATCTTACAACTACAAGTGAAGTTTTGGCGCGTTCCGAATATTTGGGCATCCCTGCGGAAACCATTGATTGCGCACTTTGGGGACGCATGATCATCAATCAAAACAACGATATACGTACAACGCCGAACTTCCTTAAGTTTAATGGTGTTGACACCTGCTTCCCATGGAAATCCAGAGCCAGCTGGATTGCAGAAAGACTGGCCAACCGCTTAAACCTTGACCCAACCGCTTCTATTGCGAAATCGCGAGAAATCTACCGCAGCGACTTATACCGTGAAAATCTGGGGGCTTTGGGGGCTGACCTGCCACTGTCGTCATCCAAAATTGAAGGCGCACTGGATGGACCTGTCGAAGTATCTGGCGTCAGCAAAAGCCTGATTCTCAACCAAGATCAATTTTTTGACGGCACAATTTACGACCCCGGTCAGTAATTCTGCCCATTTTTTTTGCATTACAGAGAATTATTGCTGCAATGCAGCAAGGAAAACTCTCCTAAGGTTCGCATTTCAAAAATATCACAGCATACTCAACTCAGCAGCGTGACAACGAAGTCGCGCCAATCTGTGAAATTCCCAATGTTTGGGAACTCCTGAGCAAAGCCGCTCGACACCTTGGCCCCTCCTCCTCCCTGGGCCCGGACTGTCGGCGGTTTTTTTTTGCCCATTAACCTGGATGGGCCCAATAAAGGACGAAAATGATGAAACCTATTGCTTCCTTCCTTGCTGCGACAACGATGATGGTCAGCCCCGCACTTGCCGAATTGGCACTAGAGAAAGACGAGCTAACCTTCGGATTTATCAAGTTGACTGACATGGCGCCTCTCGCCGTTGCTTATGAGCAAGGTTTTTTTGACGACGAAGGTCTCTTTGTGACGCTCGAAGCACAGGCCAATTGGAAAGTGTTGCTGGACGGTGTTATTGATGGCCAATTGGCGGGTGCACATATGTTGGCAGGACAGCCGATCGCAGCCACCATTGGTTTCGGCACCAAAGCACACATCATCACACCATTCTCCATGGATCTAAACGGCAATGGCATCACCGTATCCAACAAGATCTGGAGTGAAATGGAACCATTTGTTCCCAAAATGGCAGACGGACGTCCACAACATCCAATTTCAGCAAGCGCTCTAAAACCTGTAGTTGAACAATACGCCTCCGAAGGTAAGCCCTTTAATATGGGAATGGTCTTTCCTGTTTCGACCCATAACTACGAATTGCGCTATTGGCTCGCTGCCGGCGGAATTGAACCTGGCTTTTACAGCCCTGAAAACATCACAGGACAAATTGGTGCAGACGTTCTATTGTCAGTGACCCCCCCTCCGCAAATGCCTGCGACAATGGAAGCCGGTACAATTTTGGGCTACAGCGTGGGTGAACCCTGGAACCAACAAGCAGTTGCCAAAGGCATTGGTGTCCCGGTGATCACCGACTACGAACTTTGGAAAAACAATCCAGAAAAAGTTTTCGGCATTTCTGCTGAATTTGCTCAGGAGAACCCCAACACCACATTGGCGGTGGTAAAAGCTTTGATCCGCGCCGCCATGTGGCTTGATGAAAACGACAACGCCAACAGAGAAGAAGCTGTGACCCTGCTGAGCCAGCCAGAATACGTCGGTGCTGATAGAGATGTCATTGCCGCTTCAATGACTGGGACTTTCGAATACGAAAAAGGCGATGTGCGAGCTGTGCCCGATTTCAACGTTTTCTTTCGTTATAACGCAACTTATCCATTCTATTCCGATGCGATTTGGTACCTCACGCAAATGCGCCGCTGGGGTCAAATCGCAGAAGCAAAGCCAGACAGCTGGTATGACGAAGTTGCAAAATCGGTATACAAGCCCGAAATCTACTTAGAGGCAGCAAAGCTATTGGTAGACGAGGGTTTGGCAGACGCCAAAGACTTTCCGTGGGACAGCGATGGCTACAAAGCTATGACGCCCGCAGAAGATATCATTGATGGTATCCCTTATGATGGTCGCGCGCCCAACGCTTACCTTGAAAGCTTGCCTATCGGTTTGAAGGGCAATCAAAAAATCATTGCATCAGAAATCCAAGGCTAACCCCTTGTGTGACAGCGGACCAACCCTGCGTTGGCCGCTGTCCACACTCTTAATACACAGGATCCCAAAATGACCGCCACCGACCCGCAAGCCGTCGCAAGCCACGAACGCGAAGCAAAGCGCGCGCGCCTCTTTACTCGAATTAACAAGGCTGATTCATGGTTTCAGGTCTTTGGACTTTCCTGGATTACGCCAATTTTGAAAGCCGCCGCCGGGGATAATCCCAAAGCCCAGCTAAAAGAAATCTGGAGATTACTATGTGTTCCATTGATCGCGATTGCATTGTTTTTAGCGCTTTGGGCGACGCTGGCCCCTAAGGTTCAAACTTCCTTGGGTGCGGTTCCCGGCCCTGCTCAGGTCTGGAGCGAGGCTGTTGGTCTGCATGAAGATGCAAAAATCAAAGCGGCAAAAGAAGCGAAGTTCAATGATCGTGTGGAAGCACGTAATCAAAAGTTCATTGAGAAAGGCGAGCCCGAAAAAGTTAAGCACATCGCTTATACTGGAGCTCCGAGCTATTACGCGCAGATTTGGACATCTATCAAGACGGTCTTTTTTGGCTTCTTAATCGCCACCGCCATCGCTGTGCCTGTCGGAATTATGGCGGGACTGAGCCCAATGGCAAACTCGGCTATCAATCCAATAATCCAGATTTTCAAACCCGTCTCGCCCCTAGCTTGGTTGCCTATCGTGACCATGGTCGTTTCGGCGACCTATACTGCAGATGACGGACTTTTCTCAAAATCCTTCCTGAACTCTGCAATCACCGTAACGTTGTGCTCGCTATGGCCAACACTGATCAACACAGCTTTGGGTGTGGCAAGCATCGACAAAGACCTGGTGAGCGTTTCTAAAGTATTGAAAATGAACACTTGGACAAAGATCACCAAGCTGGTGCTGCCTTCGTCGCTGCCCCTGATCTTTACAGGGTTGCGCTTGTCATTGGGCGTGGGTTGGATGGTTTTAATCGCCGCTGAAATGCTCGCACAAAACCCGGGTCTAGGAAAATTCGTTTGGGACGAATTCCAGAATGGATCCTCTAGTTCACTCGCGAAAATCATGGTTGCGGTTTTCACAATCGGCATCATCGGCTTTATGCTGGATCGTTTGATGTACGCGGTGCAATCCCTGTTCACATTTAGCGCGAACCGGTGACCGACATGAGCATTTTAAAATTCGAAAGCGTAAGCAAAAGCTTTGGTGAGGGAACTGCCCGTACCGACGTGCTCAAAAACATCAACCTCGAAGTCGTGGAAGGCGAATTTCTCGTTTTGCTTGGGTTTTCCGGCACAGGTAAATCAACACTCATCAATTTGATGGCAGGCTTGGAGAAACCGTCAAAAGGGAAAGCTACCTTTAAGGGCAAACCAATCATCGGACCTGGCCCAGAGCGTGGCGTTATTTTCCAAAGCTACTCATTGATGCCGTGGCTGACTGTGATGGGCAACGTGATGTTAGCGCTCGACTCTGTGTTTCCCAAAATGTCAAAAGCCGACAAAGCTGAAAAGGCCACACACTACATCAAAATGGTGGGGTTAAGCCACGCCGCAACGCGGCGCCCAGCGGAATTATCAGGTGGTATGCGACAACGAGTGAATGTGGCGCGGGCGTTGGCCATGAATCCTGAGGTGTTGTTGCTGGACGAGCCATTGTCCGCGCTGGACGCGTTGACGCGGGCAAACCTAGCCGATGAAATCGAGGAAATCTGGCAACACGACAAAAAGACCTGCGTGCTGATTACAAACGATGTGGACGAAGCGATTATTCTTGCAGATCGCATTATCGCGCTGAACCCAGACGGCACGCTTGGAAATGAATTCAAAGTCGATATCCCACGGCCCCGCGACCGCATCGAAATGAACGACAACGCAGATTTTAAAACACTGCGTGTAGACGTCACTAAATATTTGATGGACGTAGGCATTGAGGGAAAAGTCGAAAGCACTCGCCAGCTGCCAGATGTTACGCCGATACATGGCACCCCAAAGGCCGTTTCCGATGCGCAAAAGGGACTAATTGAAAAGAACTTTCTGGATTTCTCACAACTCCACAAAGTTTACCCAACCCCAAAGGGTCCTTTGACCGTTGTCGAAGATTTCAATTTAAAACTTAACCGCGGAGAATTCATTTCTTTGATTGGCCATTCTGGTTGCGGCAAGTCAACGGTTCTAACGATGGCCGCGGGCTTGAACGAAATCTCAAAGGGCGCAATTCGACTTGATGGGCGACATGTTGAAGGGGCTGACCCAGAACGCGCGGTTGTTTTTCAATCCCCTAACCTATTCCCTTGGCTGACGGCGAAAGAAAATGTCGCGATTGGTGTCGACAAAGTTTTTCCCAAAGCATCAATGGCAGAGCGACAGGATGTTATTGAATACTATCTTGAACGTGTCGGTCTGGCAGAGGCCATGGATCGCCCGGCCCATTCCATGTCAAACGGTATGAAACAGCGCGTCGGTATTGCACGGGCATTTGCCTTGTCGCCAAAACTTCTGTTGCTTGATGAGCCATTTGGAATGCTTGACAGCTTAACCCGCTGGGAGCTGCAAGAAGTTTTGATGGAAGTTTGGGATCGCACCAAAGTGACAGCTGTCTGCGTCACACACGATGTCGACGAAGCCATCTTGTTAGCAGACCGTGTTGTGATGATGACCAACGGACCACAGGCAACAATCGGTAAAATCGTAGACGTTGATCTGCCACGCCCGCGAAGCCGTAAAGCCCTGTTGGCCCATCCGGACTATTACAAATACCGCCAAGAAGTTCTCGATTTCCTGGAAGAATATGAACATGGCGCAAAACCAAAATCCAAAACGGCTTCTCAGGAAACCAAATCCGAAGTAGCGGCGGAGTAATACAATGAAAAAGAAACTTATCGTCATTGGCGCTGGCATGGCATCTGGCCGCGCGCTTGAACATCTCATTGATGCTGACAAAGATGCTTATGACATCACATTGTTCAACGCTGAACCGCGCGGCAACTACAATAGAATAATGCTCTCTCCGGTTCTTTCTGGCGACAAAGAATTCCAAGAAATCGTGACGCATGACGCTGCTTGGTACGAAGAAAACGGAGTGACCTGCCGGTTTGGAGAGCAAGTTGTCTCGATCGATCGGGACCGCAAAGTTGTTGTAGGTCAGAATGCCGAAGTTGCTTACGACAAGCTGTTGATTGCAACAGGTTCTGCCCCTTTTATCATTCCAGTCCCCGGCAAGAACTTACCAGGCGTTATTGCCTATCGTGACCTCGAAGACACCAATGCGATGATCGACGCCAGCGCAGCACCGCAAGCAAAAGCTGTGGTCATCGGTGGCGGGCTTTTGGGATTAGAAGCTGCCGCCGGATTGAAAGCCCGCGGTATGGATGTGACCGTTGTGCATTTGATGGGGCATCTGATGGAGCGCCAGCTGGATGAAGCTGCTGGTTACCTTCTGCGCCGCGCCCTTGAAGACAAAGGTATTGAAATCAAATGCAATGCGTCGACATCGGCTATCCTGGGTGAAGACAAGGTCGAAGCAGTTTTGCTTGACGACAAATCTGTCATTCCTGCTGATCTTGTTGTGATGGCAGTGGGCATCCGCCCGGAAACGCGCCTTGCAACAGATGCAGCGATCGAAGTTGAGCGCGGTATTACGGTCAACGACGCAATGCAAACATCTGACCCTGATATTCTGGCTGTTGGCGAATGCGTAGAGCACCGTAAACAATTGTTTGGCCTTGTTGCACCACTGTATGATCAGGCAAAAGTTGTCGCCAAGACACTGCTAAAGGAAGACGCTGTCTTTGCTCCAAAAGAAGTTGCCACCAAATTGAAAGTCACCGGATGTGATTTGTTTAGCACAGGCGACTTTGCAGAGGGTGAAACGCGTGAGGACATCGTTTTCCGCGATCCGGCTCGTGGCGTCTATAAGCGCTTGGTTCTTGAAGGAAATCAGCTGGTTGGTGCTGTCATGTATGGCGATACAGCGGATGGAAATTGGTTCTTTGGCTTGATCAAGGACAAGACCGATATCTCTGAAATGCGGGAGACTTTGATTTTCGGACCTGCCTTCCAAGGGGGGGCCTCTCTGGACCCCATGGCGGCCGTTGCAGCCTTACCGCTTGATGCGGAGATCTGCGGTTGTAACGGTGTATGCAAAGGGCAGATCGTCGATGCCATTAACGCAGGTGCTACAGATCTTGGTGCAGTGCGCTCCACAACAAAGGCAAGTGCCTCTTGTGGCACTTGCTCAGGGTTGGTCGAGCAAGTTCTAGCGACAACTTTGGGTGATGACTTTGTGCTGCCAACTGCACAGCCAGTTTGCGGATGCACAGAGCTTACGCATGAAGATGTGAGGCGTTTGATCAAATCAAAGTCACTCAAATCTCAGCCAGCCGTGTGGCAAGAACTTGGGTGGTCAACCCCAAATGGATGCCATACCTGCAGACCTGCCCTAAACTACTATCTGTTGGCAGATTGGCCACTCGAATACGCAGATGATCCGCAAAGCCGTTTTGTCAACGAACGGAAGCACGCGAACATTCAAAAAGATGGCACTTATTCCGTTGTCCCGCGCATGTGGGGCGGAATGACCACTCCAGACGAATTGCGCGCAATTGCCGATGCAGCTGATAAATTCAATGTGCCAACCGTGCATGTCACGGGCGGGCAGCGCATCGACCTGTTGGGCGTAAAGGGCGAAGATTTGCCAGCGATTTGGGCTGATCTCAATCAGGCAGGTATGGTTTCTGGTCATGCGTATTCAAAAGGCTTGCGTACTGTCAAAACATGCGTCGGTAAAGATCATTGTCGATTTGGCACGCAAGACAGCACTGGCCTGGGCATCAAATTGGAAAAACACCTTTGGGGATCTTGGACGCCGCATAAACTGAAACTTGGTGTTTCGGGGTGCCCAAGAAACTGTGCAGAAGCGACATGTAAAGACATCGGCATTGTCTGTGTTGATTCAGGATACGAAATATCGGTTGCAGGTGCAGCAGGTATGGAAGTCAAGCAAACAGAGTTTCTTTGCAAGGTGACCACCGAAGAGGAAGCCATCGAGATCATTTCAGCCTTTACACAGCTGTATCGCGAGAATGGCAAATATCTGGATCGTATCTTTAAATGGGTCGCTAAAGTTGGCCTAGAGTGGTGCATCGAAAAAGTGGTCGACAATATTGATAACCGTAAGGCACTCGCAGAGCGGTTTGAAATCTCACAAAGCGTTTATCGCGATGATCCTTGGGCAAAACTGTCAACCGTTAAAGAAGCGCCAAAATTTGGACCTCTTGCAAATCTAACATTGGAGGCCGCAGAATGAGCTGGCTTGATATCGGCACAATCGACGAAATTCCGGTTCGCGGTGCCCGCATCGTAAAAACAGTTTTGGGATGTGTCGCAATTTTTCGCACGGCAGAAAATGAAGTCTTTGCCACATCCGATCGATGCCCCCACAAAGGTGGTCCTTTGTCCGAGGGCATTGTACACGGCCGAAAAGTAACATGCCCGTTACACAATTGGGTTTTTTCATTGGAGAACGGAGAAGCACAGGGCGACGACGACGGACAAATAGAAACCTATGAGGTCAAAATAGAAGCAGGCCGTTTGTTGTTAAACTCTGAAGAGTTGCAAGCCAGGAGCGCTGCATGACCGTCAAAACAACCTGCGCTTATTGTGGAACGGGCTGCGGGATCTTAGCAGACAAAAACGGCCAGGGTGTTACAATCAAGGGTGATCCAGAGCACCCAGCAAATTTTGGGCGTTTGTGTTCCAAAGGGTCAGCATTGGGTGATACCCTCGGCACCGAAGGACGGCTCTTGTACCCACAAATCAATGATCGCCGTGTGAATTGGGAAGAAGCGCTCGATCTTGTCGCGAGCAAGTTTTCAGACACGATTTCGACCTATGGCCCTGATTCAGTTGCATTCTATGTTTCTGGCCAGTTGCTGACCGAAGATTATTATGTGGCAAACAAACTGATCAAAGGTTACTTGGGCACAGCAAATATCGACACAAATTCCCGATTGTGCATGGCGTCGACTGTGGCAGGGCACAAACGCGCATTTGGAACTGATACAGTTCCTGGCACGTATGAAGACCTTGAAGAAGCCGACCTGATTATCCTCGTTGGCAGCAATCTGGCTTGGTGCCACCCGGTGCTATACCAACGTATTGCCGCTGCCAAGGCCGAGAAGCCGTGGATGAAAGTCGTCAATGTCGACCCACGCAAGACTGCCACAAGCGACCTGGCCGATTTGCATCTTCAAATCGCCCCGGGCGGTGATGTCGCCTTGTTTAATTACCTGCTTGCAAACACAGCAAAGCATGGCCAGCAAAACACAGGTTTTGTTAACGCACATGTAGACGGCTATCAGAGCGCCTTGGATGCGGCAGCGGCCGACGATGTTAATCTGACGGGTTTAAGCGAACAAGATCTCGCCGACATTCTTGCGCTTTGGCTAAAGACCGAAAAAACCGTGACTGTTTTCTCTCAAGGTGTGAACCAGTCTTCTAGCGGTACTGATAAAGTTAACGCCATTATCAACTGCCATTTGGCAACCGGGCGCATAGGTCGCAAGGGTATGGGGCCACTTTCTGTTACCGGGCAACCCAACGCTATGGGCGGTCGTGAAGTCGGTGGCCTGGCCAATATGCTAGCATGTCACTTGGACATCGAAGATAGCAACCATCGTGATGCGGTCCAATCATATTGGCGCTCGCCAACAATGCCCAAACAGGCTGGTCTCAAAGCCGTCGACATGTTTGATGCCGTCGAAGATGGTAAAATCAAAGCCATTTGGGTGATGTGTACCAATCCAGCGCAATCCATGCCTGATGCCGACCGCGTTAAGAGCGCGCTTCAGAACTGCGACTTTGTTGCGGTTTCTGAAATGTACTCCAACACAGAAACTGCCAAGACCGCAGATGTTTTATTGCCAGCGTCGGGTTGGGGCGAGAAACATGGTTCCGTGACCAACAGTGACCGGATGATAAGCCGCCAGCGTGCGATTGCCCCCCCTCCGGCAGAAGCGCGGCACGATTGGCAGATCATCAGCGATGTCGCCAAACGCATGGGGTTTGCGGACGGTTTTGACTATGAACACCCGCACGACATATTTATCGAGCACGCGAAATTGTCAGGCATCGCAGCGGCGCTCGGCAAAGATTTTGATATCTCTGGGCTCGATAGCCTAAGCCGTCAGGAATACGAGGCGCTAGGCCCTACACGTTGGCCATTTCCAAAATCGGGCGGCAAAGAACGTTTTTTTTCGGACGGGCATTTTTACACTCCCAATCACAAAGCTAAAATGCTTGCCCTCACTCATACAGAACCAAGTGTGCCTCAAAGCGCAGAACTCCCCTTCACGCTCAACACCGGGCGGGTTCGCGACCATTGGCACACGATGACACGCACCGGTTTAGCAGCACAGCTTAACCAACATACTGGCGAGCCATATATTGAGATCCACGCGGCTGACGCAGAACTATTGCACCTGCCCCCGGCTTCATTGGCAGAGGTGACCTCACCCAATGGTCGCGCCATCGTTCGGGTTTTGATTTCTGACAAAGTGGCAAAAGGATCGGTTTTTATGCCCTTGCATTGGACCGAAGAGACCGCAGCGCTCGGTCGGGTTAATGCCTTGATTCCATCGCATGTAGATCCGGTGTCTGGCCAACCAGAAAGCAAAGCTGCTAAAGTATGCATTAAGAAGTTTACCGCACAGTGGTTTGGCTATGCGGTGTCTCTTCAGAGCTTCCAACCAACCAGTGCTTATTGGGCCAAAGCTAAAATAGTCAAAGGATGGCAAGCTGAGTTTGCAGACATATCGGTCCCTTCGGACTGGGAAAGCTATGCTACGTCGTTATTTGGCCTAGGCGAAACCCAAATCATTTCTGTGACCAGCACGGATAAATCCAGCGCAAGAATTGCACTGATGCAAAACAACAAGTTGGCGGCAGTGTTTTTCGCATCGCAAAACCCCGTAGCGCTTTCACGCAGTTTTGTAAGCTCGGCGTTGGGTGGCGACAGCCCCGTTTTGGCTGGACACGCTGGACAAGGCGTTCCCGACCCCGGCACCACGCTTTGTGCGTGCTTTAACGTTGGTATCAACACAATTCTGAATGCCATACAGTCACAGGAATTGGTATCAGTTGAACAAGTCGGAAATGCCTTGCAGGCCGGAACAAACTGCGGGTCATGTCGCCCTGAAATCTCTGCTTTGTTGCACCGAAACATAGTATTGGAGGCGGCGGAATAGTCATGCAAAGTTTTCCGATGTTCTTTAAAACGTCAGGACGCCGCTTTGTGATCGTCGGGGGTGGAGAGCAAGCCGCGCAAAAATGTCGGCTGCTTTTGAAAACAGATGTCACAATCGAAGTCATTTCCCGCACTCTAGAAGATGAACTTGCCGCGCTAAAAACCGCTGGCAAGATCCAGCACGACCATGGCCAGATTTCGCTACAAAGTTTTTCCGAGGCAACATTGGTTTTTGTGGCAACTGGTTGCCCGGCGGTTGATCGCTGTGTTCACGCAATCGCCAAGGATGCCGGAGTTCTGGTGAATGTTGTCGATCAACCCCACTTGTGTGATGTCACCACCCCCTCGATTGTAGACCGCGATCCCATCGTGGTTGCGATAGGTTCCGAAGGCACTGCCCCGGTCCTAGCACGCCGGATCAAAAGTCAAATGGAACAGATCCTGAGCCCAAAGATCGGTGGATTTGCGGCCTCTGTTGGGTTGCTTCGCTCAATGGTGTCGCAATATGTCCCAAAGTCTCAGAGACGTGAGTTCTGGCGGAATGTCTTTACCGGCCAAATCTGGAAGGATTACGAAAGCGGGTTGGAACGAAAGGCACTAGCAAACCTAAAGGAATACATCAAAGGCATGCATCAGGGCCTCACGAGCGGCGCGCTCACTATAATTGATACCTCTGCTGGATCGGCCGACCTGATTTCTCTACGCGCCGTGGAACGCTTGCAAGAAGCGGATGAGATATTCTACGAATCTCTTGACGACAAAGCGATCCTAGAATTGGCGCGCAGAGACGCTGAAAGACATATCCTCGCCGCATCTTCAGGTGCCAATCCATGGCCTTCTAAGATGTGTGTTTCATTTGTGAAACGCGCCGCGAGCGATGGTCGCAACGTCGTTTGGTTAAAAAATATCAACAAAACACCGGACAGTTTTTCATCAATGGCTACCGAGAACTTCAAAGATATTAGTTTTGAAATTCTACACGCTCCGCAATCGCCAAATATAGGAATTCAAGCGGTTTACGCCTGATTTTCAGCCAAACGTAGCGTGAAATCAAACCAGGAAAATAAAAAATTTGAAGAACATTAACCGAAAGTTCTGACCTTTCTGTTTCTATTAATCTGAACACATTTTTATGAGCGGTACTGGCAATTTGCCGGTAACACCACAGATTCATATAGAAAGTTCGGAATTTTTGATGTATCCTACTATCATAACTACCGACGAAAAAGGCAATGCCTTCAATGACTTCCCCTCAATCGGGGAGATAATACACGTCGGACCTAAGTGGCAACATCGAGCCCATTCTGAACATTCGCGCAGACTGCGGTTGCCATGACTGACTTGAACACTCTGTCGAATTGCGTCTGCGCACAGCCTGAAACCCGAGGAGGACTCTGGGCTAATTGTCAGTAGGAGGTTTTGACCAGATGAAGGACATCGTCGAGCTATTTGCAGAGCAATATTCGCAAACGCAAGAACAGGAAATGTCGTTGCAAGAGTATCTTCTTGGATGCCGTGACGACCCCAGCATGTACGCCAATGTCGCCGAACGAATGCTAAAAGCCATTGGCACTGAAGAGTTGGTTGATACATCAAAAGATGCCCAGCTCGGGCCTATTTTCCAGAATCGCACAATCAAACGATACGCCGCATTTCAAGACTTTTTTGGTATGGAAGACACGATCGAGCGTATTGTTGGCTACTTTCGTTATGCCGCACAGGGTTTAGAAGAACGCAAACAAATCCTATATCTTTTGGGTCCGGTTGGTGGCGGTAAATCTTCGCTTGCTGAACGCCTAAAGCGCTTGGTCGAAGAAGAACCGATCTATGTGTTGAAAGCTGGTGAGCAGGTCAGCCCCATTTTTGAATCTCCACTAGGGTTATTTGATCCAAGCACCTTGGGTCCCATGCTGGAGGATGAATACGGCATTGCCCGCCACCGGCTACCAGCTTTGATGTCTCCCTGGGCTGTGCGTCGTCTTGACGAATTTGATGGAGATATTTCAAAGTTCTCTGTTGTCAAAATTCACCCCTCGCGATTGCGCCGAATTGGCATCACCAAGGTCGAACCCGGCGACGAAAACAACCAAGATATTTCCACGCTTGTTGGAAAAGTTGATATTCGAATGCTGGAGCATTTTAGTCAGGATAATCCTGATGCTTACAGTTTTTCGGGTGGTCTAAATCGCGCAAGCCAAGGCATTTTGGAATTTGTCGAAATGTTCAAAGCCCCGATCAAAATGCTGCATCCCCTGCTCACTGCGACGCAAGAGGGCAACTATATGGGCACCGAAAGCTTTGGGGCGATCCCATTTGGCGGTTTGATTTTGGCGCATTCCAACGAAAGTGAATGGCAGCAATTTAAGAATAACAAAAACAACGAAGCTTTCATTGACCGGGTCAGTATCGTCAAAGTGCCCTACTGCTTGCGGGTCTCGGGCGAAGCGCAGATTTATGCCAAACTGCTTGAGAACAGCGAACTGCGTGACGCGCCATGCGCTCCAGAAACCCTCAAAATCCTAAGCCGGTTCTCTGTACTATCGCGCATCAAACCTCATGAAAACTCTAACCTTTACAGCAAGATGCGGGTTTATGATGGTGAATCACTAAAGGACACCGACCCAAAAGCAAAAACTGTCCAAGAATACCAAGATGCCGCTGGTGTTGATGAAGGAATGGATGGCGTTTCGACCCGCTTTGCCTTCAAAGTTCTAAGCAACGTCTTCAATTACGACACCAAAGAGGTCGCAGCAGATCCGGTTCATCTAATGTACATCTTGGAACAAATGATCAAGCGCGAACAGTTTCCACCGGAAACCGAAACGCAATACCTTGAGTTCATAAAAACCGAATTGGCCCCACGCTACGAAGAGTTTATCGGCAATGAAATTCAAAAGGCTTATCTAGAAAGCTATTCAGAATACGGCCAAAACGTCTTTGACCGCTATATCTCTTACGCCGATGCTTGGATCGAAGAACAAGACTATAAAGATCCAGATACAGGCCAGCTTTATAACCGCGAAGTTTTGGATGCTGAACTAAGTAAGACTGAAAAGCCGTGCGGGATTGCCAACCCAAAAGACTTCCGTAATGAAGTCGTTAAATTCGCCCTCAGACATCGCGCCAATACCGGCGAAAACCCGGTTTGGAATAGTTATGAAAAGCTACGAGACGTGATTGAAAAGCACATGTTCAGTCAAGTCGAAGAGCTGTTGCCGGTCATCAGCTTTGGCAGCAAGAAAGACGGTGACACAGAAAGCAAGCACATGGAATTCGTCAAACGGATGAAGGGCCATGGCTATACCGAGCGACAGGTCCGCCGCTTGGTAGAATGGTATATGCGTGTCAACAAGGCGGGGTAAACGCCGGATGCATCACTTTATTGACAGACGACAGAACCCAAAGGGCAAGAGCTTGGGAAACCGGCAAAGGTTTCTCAAACGCGCCCGTGAAAACATCAAAGAAATGGTTGATAAATCGGTGCGCGATAAATCCGTTGCCGGTGCCGACCGAGAGGGTGGCGAGCAAGTGACCATTCCCGCCAAGGGGATCAAAGAACCACAATTTGTGCATTCGTCCAAAGGCGGCCAGCGTGAACATGTGCTGCCTGGAAACAACGATTTTGTGGTCGGCGATAAAATCCCGCGACCCCAGGGTGGTGCTGGTGAGAACGGCAAAAAGGCCTCTGAAGATGGCGAAGGTGAGGATGGGTTTTCCTTTACTCTAACGCGCGAAGAGTATTTGGAAATCTTGTTTGAAGGATTGGAACTCCCAGACCTTGTTAAAAAGACTGCTGTGGAAACAGAAACCGTAGGAACGCGCCGCGCGGGGCTGACCACGGCTGGCTCTCCAAATAATTTAAATTTGGTCAGGACCATGCGTAATTCCTTGGGCCGCCGAATTGCGCTACAGCGACCAACCCAACAGCAAATGAAGGCCTTGCAAGCAGAGCTGGACGAGCTTTCCAATGTGCTGTTACCCAACGATTCTCAGCAAGCGCGGATTATCGAGCTTGAAGAAAAGCTGGCGCTGCTTGATAGGCGCCGCAAAGTTGTCGGCTATATTGACCCAATCGATTTACGCTATGACACCCATACTCCCGAAAAGATTAGAAACTCCAAGGCCGTTGTCTTTTGCCTCATGGATGTCTCTGGCTCGATGCAAGAACGCGAGAAAGACTTGGCAAAACGCTTTTTTATGCTGCTGCATCTGTTTCTGGAACGCAGCTATGAGCGTACAGAAATCGTCTTTATCCGCCATACCCATCATGCCCAAGAAGTTGACGAGGAAACATTCTTTTATGCCCGTGAAACGGGCGGAACAATTGTCAGTACGGCACTAACAAAAATGAAAGAAATCATCGAGGAACGTTTTCCGATTGATGAATGGAATATCTACGGTGCCCAAGCCTCGGACGGTGAAAACTTTGGCAGTGACAGTAAGAAGTGCAAAGCATTGATGTCAGAGTTTATTGCACCAATTTGCCAGTACTATGCCTATGTCGAAATCGTTGGCGAAGAAGACCAAAACCTGTTGTCTGATGATACCGCTGGTGCTGATCTTTGGCAGGAATTCCGCAAGGTACACGAAATCTGCCCACAGTTTGAAATGCGCAGAGTAGCGCAAGCCAGTCATATCTACCCAATTTTTCGTGATCTCTTTTCAGCGAGCCATGCCAAGGGGGGCACATGACAAAAAAACCATTATTGTTTGATGGCCCTGAGTGGTCCTTTGAATTGCTTAGTCAGACGCATGACGCCATTGAAGAAATTGCTTTGGGCGAACTTGGGTTAGATGTTTACCCAAATCAAATTGAGATCATCAGCTCTGAGCAAATGCTGGATGCATATTCTTGTGTCGGCTTACCCTTGATGTACCAACATTGGTCCTATGGAAAACGTTTTGCGCGGGACGAGGCGTTGTACCGAACGGGGCGACAGGGGCTCGCCTATGAAATTGTCATCAATTCCAACCCCTGCATCAGCTATAATATGGAAGAAAACACCATGGCCATGCAAACCCTGGTGATGGCGCACGCGGCCTTTGGGCATAATCATTTCTTTAAAAACAACTATTTGTTCAAGAACTGGACGGACGCGTCGGCCATTCATGACTATTTAGCCTTTGCGAAGAATTTTGTCGCAAATTGCGAAGAACGCTATGGATTGGAAGCCGTTGAAACAATTCTTGACGCGGCACATGCGCTTCAAACGCAGGGTGTTTTTCGGTATGGCCGCCCTCCCCGGCCCTCAGCCGAAGAATTGCAGGCCATGCAGCGCCAGCGCGATGGGTTTGTCAGCCAGCAGAGCGTGCTGGACCTGTGGACCGATAATACCATGGGAAATACCCCCGCTGCACACACCAGCGCTGATACAAATGCCCAGGACCGCAAGCAGGCAATGAACCTTCCACAGGAAAATATTCTGTATTTTCTGGAAAAGCATAGTCCCAGCCTGAAATCATGGGAGCGCGAGCTGATCAGAATTGTGCGCTATCTCGCCCAATACTTTTACCCTCAAAAACAAACCAAGGTGATGAACGAAGGTTGTGCAACTTTCACGCACTATTTCATCGTCAATCGGCTGTTCGAAAAGGGGTTGATTTCCGAGGGCGCATTTATGGAAATCATGCACAGCCATACCAATGTTGTTCTGCAACCGGACTTCAACGACCCAAGATATAGCGGCCTAAATCCCTACGCTTTGGGCTTTGCGATGATGCAAGACATTCGCCGGATATGTGAGCAGCCTACACAAGAAGACCGTGATTGGTTTCCAGGCCTGGCCGGTGAGCCCGATTGGAAAGCCGTGCTGCGTGACGCCTGGGCCAACTTCCGCGATGAGAGCTTCATTTTGCAATTTCTCTCTCCTCATCTGATGCGCAAATTTAAGCTGTTTATGTTATCTGATGATGCCAAACAGCCAAATTTCATCGTCAGCGATATCCACAACAGTCGAGGTTATAAAAATATTCGATCGGCGCTGGCTCAATCCTACAACCTATCTTACCAAGAGCCCGATATTCAGGTGAGTGATGCAAACTTGCGCGGCGACCGAGAGCTAAAACTGACGCACACAGTGCGCAACGGCATCAATCTGGACCCGAAGAACCGTGACGCTGTGCTAAAACATGTGCGTCGTCTTTGGGGTTATGACGTTAGCTTGACCGCCAGAGACCAAATCACCGATGCACGCATTTCCCACACTTCGACTGCGGCCTAATGGCAGCTAGAACGGCACATCAGTTGAAACACTTACGAATTTGGCCACGACCTTTTTTTCACCGGCCTTGTCAAATTCGATCACGAGCTTATCGCCTTCGATCTCCATAATCTCGCCATAGCCAAATTTTTGATGAAACACCCGATCCCCAATCGAATGGCTCGATACGGCCTCTAGATCGATGATCGTGTTTTTGCTTTCCTTTGGCTGGCTGACGCCCCGGACGCCAGATCTGGCTTGCAGCCTTTTCCAACCTGGAGAGTTATAGGTATTGGCTGCGTGAACTTTGGACTGCACGCCACCGCCAAAATCGCCAGCCGTATTTGCATAGCCACCGCCATACAAACCAGGTGCCGTTAGCACATCAACATTACTTTCCGGCAATTCATCAATGAAGCGACTTGGCAATTGGGATTGCCATTGCCCAAACACTTGTCGGTTCGCCGCAAATGAAATTGTGCACACTTCTTCAGCACGGGTGATGCCAACATATGCAAGCCGCCGCTCTTCCTCTAGGCCCTTCATACCGCTTTCGTCCATCGAACGTTGTGAAGGAAACAAACCATCTTCCCAACCCGGAAGAAAGACAGCTGGAAATTCCAAACCTTTGGCTGCATGCAAAGTCATTATGCTAATTTTCGCGTCTGAATCTTGGCTCTCGTTGTCCATTATCAAACTTACATGCTCGAGAAATCCTTGCAAGTTTTCAAATGTTTCCAAAGCCTTGACCAGCTCTTTTAAGTTCTCCAACCTACCGGGGGCCTCGGGTGTTTTGTCGTTTTGCCACATCGCGGTATAGCCGGATTCGTCCAATATCACTTCTGCCAATTCCATGTGGCTCAATTGGTTCTGCGCCGGCTGCATACGCATCGCCGTTTGCGTCAACCCAGTGTCAATGACGTCCTCGTCATTGCTGGGCACTTCAGCCATGCGCTGCACCGCAAGCCCGCGCCAGCGATCGATGGCATCCACCAAAATGGCCAATTCCTTGGCCCCTTTGCCGCCGATGCCCTTTTCACTTAATAAGATGCGCGCCCCTTCCATAAGCGACACACCATTGGCACGGGCACAGGTTTGAATTTTTTGTTGCGCCACATTGCCAAGCCCCCTTTTGGGGGTGTTCACAATGCGCTCAAACGCCAAATCGTCATCCGGGCTGGTGACAACGCGAAAATAGGCCATGGCATCGCGGATCTCTAGGCGTTCGTAAAATCGAGGACCGCCGATGACACGATAGGGAAGACCAATCGTTAAAAACCGGTCCTCAAATGCGCGCATCTGATGGGACGCGCGAACCAAAATTGCCATGTCTTCTAGGCTAAACCCACGCATCCCACGGGTACCACTCTGCATGGCTTCGACTTCTTCACCAATCCAGCGGGCTTCAACCTCGCCATCCCAATGGCCAATCAGCCGCAGCTTTTCGCCATCTTCGCGCTCAGTCCAAAGTGTTTTGCCAAGCCGGGTTTCATTTCCAGAAATAACCGCAGATGCCGCAGCCAGAATATGCTGCGTAGAACGATAATTCTGCTCTAGCCGCACCACTTTGGCGCCGGGGAAGTCTTTTTCAAACTTAAGAATATTCCCGACCTCGGCACCACGCCAACCATAGATAGATTGATCGTCATCGCCCACACAGCAAATGTTCTTATGCCCGCCTGCTATCAGACGCAGCCAAAGATATTGCGCAACATTGGTATCCTGATACTCATCCACAAGCACATACCGGAACCATCGTTGGTATTGCCGCAGCACATCCGGGTGCGTTTGAAAAATCGTCACGACATGCAGCAACAAATCACCAAAATCAACGGCATTGAGCTCTGACAATCGTTTTTGATACTGCGCGTACAACTCACCACCCCGGTGATTAAACGACCCTGCATCTGCAGCAGGCAGCTTCTCCGGCGTAAGCGCCTTATTCTTCCAGGCGTCAATCAAGCCCGCAAGTTGGCGCGCAGGCCAACGCTTTTCGTCAATGTCAGCCGCTTTCAAAAGTTGTTTCAGCAACCTAATTTGGTCATCCGTATCAAGAATTGTAAAATTTGATTTTAAGCCAACCAGCTCTGCATGACGGCGCAACAATTTGACACAGATCGCATGGAACGTCCCCAGCCAGGGCATGCCTTCCACCGCGTGCCCAAGCATTTGCCCGACACGGTTTTTCATTTCACGGGCGGCTTTGTTGGTAAACGTCACCGCAAGCACTTCGTTAGGTTGCGCGCGCCCCGTGTTCAACAAATGCACAATGCGCGATGTCAAAGCTTTCGTTTTACCAGTGCCGGCCCCCGCCAACATCAAAACCGGCCCATCAAGCGCCTCAACAGCTTCTCGCTGCGCGGGATTCAACGCATCTAAATAGGGAGTCGGTCGCGCCGCCATGGCACGAGCGGAAAGCGAGGCGCTCTCAAAGGCGTCATTTTCGTCAAAACTGCTCATGGCCGACACCGTACCAACTAGGTACACCAATGAAAAGACACGTTCTCTTAATGTTCCTCTATTTCCAGCAGGCCAACTCCGCTCATTTAGTATTGCAAAATTGCCATTTGAATATTTAGCAATAACTCATGCATCTTGAGCTCGGCCTTACTTTACGCCTTGCGCTTAAACGAAAGTCCTATGCATCGGCATCTTCCCAGCTTAGCAAGCTACCCATTTTCAGGCTTAACTTTCAAATGTATCGAATTTAAGTCAGGGAAAGGGGACAAATCCAGCGTTCTAGATTCGTAAATTTTATCTGTTAGCGCTACACAGTTTTTGTCATGAATTACCCCCGGTTTGCAATCCAACACACTTAACTGCTCCCATAACGCGAATGAATGACATTAATACTGACCTATTTTGATCCACTTTCTAACAAATTGTTACCGAAATGAGCAATTGTCCAAAAAAAATTGACATTTAGGGTGGTAAACGGATCAGATTTTCACGCAAATGCGCGTGACATCCGTATTGCTTGGTATTGATTCAGGCGGTTTCCATGCCGTAGCCAGTGCACACACAAAAGCAGGTTCTCTAAAGGGGCATCTACCCGATGACAGACTTCAAAAAGATTCTTATTGCCAACCGCGGCGAAATCGCGATCCGCGTTATGCGCGCAGCCAACGAAATGGGAAAAGCCACGGTTGCGGTCTTTGCCGAGGAAGACAAGTTGAGCTTGCACCGTTTCAAGGCGGACGAAGCATATCGAATTGGTGAAGGTATGGGGCCAGTCGCGGCCTATTTGAGTATCGAAGAAATCATTCGTGTAGCACGTGAAAGTGGCGCAGATGCAATCCACCCGGGCTACGGGCTTTTGTCTGAAAATCCGGATTTTGTGGACGCATGTGCTGCCAACGGTATTACATTTATCGGCCCAAAAGCTGAAACCATGCGCGCGCTTGGTGATAAAGCAAGCGCACGACGTGTCGCGGTTGAAGCAGGCGTGCCTGTAATTCCGGCCACAGAAGTCCTTGGCGACGATATGACAGCCATTAAGAAAGAAGCCAAAGAGGTCGGCTACCCATTGATGCTTAAGGCGTCTTGGGGTGGCGGGGGTCGCGGTATGCGCCCTATCTATGGTGAAGATGAGGTTGAAGAGAAAATCCTGGAAGGTCGTCGCGAAGCAGAGGCTGCTTTTGGCAATGACGAGGGTTACCTGGAAAAGATGATCACGCGGGCGCGTCACGTCGAGGTGCAGATTTTGGGTGACAAACATGGCGGCATGTATCACCTATATGAGCGCGATTGTTCGGTTCAACGGCGCAACCAAAAAGTTGTTGAACGCGCCCCTGCCCCCTATTTGACCGAAGCGCAGCGCACCGAGATTTGCGAACTTGGCTATAAGATTTGTAAACACGTCAACTATGAGTGCGCCGGCACAGTTGAATTCCTTATGGATATGGAAACCGGCAAATTCTATTTCATCGAAGTTAACCCGCGCGTTCAGGTCGAACATACTGTAACTGAAGAAGTCACCGGCATCGATATTGTGCAATCACAGATTCTGATTGCTGAAGGCAAAACCATTGCCCAAGCCACAGGCAAAGCAGCACAAAGCGATATCTTCCTGAACGGCCATGCTCTGCAAACACGGGTCACAACCGAAGATCCAAGCAATAACTTTATTCCAGACTACGGACGTATCACCGCGTATCGCTCTGCGACCGGCATGGGCATCCGTCTAGATGGCGGCACGGCCTACGCAGGCGGTGTTATCACCCGATTTTATGACAGCCTGTTGACCAAGGTGACTGCCTGGGCCCCCACACCTGAAAAAGCCATCAAACGAATGGATCGTGCTCTGCGCGAATTCCGTATCCGGGGTGTGTCTACCAATATCGCTTTTGTCGAAAACTTGCTTAAACATCCGACATTCCTCGATTATTCCTATACCACGACCTTTATCGACAACACGCCGGAATTGTTTCAATTCCAAAAACGTCGAGATCGCGGCACTAAGGTTTTGACATATATTGCCGACATTTCCGTCAACGGACATCCAGAGACCGAAGGCCGCGCAGAACCCTCTGCAGATCTGAAAGCCCCAGTACCTCCACAGAAGCGGGCCGAGCCCGCGATGGGCACGCGAAATCTGTTGGAACAGAAAGGGCCACAGGCTGTGGCCGACTGGATGAAACAGCAAAAACAACTGCTGCTGACAGATACAACCATGCGGGACGGCCATCAGTCTTTGCTGGCCACGCGCATGCGGTCTGTAGACATGTTGAAAGTGGCCCCAAGCTATGCCGCGAATTTGCCACAGCTGTTTTCAATGGAATGCTGGGGTGGCGCGACTTTTGACGTGGCTTATCGGTTCTTGCAGGAATGCCCGTGGCAACGCCTGCGCGATCTTCGCACCCGTATGCCCAACCTGATGACCCAAATGTTGCTGCGCGCTTCCAACGGCGTCGGTTATACAAATTACCCTGACAATGTGGTTCAGGGCTTTGTAAAACAGGCGGCAACATCTGGCATTGATGTCTTCCGCGTTTTTGACAGCCTGAACTGGGTTGAAAATATGCGTGTGGCTATGGACGCGGTGATTGAATCCAACAAGGTTTGCGAAGGCACAATCTGTTATACCGGCGATATTCTTGATCCAAGCCGCGCCAAATACGACCTAAAATACTATGTGGGCATGGCAAAAGATCTAGAATCCGCCGGTGCACATGTCTTGGGCCTTAAGGACATGTCAGGTCTGCTGAAACCAGCGGCAGCAAAGGTTTTGATCAGCACGCTGAAACAAGAAACCGGCTTGCCCATTCACTTCCACACGCATGACACGTCAGGAATCGCTGGCGCAACCATTCTGGCAGCTGCAGATGCCGGTGTTGACGCAGTTGATGCGGCGATGGATTCCTTTAGTGGTGGCACATCGCAGCCTTGCCTTGGCTCTATTGTCGAAGCTCTGCGTAACACCGACCGCGACACAGGCATTGATATCAAAGCCGTACGTGAGATCAGCGATTACTGGGAAGGGGTGCGTGCCCAATATGCCGCCTTTGAAAGCGGTATGGCTGCCCCGGCCTCGGAGGTCTATCTGCACGAAATGCCAGGTGGTCAGTTTACCAACTTGAAAGCCCAAGCCCGCTCACTGGGGCTTGAGGATCGCTGGCACGAAGTGGCGCAAACCTATGCCGACGTGAACCAGATGTTTGGCGATATTGTCAAAGTTACACCATCCTCCAAAGTGGTCGGAGATATGGCCTTGATGATGGTTAGCCAAGGATTGAGCCGTGCGGAAGTTGAAAATCCGGAAAAGGATGTCGCCTTCCCAGATTCAGTGGTTGATATGATGCGGGGCAACCTGGGACAACCTCCTGGCGGCTTCCCCAAAGACATCCTGAGCAAAGTGCTCAAAGGAGAAGCACCAAATACTCAACGCCCTGGCGCACATCTTGAGCCTGTCGATATCGAAGCGTCGCGCGCGGAATTGTCCAAGGAATTGAATGGCTTTACCGTCGATGACGAAGACCTGAACGGCTATCTGATGTATCCCAAAGTCTTTTTGGACTATATGGGGCGTCATCGTCAGTATGGGCCGGTGCGCACCCTGCCCACCCGCACCTTCTTTTATGGCATGGAGCCAGGCGAAGAAATCACAGCAGAGATTGATCCAGGCAAAACACTGGAAATCCGCTTGCAAGCCATTGGCGAAACCAATGAAGATGGCGAAGTCAAAGTGTTCTTTGAACTTAACGGTCAGCCTCGGGTGATCCGTGTACCAAACCGCTTGGTCAAAGCGTCGACCGCACAAAGGCCAAAAGCCGAGGTGGGCAACGTTAACCACATTGGGGCACCTATGCCGGGCGTCGTTGCTTCTGTTGGCGTCAGTGTCGGCCAAAAAGTCAGCGAAGGCGATCTGCTTCTCACCATCGAAGCGATGAAAATGGAAACCGGCATCCACGCAGAACGCGATGCGGTTGTCAAAGCCATGCACGTCACACCCGGAGGCCAAATTGACGCCAAGGACTTGCTGATCGAGCTTGAATAATAATTCGGCACATCGTGTCGAAGAAGAGCCCTCTGAAAATTCAGGGGCTCTTTTTTGTGCAACTTCAAGGGGCTATCACGCACAGATACCGAATTCATTTCGCAAACTCTATGGGTCGACAAGAAATCTGTGTGCCCATATGACAACGAATTCCAGAAACGCAACGCATTCCAATCGCACCACAAGCAGACGACATTTTTTTTCAGTTTGGGTCATTTTCCACTTGCGGGAAACCGGCATTGTTTATATCTCCGCCTCACTCAACGGTGCGGGCGTAGCTCAGGGGTAGAGCATAACCTTGCCAAGGTTAGGGTCGGGCGTTCGAATCGCCTCGCCCGCTCCAGAGAGTAACTAGAACTGACGGTGCGGGCGTAGCTCAGGGGTAGAGCATAACCTTGCCAAGGTTAGGGTCGGGCGTTCGAATCGCCTCGCCCGCTCCATCGGTTCCAGACATTTTGAAGCGCGGGCGTAGCTCAGGGGTAGAGCATAACCTTGCCAAGGTTAGGGTCGGGCGTTCGAATCGCCTCGCCCGCTCCAAAATGTTGATTTACCTGATAGAAATGCCACGGCCGCGAAGGGCCAATCTTAGGATCTTGGCGTTTGCGCCCTGCCCGCCTATAAGGGCGCAATCAGATTAAAAGGATACAGGTATGCGGACGGGAAGCGTCAGTCGCCAAACGGCAGAAACTGAAATTTCAGTAGAAATAAACCTGGATGGCTCAGGGACTTACGACAACCAAACTGGTGTTGGTTTTTTTGACCACATGCTTGATCAATTGTCGCGACATTCCCTGATTGATTTCACCATTCGCGCCAAAGGTGACTATCACATTGATGATCACCACACCGTTGAGGACACCGGCATCGCCCTTGGGCAGGCATTGGTACAAGCCCTTGGTGACAAACGCGGAATCAACAGATACGGCGATTGCCACTTGGCTATGGATGACGCCCAGGTGCGCGCAGCTCTTGATCTTTCTGCTCGGCCGTTTTTGGTTTGGAATGTCAACATCCCAACCCAGAAAATCGGGACCTTTGACACCGAGCTGGTGCGGGAGTTCTTTACCGCATTTTCGACCCACGGCGGCATCACATTGCACATAGATCAAGTGCATGGGGTCAACAGCCACCATATTGTCGAAGCCGCCTTTAAAGCAGTTGCGCGCGCGCTGCGCACGGCTGTGGAGTCCGATCCGCGCAAAGCTGGTGAGATCCCCTCGACCAAGGGTGCTCTGTAAAAGGTAGCAACATATGCGAATGTGTTAAAGGCCTGCAATGGGGGCCTTTTTTATGCCGCCAAAGGTTTTGCCCGTCGTCTTATGATCCATTCTATGATCAGCAGATTGGGCACCCAACACAGCCAGGACACAAGACTGTATCCGGTTTCAAACCCAAACGACATTGCCAAAAACGGCAAATAGAGCCGCAAAGTCACTGCGGCGAATGTCAGCGCAGCAGAGCGCATCATCCAGACCCGATGCTGGGCAAACTGACCTTGGGTTGCGAACCAGACGGCATTGGCCGTAACGCAAAGCCATATGACGGCAAGCAGCCCAAATCCCCATGCAGCCACTTGCCCCGCCTGCGTGCCCAAGGCCATGACCAATCCGCCTGTTCCAGAGAGCAAAATGGCAACCGCATACAGACGGCCCAACCAGCGGTGTATGAATGGGCGACGCATTCTTAGATCTGACCAGAATTGAAACGGCAAGATCGCCAAGGCAACAGGTGCAAAGCCCACGTGCAAATAGAATGACAGCGGCCTTTCAAGGGCATGATACAGCATATGCTCCATCATTTCCTCCACGCCTCCGACCATAAAACGCCATGAAACCAAAGCGATAACCAGCGGAAAGACCCAGATAATCAAAAATCTGGGGAGTTTGGAAATGTGTAGCATACGGGGTCTCCAGTGTTAACTTGACACTGTAAAGATACGATTCACTTGACACTGTCAAGTTCCTAAGTAATGTCGCGATATGACCCTCGACAAAAAATCACCTCACCATCACGGCGACCTCAAGAATGCTTTAGTGCGAGCAGGATTGGAGCTGTTGGAAAAGGACGGTATCGACGGGCTGAGTTTGCGGAAATGTGCAGCAAAAGCAGGGGTTTCGCACGCGGCACCGGCGCATCATTTTGGTAACCTCGCGGGCCTCAAAAGCGCCATCGGTATCGAAGTTTTCACCATATTTTCGAAATATATGCTGGAGGCATCGCAGCGCGAGGGCGAGTCAGATATCGCGCGCCTAAAGGGCATTTGCCGCGGGTATGTACAGTTTGGCATCGACCATAAACCCTGGCTGGATATGATGTTTGGAGTTGCGCCAATCGAAGTGGCAAAATTGCGTGGAGATCTTGGAGATTCCAATGCATATCAAGTCCTTAGGGATGCTTGCGCACCATTCATTCCCATAGGAACCGCGCCAAATATTGTCGAATTTCAGGTTTGGTCTTTGGTGCATGGTTATACACAGCTGTTTCTGTCTGGGCGTCTCAACCAAGGGACGGTTGCGCAGATTGATGACGGGCCGTTTGATCAAGTGATGTCGATGCTGGACCTGCTTGCCAGCTCTTGACCCCAGGGCGATTTGGCGTCAGGTGAAAGGCGTCTTGGAACGACTGGGTAAATAATATGCTTACAGCCATCATCGATTATGAAAGCGGTAACCTGCACAGTGCGGAAAAAGCCTTTCAGCACATGGCCTTAGAGGTTGATGCCGGTGACGTGGTGGTGACCTCGGACGCGGATGTGATTGCCAAGGCCGACCGGCTTGTCTTGCCCGGTGATGGGGCCTTTCCAGCCTGTGCGGCTGAATTGCGCGGTCACAAGGGTATTTATGACGCCATGGTCGAAGCTGTAGAGCAAAAAGGCCGGCCATTTTTGGGAATTTGCGTTGGCATGCAGTTGATGGCCACTGCGGGCCACGAGTACGAAAAAACCGCGGGCCTGAATTGGGTTGCCGGGGATGTTGTTAAAATTTCCCCTAAAGATCAAACTCTTAAGGTGCCCCACATGGGGTGGAATAACCTGATCATTGATCAGCAACATGCCCTGCTAGACGGTGTGGAAGACGGCCAGCATGTGTATTTTGTCCACGGTTATAAATTTGATGTTGCCAAGCCCGAAGACCGCATTGCGCATGTGGATTATGGCGGTGATATCACTGCTATTATTGGCCGCGACACCATGGTCGGCATGCAATTTCACCCGGAAAAGAGCCAACATGTTGGCCTGCGGATGATCGGCAATTTCCTGCGCTGGACGCCCTAAGTTGCCTGCCTGGCGCGCGCCAGCTTAATCTTGCGTTATTTGTACAATTTGTACGTTTCAAGCCCTGAAACGTACGATTCGTGTGGGCAAAATCATGCAACCGCAGCCCCTAAGTTTCGCAGTGAAATCGGCGCGACCGCATAGGCTTTGCGGAAGGCCCGGCTAAAGGCCTCGGCAGAGGAATAGGCGTAGCGCCGGGCAACCGCTTCCACCCGGTCACCTTTGAGTAAATCTTGATGCGCCAGAATCAATCGCCAGCGGCGCAGGTAACTCATTGGCGTTTCACCAACCTGGCGCGCGAAGAGTTCATTGAATCTTGACAAAGATAGGCCAGCCTCTTGGGCAAGATCACCATTTGTCCAAAGCCTGCCGGGTGTGTCGTGCATTGCCACAATGGCGCGGCTTAGGCGTTCATCGGCCAGTCCGGCAATTAGACCCGGTTCGGTAGAACCTTTTTGCAATTGATCCCGCAACAGACGTACCAAAAGCACATCGCCTAGCCGATTCAAAACCCATTGTGCACCGCAACGCGGTTCGCCGCTCTCTTGTTGGATCACACTGACCAAAGCCTGGGTTTCGAGGTCTTGGGTCAGATCAAATTCGACCACCGCTGGCAAAGCGGTGCGCATTGGGTTGTTGTCCCCGGCCCAGTCGACACTGGCGGACCACAGCTCTGCCCCGGTGGGGGCATGACCGCCTTTGGTGCGGGGGTAAAACAAGATCTGGGAGGGCTGCCCGCTTGCGTCCCCCATGATCACCAAATCGGCCTCTGACAAGGGGACATGTCGAACGCGACGGTGAAAGCGGTTCATCAGTGTTGTGATGCGATCCATGCTGCTCGGATGTCTTTCGGCTTTTAAGTTAGGTAAATCGGATTTTTCTGACTTTAGTTTCTGACATACCCCATTGCAAGCACTTAACAGGAGAAACCAAAATGCTGATCCCTCGCGAAAAAACCCCTGGATTGTCCCTGCCCCTGGTAGGGGGTGGCACATTTGATCTGAGCACCGAAGCCACAGAACGCGGCACCGTGATTTGCTTTTATCGCGGTTTACACTGCCCGATCTGCGCCAACTATCTGAAAGAGTTTGAAAAGCTTGTCACTGACTTTGCTGAACGCGGCGTCAGCTGCATTGCTGTCAGCTCTGACACCCAAGAACGTGCGGCAGCGATGGCAGAGAAAATCGAGGCCAAGAACCTTCGGTTTGCTTATGACCTGCCATTGAAAGAGGCAAAGGACTGGGGGCTATATATCTCGACATCGCGGGGGAAAACCTCGATCGGCATCGAGGAGCCAGCGCTGTTTTCCGAACCGGGCCTGTTCATGGTGACGCCAGAGCAAACATTGTATTACGGCGCAACCCAGACGATGCCGTTTGTGCGACCACATTTCAAAGAATTGGTCGGGGCTTTGGATTTTGCAATTGCGAACAACTATCCAGCACGCGGTGAATACACCGGAGCCGTATAAACGCGCTGTTACCAAATCGCGACGCTGCCCATGTTGCATAAACTGCAGCATGGACAGCGGGTTACCAGAAAGGCATATGGGCCGGACCTTTGTAAAAACGACGGGCCAGCTGTGCATATCCGCCTTGAGAAAATCAACCACACGCGCAAGCAAAAGCGCTATTACGCGCTGCGGCTGACCCGCACGCTGTTTGGCGAATGGTGTTTGCAGCGCGAATGGGGAGTGATTGGTGGCACTGGGCAACAAAAATATGACTATTTGCCCGCCGCAGAAATGGCTGAAAAAGAGCTTGAGCGGCTAAAATCGCAAAAACTGAAAAGCGGCTATGCGGTGATCCCGGTGCAGCTGGGCATGTTTGCCGAGGTTTAGGGTGCGCGCCGCCAGGTTTGACTGCGGCAGATCAAGCCGCCCGCAACACAGCCTTTGACCGTCAGCACATTGCCTTTCAAGCTTAGTTTTGACGCATAGGTTTTGTCTTTGTCCGGGGCCCAGATTTTACCATTGCCATAGCTGCCGGTGCCGGTTGCGCGCATGTCCCAGATCATTTTCTTACCCAGATGGGCATAGCCCTTGGATGGCGCACCGCTGGCGTCAAAGGCCTTGGCTATGGTACCGCACAGCGCCGGGCCACAAGCATTTAACGTGACATGGAGATAGCCGCCGCTGTCACCGGGTTCTGTTTTCCAAGTTCCGTGTACAGGCTCGGCCGATGCGGCGGTGGCCGCAATACAAAGCGACAACGCAAAAATAATAGGTTTCATCAGGTCTCCTCCCAGTGATGTTGCCTTAAATTGGCGTCTGGCGGAGGTTTGGATCAAGATTGACTTGGGGTCACATTGCAATTTGCGTTGCGTCATGCATAAGGGCGCTTAAACCACGTCAAGCCAAAGGAATGCGCCATGATCCTCTATCCTGCAATCGATCTGAAAGACGGCCAAGCGGTGCGTTTGCTGCATGGGGATATGGACAAAACAACGGTGTTTAACGACAACCCGGCCGCTCAGGCGCTGGAGTTTGTGCAGGCGGGGTGTGAGTGGTTGCACCTGGTTGATTTAAATGGGGCATTTGCCGGCGAACCGGTGAATGCGGCCCCGGTTGAAGAGATTTTGAAGCAGTGCAATGTGCCCGCGCAACTGGGCGGTGGTATTCGCGATATGGCCACCATCGAGCGTTGGATTGATCGCGGATTGGCGCGGGTGATTTTGGGCACAGTTGCGGTGGAAAACCCCGATTTGGTACGCCAAGCAGCACGTGAGTTCCCCGGCAAAGTGGCGGTGGGCATTGATGCCCGTAACGGCAAGGTGGCGACCAAGGGCTGGGCCGAGGAAACCGACGTTATGGTGACCGATTTGGCAAAATCCTTTGAAGACGCAGGCGTTGCGGCGATTATCTACACCGACATTCTGCGGGATGGCGCGATGAAGGGACCCAATGTGCAATCCACAGCCGACCTGGCCAATGCGGTGTCAATTCCAGTCATTGCCTCTGGTGGCGTGTCCTCTTTGGATGATCTGCGAGCGTTAAAATCCTGTGGCGCGGATTTGAACGGCGCGATTTCTGGCCGTGCACTTTATGACGGAGCAATTGATTTGCGCGAAGCGCTGGACCTGCTGCGCGCCTGACCGCGCAGCGCGATGCCTCGCTGGGGGATTTGATCAGCCTGGCGGCCGCGGGTGATACCGATGTCATACCTAAGCATTTTACAGTCACATTTCTGGCATTCCCGCCCGACGCCCAATCGCGATTTCTGGCGAAGTTCAACACAAGCCATTGGCGATGCTCTCATAAGCCGCTATGACAGCGCCCAAGAGGTGCCCAAATGCTAAAAACCCGTCTGATCCCCTGTCTGGATGTTGCTGATGGCCGCGTGGTCAAAGGTGTGAATTTTGTTGGCCTGCGCGATGCCGGTGATCCGGTCGAGGCCGCGCGCGCCTATGATGCGGCTGGGGCCGACGAAATCTGTTTTCTGGATATTCATGCAACCCATGAAAACCGCGGCACAATGTTTGACATGGTGCGCCGCACCGCAGAACAATGCTTTGTGCCACTGACCGTTGGCGGTGGCGTCAGAACCAAAGAGGACGTGCGGGCGCTATTGCTGTCAGGCGCTGACAAAGTCAGCTTCAATTCCGCAGCTGTGGCCAACCCGGATGTGATTGCCGAGGCCGCCGATCAATTTGGCAGCCAGTGTATTGTCTGCGCGATAGACGCCAAAACCGTCAGCCCCGGCAAATGGGAAATCTTTACCCATGGCGGACGCAAGGAAACCGGCATTGATGCCGTGGAATTTGCCAAGCTGGTGGCGGCCAAAGGCGCGGGTGAAATTCTGCTGACCAGCATGGATCGCGATGGCACCAAATCTGGCTTTAACCTGCCCCTGACCAAAGCCATTTCAGAGGCCGTCAATATCCCGGTGATTGCCTCTGGCGGGGTTGGCACGCTGGATCATCTGGTCGAGGGCGTCAACAAAGGCGGTGCCTCGGCGGTACTGGCAGCGTCGATCTTTCACTTTGGCGAATACACCGTGCAAGAAGCCAAAGAACACATGATTGCCAATGGCATCCCGATGAGGCTGATATGAACACGCTGAATGATCTCGCACAAACCATCGCCGAGCGCGCTAAGGCGGACCCTGACAGCAGCTGGACCGCCAAACTATTGGCCAAAGGCCCGGAAAAATGCGCCGAGAAATTTGGCGAAGAAGCAATTGAAGCCATCATTGAGGCCATCAAGAACGACCGCGCCGGGTTGATTTCAGAAAGCGCCGACGTGCTGTTTCACCTTCTGGTGATGCTACAAAGCCGCGGCGTCGCCCTGGACGAGGTGCTGGCGGAACTGGCGCGGCGCCAAGGCACCAGCGGTATTGCGGAAAAAGCCGCTCGGCCAAAACCCTAGTTCATCTTTCGACAAATACTCTGGGGGTGAATGGCGAAATCCCATTTCGCCAGAGGGGGCAAAGCCCCCTGCCCGGCACATAGGCTTAAATCCCCAGCATCAATCGCGGATACTCGATTTTCGGGCATCGGTTCATCACAACGGTGACGCCTGCGGCGCGGGCTTTTTTTGCGGCGGCCTCATGCGTCACACCAAGTTGCATCCAAATGGTCTTAAGCCCCTTCAGATGGGTCAAAGCCTGTTCCACCACCTCTGGCACCGCCTCAGAGCGGCGAAACACATCCACCATATCCACAGGTTCGTCGATATCGGCAAGCGTGGCGCGAATGGTGGTGCCAAAAACCGTGGTGCCCGCGTGGCCGGGGTTTACCGGGATTACATTATAACCCTGGGCCACCAAATATTTCGCCACATAGTGACTGGCGCGTGAAGGATTCATTGAAAATCCAACCACGGCAATTGTTCTGGTCTGCGAAAACACGTCTCGCAAGTCATCGTCTGAGTAATTTTCCATAGGGGCACGCTACTCAGATTCGGCACAGAAAAAAAGCGCCCAGGACGTACCTGGGCGCAGTCACGGAACGAGGGACAGTGAAGTAGGGAAAAGAGTTCCGGTCTTAACCCTATACAAATGAGATAGTACACATCCGCCTTCTTTAAAGAGGATGTAATAAACCCGTGAACAAGACGTTAAGTCCCGTGATGTTTTTTCAGGGTCACGCCTCCAGCACGGTTGGCCAGTTTTGATCCGCACGGCTGACAAAACCGGGAATGTCTTTGCGCCATTTTGTGCGCACGGAAATATTAAAGTTCAGATACAGTTTGCCCTCATGGATGGTCCAGGCATCCGGATCAGTTTTTGCGGTGGCCCCATGGGCGACAGCAAAGGCGCAATAGCCACCGTATTGCGGCGCAAATCCTGCGGGGTTGGCCTGGAACGTGGCCATGGTGTCAGCCGAGGCAAAGCGCCATTCTGCGCCCTTCCAGTTCAGGCTGTGCTGCGCCAGACCTTTGACATGGGTGGATTGGGTAAAATAGCCAACCGGATCATAGCCTTTGATGGCCAGCCCTTGGGGCGCATAGATTTCGGGTTTGGCGGCCAAGGCCGGGGTGGCCAGACTGGCGACCACAGGGCTGCTGAGGGCGGTGATCAAAAAACTGCGGCGGTTAAACATGTCGGGCTCCATCGTTGGTGATGATGGAAGAATAGGTAAATATTTGCGCCACCCTAGCCCAACCAACGCGGATGTGATGAGCCGCGAGCGATTGTTTCAATCAAATAGGTCAAAGATGTCATCCAGATCATCAAACAGTTTTTTGCCCCAACTCTTGCGTTTTTTCTTGTATTTTTTCTTTGTTTTCTTTGGCTTATAATGGCTACGTGCGGTTTCGAAATGCTGGGCTTTCTCCACATGTCGCGCGGGTATCGGCATGTGTTTGAGTTCATGCAATGGTGCGCCACAAGACGCGCAGGCCAATTCATGTTGCAATTTGCCGCGCAATGTCAGCGCGGCGCGGCTGCCGCAATAGCAGCATGTGGCGATTTTTGTTCCCTGCGGCATCTGCTCTCTCTTGATTATGCCGTTGATATTTGCCGCCGGGACGGCAAATTCAAGTCTTACGGTTTGGGCCGAGCCGCATAAAGCGCGACAGCGGCGGCGTTTGAAACATTCAGCGAGCCAAAGCCAGCGGCAAAGTCGATTTTCACCAGCTGATCCACGGTTTCTTTGGTTTTTTGCCGCAGTCCTGGACCCTCGGCCCCCATCACCAAGGCGATGGCGCGGTCGTTTTTGCCTTCGAGGGCCTGGTCGATGGTCGTTTCAGCTTCGCCATCAAGGCCCAGCACGATATAGCCCATGCCCTGCAGCGCCACGATGGTGTCAGACAGGTTGCGCAGACGCAAATAGGGTTGGCGTTCCAGCGCGCCCGAAGCGGTTTTGGCTAGGGCCCCGGTTTCTGGGGCAGAATGGTGTCGGGTGCCAATCACCGCCTGCGCGCCGAACACTTCGGCGGACCGCAAGATCGCGCCAACGTTATGCGGATCCGTCACCCGGTCCAGCAGGACCAAACGTGGTGGCGTGTCGCCTGCCCCGATGGCGCAATCCTCTAGGCTGCCCCAGTTCAGAGGTTTGACCTCGAGCGCCGCGCCCTGGTGGACCGATTGCGGATCAAGCACTTTGGGAAATTTGCGCGGATCGACCTGCTCGGGCTCGATGCCCGACTGGGCGATGGCCTCTGCCAATTTGTCCTGCGCGTTGCGTGTCACGATCAGCCGCAGTTTTTCGCGGGCCGGATTTTGCAGCGCATCACGCACCGCATGCAGGCCGAAAAGCCAAACAGTTTCCGCCGCAGCCACTTTTTTGGCCTGCTCTTTTTCGACCACCCACTTGGGTTTTTTCATTGTCTTATGCCTTATGTGAACGCGCGTTGTACCAATGGGCAAAGCGGCGGCAATCTTCAAGCTATTTTCTTGTTGACGGGCCTAGGTATCGCCTGTAATCAGCGCCTCACGTTCAGCAGAGATGCCGAACAAGTGGGCGACAGGCCGCAAGGTGTGGCAGGGGACTGTAACTCCCTCGAGGCGACTCACGCCTGGTTCGATTCCAGGGTCGCCCACCATTTTGACTGACCTGACAATGGGTTAGAAGAAAGTGCACAAGACGGATCCTTCGGGGTCCGTTTTTGTTTTTCAGGGCATTTTGTGCGTGCGTTCAACGTCAACCCCATGCCAATTCAGGCCACAGTGCTGCGTCGTTTTTGCTGCATAAACGGTGCTTTGTCAGTGGCGAGTTCGCGGGCGTGGATGCCCAGAACCATCAGGCCGGGCCACAGCAGATAGGCCTCGATTTCGATATTTTCGCCAAAGGACAAAAGGATAATCACAAAGACGATGCCCAGGGGCAAGCGGCCCCGTTTTGAGGCGGTGGCATCCAGGGCGCCAAGCAGAAGCTGAAAAACCAGTGGGATAAACAGAGCCAGAAAACCAGCCACGCCTTTGACAAACAACAAACCAAACCAAGTGTGGTGGCTACCGATGGGCATATATTCCACGATGTGGCTGCCGGGGGCTGGGCGTCCGTGGCCAAACCACACCGCCTCTTCCCACCAGCGCTCTTCGGCGATGCGCTGCAATGTGGCGCGTACGCGCGTGCTGTCCGCGCGGGCGTTCTTAAAAGTTGAAATGGCGGCGGTCACCGCGTTGATCAATTTGTCAGCGGTCATTGCCAGGCTGGCTGTAAGCCCTGCCAAAACAAACCACGCCCATGTGCGCCCCATCAGTGGCAGCAGGCGCGGCGGGATCGTGCAAACCACAAGGCCCACCAAGCCCATGCGTGATTTACTGGCAAAGATCATCAGAATACCCGCAGCTATGCCAATAGCGCGCCAACGATTGTTAGGCTCTTCCAGGGCAAAGAGCACCATGCAGACCCCAAGCAAGGCAGCGAAGGGCGACCATGGGGCAAAGAACTGCCAGCGGGGCGTCCAACTGGCGGGATCAAATGTATAGAAATAAACCGAGAAATATTGTGGACCGGGACCGCCAACAACCTTGAGAGGCGAGGTGAATATGCGTTCTGGCAAGCCAATGTAGGGCGCGGCCAAAAGGATTGGCGCGAGGATCAGAACCCAAAGGCCAACGTGGCATTGACCGCGCACTAGAATCTCTCGGCGGATTGGCAGAACTGCACCTGCAAGTGGGAATAGCCCCATCAATGCCCAACCTTTGGCCCAACCGATCGAAGAGCGGATGGTGGTTTTGGCGGAAAAATCCCAATTTACGTGCCCAACCCAAAGGATGGGCAGCATCAGAGCCATGCCAATCACCCAGGTCCAGACCACGGGCGGAATGGGATGTGGTTTGAGGTCTCGACGCATGGCAGGGCCAAAGTAGAGCGCTGTCAGCGCCAGACCGCCCAACAGCCAGCCCAAGACAGGGCCAACAATATAGAGCGCGCCGAGACCATAGAGAGGCCAAGTCCACAGGAGGGTTTTGTAGACCAAGGCCTCTGCTGGGTTTTGTGGCTGAATATCAGACAAGGTCTTGTTCCTTGCGCAGACCAATCAGCCAATTGATCAACCCACGGCGCACCCAGCCCAGCGAGAGCGCCAGCAGGATCATCAGAGTGGCGGCTACACCAGCCGCAATAGCGATCTTAGTGCGCGGCGAACTGGGGGCGTCAGGTAATGACGGGTTTTCAAGGACTTGCACCAGCGGATACGAGGCAAAAACATCAACCTTGGAGGACTGTCCGCGCGCAATGGCAGAGGCAAAGACCGCCTCGGCCACCTGAAAATCGCGTTGCAGGTCTTCGAGTTGGGCGGCGGCCTGAGCGGCCCGTTCTAGGCGGTTCTTTTCGCGTGAAAATCGACGGTTTAACGTGTTGTAGCGCGCGTCCAGACCGGCGCGTTCTGCCGCGTTGCGCACCAGTTCGGCCAACAGAGTTGTGCGGTCGCCAAATTGCGAAAGGTTCAGTTGCGCGGCCTGATTGGAGCTTAATCCGGTGACCGCGGTTGCTTTGGTGAAAGTTGCTCTTTGGGCTTCGTCATAGGCGGTTTGTGCTTTGATCATCCGGGGATGGCGCGGCCCAAAGCGCGACCTTGCCTGCGAGACATCAGCGGCTTTCTCTGCGGCCTCTTGTACCAGGGCGAGGTACTGGCGGTCTGAATAAAGATCCAGCGCACGGGCGGCGTATTCTGGAGACAGGCCCAGCGCTGTTTCTAGGGCTTGGACATAGGCGGTTTTGTCTTCGAGCTGGGCGCGCATTTTAATCAGCGTGGCATAGCGCGTGTCATTTTCGGTGACCTGTGCGGTGAATTGATCGCGCGACAGAAACCCGGTTTCATTTTGCAGCGAGGTCACGGCAAGACGGGTGGCCTGTACAGAGTCGCGGTATTCTTCGATGGCAATAACCGCACCGGCCTCGCGGACCAGTTGGTCATCGGTGCGCAGGGCGGTGATTTCGGTAAAAAACGCCTCAAGAACGGCTTGTGCCCGGTCTTTGGCCTGCTGCGGCGACGCGCCAGTCATTTCTAGATGGATCAAGCCGGTTTGATCCACAAGGTCGACTTTGGGGCGGGGCAAAGCGTTGCGATGCACCTGAAGCGAGGCGGCGGCGGCATCTAGGATGCGATCTGCGCGCAAAAGACGTTTGTAGGTTTGGGTCGGGCTGATGGAATTGCTGGCAAAGGCCGAGCTGGCATAGCTGCTGGCCTGCCCGATATTGTCGATGTTCACGCTGGCAGAGACGCCCGCGCCGGGCAGAATGAGCGACAGGTGAGACGTATAGCTGGGCGGCGTTGAGGTGAGGTAGCCAACAATGGGAGTCCAGATGATAGCTGCCCACATCAGGAAAACGCCGGCATAGCGGCTGATGCGTTGAAACAGATACCCCGCCTGCCCCGGTTGTTTCTTGCGCAAGATGCGATCAAAGCGCGGGAGAAAATCCGCATTGGGTGGGGTTTTGGAAATGTCAGAATGGAATGCCATGGCCTGCCTCGCAGTGTGAACTGATCTTAGGCTAGGCGAATGCGATGGCGGTTTTGTGGGAGAGAAAGGGTGGATACGGGGGGCAAGCGTGTTGCCCCCTATCCGAGCGGGTAGCAGGTTTGCTTAGAACACACCTTCGTCGCGGGCGATCAATGCGGCCTGGGTGCGATTGGCAACACCCATTTTGCGATAAAGCGTTTTGACATGCAGTTTGACCGTTGGTTCGGAGACATCCAAGTCGCGGGCGATTTCCTTGTTGGATTTACCTTCGGTCAGGCCGCGCAGCATTTGGGCCTCACGTTCTGTGAGGTTTTCCAGCAGCGGATGATTGTTTTCTTCGGGTTCTGCCGTCATGAAATCAAGCGGCGCGTATTTTTCACCCATGGCCATGAATTTGATGGCATTGACCAGCGATTTAGCGGGCAAGGTTTTGGGCACAAATCCGATGGCCCCCATCTCGAGCGCTTTTTCGGCAATTTCACGGGTTGCTTCGCCAGACATCAGGGCCACGCGATGCACCCCGTTGCGCTCAGAGGCGATCTTGAGCCCTTCCAGCCCGTTCATGCCCGGCATGTTGTAATCAAGCAGCACCAGATCATAAGTATACATACCGTCAATCAGCTTACATGCCCCATCCAGATCAGCGGCGGTGTCTGTTTCAATGTTGTCTTCGTTGGCCATAAAGGCAACCAAAGCGTCCCGTAATAAATCATGGTCGTCTGCAATTAAAATGCGCACTGTTAAGCCTCGCTCGATGGTTCTTAATACCCGGTAAGTATCGCGACAACTGTGGCTCAATTGCGAACTTTCCGAGGGAAACTTTGGGTTATTACTCTACCCAAAGGGATAAACATGCAAACTTTCGCATGAATTCATTGGCAATTTTCGCCAAATTTATTCCGAATTTGTGACGTTCCAGCCGAATGGGCCGCCCTGCCTCTGTGTGTTTTATCACAGTATCAAACGCAGCATCTGGAGGCAAAATCATGCAATATCAATCGTTTGAAGCGTTTTCACAGGGGTCACAGCCAATTTCTCCGCTGACGCGGATTCGTGTCATGGACCGGGAATTGGTGAACACAGGCCCCGCAAGCGCCATAGAGGCCATTTTGGCACCGGGTCGACGCTGCGTCTTTTTCCTGAATGCGCATTGCGCCAATATAGCGGTGCGTGATCCGCAGTATGCGGCGGCACTGGCGCGGGCCGAATTGGTGCTGCCGGATGGCATTGGGATCAAACTGGCAACACAAATGACTGGGCAAAACCTGGTGGCGAACCTGAATGGCACCGACCTGGTGCCTGCTTTGATGCGACGCGCCGCTCAGGAGGGCTTGGGTGTTTACATGTTGGGCGGAAAACCCGGCACCGCAGAAGCGGCCGCGCTGGATATTTGCACCAAGGTCCCAGGGTTACGTATTGTTGGAACCCGCGACGGTTATGCGGGGGCCAAAAACAAAATGGCGGCCATTCGAGATATCAATCGTTCTGGCGCGGATATATTGCTGGTCGCGATGGGCGTGCCGATGCAGGAAAACTGGATTGACGCAAACTTTGCCGCCCTAACACCCAGAATTGCATTGGCGGTGGGGGGGCTGTTTGACTTCTGGGCGGGCAATGTGAGGCGTGCGCCAAAACCGGTGCGCGCGGCCAAGTTGGAATGGGCCTGGCGTCTGGCGATGGAGCCGCGCCGCATGGCCAAACGCTATTTAATCGGAAATGTCACCTTTCTGGGGCGGGCCGCAAAATCTGCGCACCAGACCTTGGATAGATTTGCCGTCGTCAAGCGGGTGATGGATATAACATTAAGCGCTGCTGCTTTGGCTGTGCTGGGACCCTTGCTGCTTTTACTGATGCTGGCGATCAAGCTAGAAAGCCGTGGCCCAGCGCTTTTTAAGCAAGTGCGGGTCGGGCAAAATGGGGACAGGTTCACCCTGTATAAGCTGCGGTCGATGTATAGCGATGCCGAAGCACGTCGGGCAGACTTGTTGTCGACCTCTGACCGCAACGGGATTTGTTTTAAGTCCAAACAGGACCCTCGGGTCACGCGTATTGGCCGGGTCATGAGGCGCTATTCATTGGATGAGCTGCCGCAAATCTTCAATGTTCTGCGGGGCGAGATGTCTGTTGTTGGCCCGCGCCCTGCCCTGCCCGAAGAAGTTGCCGCCTATCCGGCCCATGCGCTGGGGCGTTTGGCTGCCAAGCCAGGGCTGACTGGCTTGTGGCAGGTTTCCGGGCGGGCAGATATTGGATTTGAGCAAATGGTGGACATGGACTTGGCCTATTCCAAATCCAAAAGCCTGTTGTTGGACGTGTTGCTGATTTCACTGACCTTTCGCGCGATCTGGTCGGGGCGCGGCGCATATTAGGGATAACGGGCTTCAAACCTATCCATCCGGATAGGTCCCTACTCTGTGGTTATGAGGACCAGCCAAGCAATTACTGGCACATTCAAAAAAAAACACTGGAGAGAGCTATGCGGTTTTACAGAGTTATGCGGCGCAGTATCCTGGCGATGGGATTGGCGGTTTGGGCCTTGGGCAGTGCTCCGGTGCTGGCGGCGGGCGCAGCAGATCCCATAGTCTTGGAGGTAACGTCGGCTGGACCGGGGTCTGAGATGGTCAACTTCGATTTGGCAAGTTTGCGCGCGATTGGCACAACGGAAATAGTAACATCGACGATTTGGACAGATGGGGTGCATCGATTTTCCGGGGTCTCGTTGCACGATCTATTGGCGCATTTGGGTGCCACGGGCGGCACCATTCAAGCCACGGCCATAAATGATTATGCTATTAAGATCCCCGTAAGCGACGCCACCCAAGATGGCCCCATTGTGGCCTTTGAAATGGATGGGGAATTGATGCCCCGGCGCGCAAAAGGACCGTTGTGGATTGTCTATCCCTTCGACAGTTCTGCACAATTTCGCACAGAGGCCATTTACGCGCGCAGCATTTGGCAGCTTAATAGGCTGCACATAATAGAATGAATTAAATTAGGCGGATTGCCCCTGTGACATCTGATGCTTTGGCAAGTGAGGCTGCAAAAACACGTTATGGATTTACGGGATGGGTTATTCCGACGGCGGCGGCAGTCTGTGTCGCTGCTATTTTTTGGTTGGCCCAAAGTGTCATCGCTGATTTGCGTGAATTGCGGTCTGCTAAATCTGACACGGTGCAATGGACCCTGTCTCAGGTGGAAATTGAATATCTGAATTTCACGCTGTCGCTGTATGATGCGGCCAATAGTGACGATCCGGATCTGGAACGGCTGCGCAAAGATTTTGATGTGTTTTTCAGTCGCCACGACATCATTGCAAATGGGGCGGTGTTTGAAAGCGCCCGTCAGGAAACCGATTTTCATCTGTCCGAAAAGGACATTCACGCGTTTTTGCAGCAAGCGGCGCCTTTGATCGACGGTTCTGACGCCGCCTTGGTCACGGCCCTGCCGACGTTGATTGCTGACGCGGGCCGCCTGCGCAAGGCGGTAGGCGGCTTGTATGTCACGGGTTTGGCGCATTTTGCCGAAAGCGCTGACAATTTGCGGCAAAGGCTTTCCTCGACATTGCTGCAACTGTCGGCGGCAACCGCGGCCTTGGTAGTATCGCTGATATTGCTGACGCTTTATTCGCGTTCTGCCAGCGCAAAAAGCCACGCGAGGGGGCGCGAGTTGGCGCGCGCCAATGCCCATATGGAAACCATTCTGGCCACCTCGCTTGATGCCGTGATTGTGTCAGACAAGGCGGGGCATGTTCTGGATTTCAATGCGGCCGCTGAGGCTATTTTTGGGTACAAACTAAGTGAGATACGAGGCAAATTGATCCGGGACTTGATTGTGCCGCCGGACTTGCAAGCCGCACATCAGGCCGGGATGGACCGGATGCTGCGAACCGGCGAGAAAAAGCTGGTGGGCAAAGGTCGCGCACGACTTGACGCCTGTCGCGCCAATGGCGACCGCTTTCCTGTCGAACTGGCTTTGCAAATGGGCAATAGCGCGGAAGGTGAGATCATCGTGGCTTTTTTACGCGATATCTCTGTGGAGATCACCAAAGAAGAAGAGTTACGGCAAGCGCGCGACCAGGCGCTGGCAGGCGAAAAAGCCAAGGCTGAATTTCTGACCGTCATGAGCCACGAAATTCGCACACCCCTCAGTGGGCTGTTGGGCAATTTAAGTTTGCTTGAGAAAACCCAAATGTCTGCGGAACAACGCCAATTTAGCGAAAACATGGAGATTTCTGGCCGTCAGCTGATGAAACACGTGAATTCCGTTTTGGATATTGCGCGATTTGAGAGCGGCACCTTTAGGGTCAATAAAGCCCCGTTTCATTTGGGCCATCTGTTGCAGGACATCATTGATGCCCAAAGCGGCCAGGCCGAGCAACGTGGCACCGCGATTGGTTGGCAATGGGTGGGGGACGCATTGGACTGGGTGAGCAGTGACAAAGACCATATAGAGCAAATCTTAATGAATTTGGTTGGCAATGCGATCAAGTTCACAGAACATGGCCGAGTTGATGTTGAGGTCGAACAGATTTCCGCGGCGGATGCACTGATACCAACCGTCGAATTTCGCATCAGTGATACCGGGATTGGCATTGCAGAGGCGCAGCAATCCACAATCTTTGATGACTTTGTAACCGCAGCACGGGCGGGTGGAGAGACAGGCAGTACCGGGCTAGGGCTTGGGATTGCAAAACGGCTAGTGGCCCGTTTGGGCGGCGAGATCGGAGTGGAGAGCATTCTGGGGGAAGGCAGCGTGTTTTGGGTGCGCTTGCCCATGGCCCAAAGTTCGCCGCTTGAGGTGCCCAAACACGTCAGCGCTGAGGCAGAAGAAGCCCCGCGTCTGCATTTGCTTTTGGCTGAAGACAACGACATGAATGCTTTTGTTGTTCAGCGTATGCTGGAAACGGAAGGCCACAGCGTTGTTTGGGCAGAAGATGGGCTTCAGGCGGTTGAGATGAGCAAAGGCGAAGACTTTGACGCCATCTTAATGGATATCAACATGCCCCGGCTGGGCGGGCTTGAAGCCACCAAGCTCATCAGAACTGAGGTGGCGCGTGCCAAGCAAACCCCAGTTTTTGCGTTTTCTGCCAATGTGTTGCCGGAACAGACCGAGCGTTTTCGCGAAAGCGGCATGGATGGCTTTATCGGCAAACCCGTACAGATCGAAGAATTGCGCGCAGCGTTGCGTTCTGTCGCCGGTGGGCGGTTGGGCGTGATTACAAAGGCGCGACAGCCCAAGGCCAAAGATGGTGCCAAAGCGATGTTTGGGGATCAATATGACGTGTTCTTGGCGCGCTTTATTGGCGAAGGCGACGCATTGGTGGATTGGCTTTTACAAGACCAAACCAGCGCGTTGAACGAGGTTGCGCAGCGCTGCCATATGGCAAGCAGCACCGCTGCATTGTTTGGCGCAGCACAAATGCACAAGGCTTTGCAAAACATAGAAGTTGCGGCGGCGCGCGACGACGCAGCCACGGTTAAATCTCTGGTCGATAGCCTGGCGCAAGTCTGGGCTGAGGCCAAGAACAGCCTTGAATTGTGATCAATTCAGTGCTGCCCCAACGGTGATCAGGCCCAAAACTCTTGCCGCCTCGGCAACATTTGTGATGGTACTGTCATAACATGCAATCGCGTCACCGGGCAGAATAAAGGGGTCGTAGTCATCCCGATCCGCGCGCCGTAACATGTTTTCGATGTCGCGCTCGATGACCACCGATACATTGGTTTCCGGGTTGCGGGACATCAGTATGGCGGATCGGTGCGCACTGGTCACCCGTGACCCACCAACGCAGTTGGCATCTACTACAGCCTGTAAATACCGCGTGCCATAAGGCATTTCGCGTACGTCACGACCAATGGCGGCAGGCGCGTTTGCGGTTGCGGGTTGGGTCAAGTTGGACAGGAACATTGTGACGCCCGGGGGGCTGATTGGGCTTGGGCGCATCAGGTCATCTTGGAAACATCCTCGGGAGGGAACCCGAATTGTATCCCCTGTCAGCAACATGACATCCACCATGTTTTGGCCTTCGAACACCCCGCGCAGATCAAGCTTGTAGACCTGGCCATTGCGGCGCAGCTCGATGGCAGAAATATCTGCATCTGGCCGAATGCCCCCCGCAGCGCGCAAGGCGGCAGACAAGTTTCGGGCTTCGGTAGACGCCCCAAGCGCCTGCGCGCGATTGTTGTCTATCTGGTCGCCAGACACGGTGCCAATTTCGATTTGATGCGGCTCAAATACCGCGCCAGACACCCCAACGGTCACAGAGGCAAAATCGGCAACGCGCACAGAAACCGGCGGCGCATCTTCGTATAGCCCAGCGCGCAGCAAAGCGTCTTTGAGCAGCCATTCGACCTCTGGGCCAGAGCGGCCTTGCGCCTTTATCGGTGGTAAAAAAGGTAATTTGATTGTGCCATCACGCGAGATGACATAGCGCCCCGTCAGGTCTTTGTCCTCGTTGATCCGAATATCAACAAGGTCGTTGCGGGTCAGTTTTTCACCCACAAGCCCATAAGCCCCGGTGTTTTTGCCGCCCTGACCACCGCGATAGGGCAAGCAGGTGTCCGCGTTCAACCGCGCCGAGGTCAAAAATTGATCAGCGTCGCGGCTTACCACATCGCGGTATTGCGCCTGATAGCCATCGCCGCGCGCAATGGGTTCTAAGTTATTTGGATTGCCTGTCGTGGCGCAGGCATTCAACATTGCGAGCGACGTGGACAGGGCAAATATTTTTGCCGTTATAGATTTCAATGCCTGCGACCTGATTTGTTTTCTGACATCAAACCATAACGAAATATTTTTTCCAGCCACACACCCTTAGGTGGATCACATTCCTATCCGATTGGGTCAATTCTGCACCAAATGCGCTTGGTGTTGGCCAATCGTGCCCCGGTTTTTGCAGCGTATTCGCGGCAAATTGAATTCAACAAACGGGATTTAGAATGATGCGTGCCACTGATTTGCTTAGAACCAGCTTTCTTTCCAACCTATTGGCCTATGGTGCCTCTGAGGTGGTTGCCAAGTTTTCGCGGCTGTTTGTGGTGATTGTGGTGGCCCGCACATTGGGGGTCGCCGAAATTGGCGTGGCTGCTGCGGCACTGGCGATCTGTGAGATCTTTAAGGGGTTGACCGAAAATGGCATTGGGCAGCGCATTATTGCCGCGCCTGCGCAACAACTGAACGCGATCTGTGTCAAAGCACATCAGCTGTTTTGGGCAAGTTGCCTAGGTCTGTTTGCTTTGCAGGTGGCTTTGGCGGTGCTTTTGGCAGGCCTTGGCTTTGTCGAGGTCTCGCTGTTGGTTGCCCTGGCCGCGCTGGAATATTTGTTTATGCCGGCTGGTTTGGTTCAGGCCGCACTGGCGGTACGCGAGGGCAAACTAAAACAAACTGCGGCCATCGCGGGTGTTCAGGTTTTGACCGCAAACGCCTTGTCGGTTGCCCTGGTCTTTATCATTCCCTCGGCCCTGGTCCTGATCTTGCCCCGTGTTCTGACTGCTCCGCTTTGGCTGCTATCGATGCGGCGTCTGCGCCCCTGGTCGCGGCCCTCTGAGGTGACTGCCTCCCCTACCCGCCCGTTTCTGCGATATGGCATCCCAGTGTTGGGTGTTGAGCTGGTCAAAATGCTGCGTCTGCATGCCGACAAGCTGATCGCAGGGGCCTTGCTCGGTGCCGAAGGGTTGGGACTTTACTTTATGGCGTTTAACGCCGGGCTTAGCCTGGTCACCAGTTTTATTGCCGCCTTTGAAAAAGTGGTTTTTCCGCAGCTTTGCACCACACAAAATGGCCGTTTCGGCCCTAGGTCAATCGCCGTGGCCGGGCTGGCGTTGATTGCCCCATTTGTGATTGCGCAATCGTTGTTTGCCTCGGTTTATGTGCCGCTTTTGTTGGGCCCCGGTTGGCAAGAGATTGTGCCGGTTGTGCAAATCCTTTGCCTCACCGCGTTGCCCTTAACAATTTGGTCGGTTGCCGCCGCGCAGCTGCGCGTCACAGGCCAGCCAGAGATAGAGTTTCTGGTCACCCTTGCAGTGACATTTGGCTTGGCGGTCAGCGCCTGGGTATTTGCACCCTTCGGCGTGCTGGCCATGGCGATGGGCTATGTCGCCGCGCTGAGCATCACTTTGCTCGTGGCCTCGGTCTTGGTGATGTTTTCAGGCGTGACCTTCCCAACAGTTTTGCAAAATCAGGAGATCTAAGATGCCTCAATTCACGATCATTATTCCGTGCCACAATGCGGTTGAGACCATCGAGACAACATTGAATGCTGTGCGCGCCCAAAGCGTGACCGAATGGGAAGCGATCTGCGTGGATGACGGATCAACAGACGCCACAGCGCGGATACTTGACCAAGCTGCTCTGGCAGACGATCGGTTTCGGGTGTTGCGCATTGCCAACCGAGGCCCCTCTGTGGCCCGCAATCTGGGGGCGGCTTTGGCCAAGGGCGAGGTGCTTTGTTATTGTGACGCCGACGACTATTGGGAGGCGACAAAGCTCGCGCAATTACAATGCGCCTTTGCAGATCCTGACGTGGATGGCGTGTTTGCCAAAGTTGCTTTCTTTGCCTCTGCGGGACAGGCAAAGACCTATTCGAGCGTGCCGAAATCTGCGCTGACATTGCCTATGTTGATGGGTGAAAACCCGGTGTGCTGCATGTCAAACCTGTCCATTCGGCGCGGGCTTTTCACGTCTTTGGGGGGCTTATCTGACGGGTTTGTCCATAACGAAGATTTGGAATGGTTGCTGCGGTTGGTGGGGAATGGCGCCAATATCGTCGGGTTGGACAGCCTGCAAGTTTGGTATCGCACCTCGCGTGGCGGCTTGTCTGCCGACCTGTCAAAAATGGCAATGTCGCGCAAGAAGGCGCTGCAGGTGGCTATGGGTTTTGGTTGCCCGCCGACTCGTGAAAACGAAGCTGTCTATCTGCGGTATCTGGCGCGGCGTGCCCTGCGTCTGGACAATGGTGGCGCGACTGCCCTGCGTTTTGTTTTGCGCGGGATCGGTCTGGCTCCGCGTGCCTTTTTGATGCCACCACGCCGGGGGGCTGCGACGGCTCTGGCAGCCCTTTTCGCGCCAATTCTGCCACTCCCCATGCGCCGCGCGTTGTTTGCGCGTTAAACAGAGGATCTTGATCATGACACAGCACACACCCCCAATCGCTAGCGTGGTTGTTCCGGCGTTTAACGTTGCCACAACCATCGAAGAAACATTGATAGCCTTACAGGAACAAACCCTGCAGAATTTTGAAATTCTGGTGATCGATGATGGTTCAACCGATCAAACATCCGAGGTTGTAAAACCGTTCTTAGGCGATCCGCGCCTGCGCTATATCCGGCAAGCCAACCGCGGCTTGGCTGGGGCGCGCAACACTGGAATTTCTGCGGCCAAAAGCTCTTATATCGGGTTTTGTGACGCGGATGACCTGTGGACACCCGATAAATTACGTCTGCATGTCAAACACTTATCTGACGCGCCGACGGTTGGCGTCAGCTATTCCGGATCTATATTAATTGATGATGCTGGCGCACCGCTTGGGGTGGCGCAAAGCCCAAAATTGGGTGGGATCACAGCAGCAGACATCTTGAAACGCAACCCGGTTGGCAACGGATCAGCATTTGTACTGCGCCGCGCAGCACTTGATGACATTGCCTATCAAACCCCAGGTGCTGACCAAAGATTGTCCTATTTTGATGAAAGCTTTCGCCAATCTGAGGATATTGAATTTTGGCTGCGATTGGCGCTGTCCACGGATTGGGATTTTGCTGGCATTGCTGGTCACCACACCCTGTATCGTGTCGCCAAGGGTGGGCTTTCAGCCCATACGGAACGGCAACTGGCCTCTTGGGAGAATGTCATCGCCAAATTGCGCCCTTTGGACCCAGAGTTTTTTGCGGCCCACGAATGCGCTGCCCGTGCCTATCAGTTGCGGTATCTGGCCAGACGCGCGGTCAGTGGCGATGACGGTCGGGCTGCGATTTCCTTTCTTGCGCGGGCTTATTCAGCGTCAAAAGAGCCCCTGTGGGCCGAGCCGAACAAGTCGATTTCAACCGGGCTTGCGGCGGTGTTCACCCTGATTTTTGGCATCAATCCCATGACCGTTCTGAGCACGTTACGTACAAGACCCATCCATTGAGAAGCGGATTTCATTATGCATACCCCTGTTATTATTCACCTTTTGGACGATGCCACCCCTGGCGGGGTCACCAATGTTATTGACACGATGCTGGCGTCAGCTCACTTGGCAAAAAACGCCCAGCACAAATTGATTTCGGTGCCGAAAAACAAATTTTCGGTGCCGCGTTTAAATGCAGATATTATTGTGTCCCATCTGAGCGTGAATTGGCGAAGCTTGCCGCGGTTGATTGCCTTACGTGCCTTGCACCCGCAAGCAAAGCTGATCCATGTTGAACATAGCTATACCCAGAAATTCGCAGCGCTGAATGTAGGCAACCGCAGGCGTTTCTTTGGCCTTTTGGGCACCGCCTATGCATTGTTTGATCATGTGGTGGCCGTGAGTCACGCCCAAGCGGGTTGGTTGTCACGCAGAGGTCTTGTGGCTCCGCAAAAACTGTGCGTGATCCACCCGGCGGTGGATTTGTCGCGCTTTCGGGCCTTGTCTGCCCCGGTTGCACGGCCAAAGGTCTTTGGGGCAATTGGACGATTGCACCCGCAAAAAGGCTTTGATGTGTTGATACAGGCATTTGCACGTTGTGCCGATCCGGACCTGCGCCTGAAAATATTTGGCGATGGGCCACAGCGCGAAGAACTGGAGGTTTTGGCGCGCAAAGATCCACGTGTCAGCTTGGAAGGCTACCGGCCAAATGCGGCGCTTGCGATGGCAGAGGTGGAGGCTGTTGTAGTGCCGTCGCGCTGGGAGGCCTATGGGCTTGTTGTGCAAGAAGCGCTTGCGGCGCGGCGTCCGACTTTGGTGGCCAATGTCGATGGGCTGCGCGACCAGATTGCTGACGGTGCTATTCTGGTCAAAGGACAGAGCCTGCGCGATTGGGCATTGGCCATACAAACCGCGCGTTCTGCACCCGCCAAACGACAGACGGGCTTTGCCAAGTATCAGGCTCATGATGGCCCAACGCAGTTTGAACGCGACTGGCAACAATTGCTTAACACCTGTTTGCCCGCTGGCGCGCAAGTTGATGCATGGAAGTCATGGCGATCCCGGGAGGACTCGAACCCCCAACCCTCTGCTTAGAAGGCAGATGCTCTATCCAGTTGAGCTACGGGACCGCTGGGGACCTGATAAAACACAGGATGCGATTTGCCCAGAGCCATTGCGCTGATCCGCCAAAAAAGTGGTCTGCGCGGTGGCTTTTTATTTGGCAGATATGATGGCCTAGCCACCAAGGCTGCGGCCGCCGGTTTTTGATTTGCCAAACCCGCCGCGCGACGCAACCGAGGCTTTTGTCATCGGTGGTTTGCCTGCGGTTTTTGTCGGCTTGGCAAATTGCGATGTGTTCAGCTTTGCCTTGCCAGCGTTGCTGGAATAAGCGCTGGTGCCCGCCGCATTGGTAAAGCCGCCGCCAGCCTTACGATACAAGGGTTGCGCGGCAGACATGCCATTGCGTCCACTTAGCATATTGCCGATCAGATAGCCGGTGAGCAAAGGCATGAAGATGCCGCCAGATCCGCCTTGGACCGCTTGCTGTTCGTTGCCGCAGGCCCCTGCCCCGTGTTGATCTTCGCAGACCTGAAGGCTGTCATACCGTGGGGCCGATTCAACGTGCAATTGCTGGGCTTCGGCAAAGGCGATTTCACATTCTTCCGCCGAAAGGAACTGATTGAGGTCAGCCCCCGCTTTACAGCTTTGCAGATCTGGGAATGCTTGTGCATCGATTTGCTCTTCTTGGCAGCCTGCCAGCGTAAAGGCGGCGGCACCTACGATACAAAGAGCGACGGATTTGGAACGTTTTTTCATGATCAAGCCCTAGCAGAATTTATGAGCGGATAAAATGCGGTTTAAAGCGTGACATATTTTGGGTGATGCGCGCCCGGTCTTCACGAATGCCAATCCCTGCGCATTCTTGTCCAATGATCCAAGCGCCGATAACTGGGTGAAAGCCGTCAAAATTAGGCAAAGGCGTATAGGCCTGAAGGATTCGTGCATGGGCGGCATAGTCGTTGTTGGGCGAGGCTTCGGTTTCAACGCCTTGTTCGACAATCTGAATAGAGGCCCCTTCACGCGAGAAAAGCGGTTTGCGCACAAAGGTTTCGTTCAGCGCAGATTTGGCGGCGTCGTCTTCGAAATAGGCGGGCAGCAAATTTGGGTGGCCTTCAAACAATTGCCAAAGGACTGGCAAAAGCCCTTTGTTTGACAAGACAGATTTCCACGCGGGTTCGAGCATTAAACATTGGGCGGTCTGAAGGTGTTTTGCATAGTCGTCCCGCAGCAGGTCTTCCCAGGGGTACAATTTAAACAAGGTTCCAATAACCCTGTCTTCATCATCCAGAAATTGCCCTTTGTCGCTGAGCCCAATTTTTTCAAGGTCCGTATAATGCGCGCCAAGCCCTGCTTCGCGGGCCGCCCAGCCCATGGCCTCGACGGTGGCATAGTCTTCGGGATCACCACCGACGGCGGTAAAATGCAGATTGCTATCGGGCGCAAAAACCGCGCGAAACCGGTCTACCAGCGCCTCGTGGATGCCGTTGAATTGATCATCGCCGGTCTGCAATACACCAGTTTCTAGTTGGTCCTCTAGCCAGCTCCATTGAAACGAGGCGCTTTCATAAAGCGAGGTAGGTGTGTCCGCGTTATATTCCAGCATCTTAGCTGGCCCGTTGCCATCATAGGCCAAATCAAAACGACCATAGATTTCCGGCTCTTCTTGCTGCCAGCTGTTGGCCACATAATCACGATGTTCTTCGGGGATCGCCAGACGTTCCATCAGCTCTTGGCTTTGGATGATCGTTGCAACAGCGTCACGGCACATCGCGTGCAGTTCTGTTGACGGGTCTTCGATGTCATCTTCGATTTGACGCAAGGAAAACTGATAGGCCGAGGTTTCGTCCCAATAGGGTTCACCGTGCATGTCCGCAAAGGTGAACCCAACTTCTTGGGCTTTGTCGCGCCAACCCGGGCGCTCTGGCAATGAAATCTTTTGCATATCTTCAATCCTTTGGCTGGATCTGACTATGCCAATTGTGCCGTAAACGCCATGGGCTGATGCGGGAATTTTAGCCAGCTACCAAACCTTATCAGAGATTAGAGTGACTCGAGGTTGCGGGCCAATGAACTGACCTTTCCGGTACCAATCAAAACACTTGCAACACAGTCCTGCGCGACCGCAAATCTAAGGGCGGCGGTGGCCAATGAGATGTTTTGCGCCGCGCTTTCCGCCTCTAGGGCTCGGGTGCGCTGCAGAATGTCCTGGCTGGCTGGTGCATAATCAAAATGGGCCCCGGGCACGGCCCCGGTGGCCAGAATGCCCGAGTTGAAAATGCCACCCAGCACCAGACTGACGCCCAGAGACTTGCAAAGAGGCACCAGAGTTTGCTCGGCTGTGCGATCAAGCAAGGTCCAGCGGCCTGCCAGCAAGATAACATCCAGCGGATGATCTTGCAGCACATCAATGCAGACCTCGCATTCGTTAACACCAAGGCCATAGGCCCCGATGCGCCCCTGTTGTTTCAGGTTGGCAAGCATGGGCAGGCCGGTTTCCATAAGGTCTTGGAAATGCTTTTGGTTGTCCGCGCCGTGGGTGGCCCTGCCAATGTCATGCACATAAAGGATGTCGATATAGTCCGTGCCAAGTCGCGCGCAGCTGCCATTGAAACTTTCAAGGATCCCTGCGCCGGAATAATCATAATGCACATCATTGGGCAGCGGATTTAGAAAGCCATCTGCCTCTGCGCGGACAGCCCCCGGCCGCAACACGCGCCCAACTTTTGTGGATAAGGTGATGGCGTCACGCGGCACGGTGCGCAAGAATTCCCCCAAGCGCGCCTCTGACAAGCCGCGCCCATAATGTGGGGCCGTGTCAAAATAGCGAATTCCGCTGTTCCACGAATAAGTTAGCAGCGATTGCGCATCGGCGGCAGTTACAGTGCGGTACATATTGGCGAGTGCGCTGCAGCCAAATGAAATTTGGCTGACAGAAACGGGCGTTTGCGCAATCTTGTTCGTTGGAAAATCAAAGCGATGCGCAGTCATGATGCCGCCTGTGTTGCTGGAAGGCAGTTGGGGCCCAAAGGGTCAAATGTCTTATAGGTCAATACAAACTCTTGATGGCCAAGTTTTTCTGATGCGGTGCGACCGCCCTTGGCAAGACCCAGGATTTTGGCAAAGATTTCTTCTCCGACAGAGGCTAAAGAGGCGTCTTCGCTGAGAATACGCCCGGCGTTCACATCCATGTCGCCGGCCATATGTGCATAGGTTTCTGGATTGGCGCAGACTTTGACAACCGGCGAGATGGCAGAACCCACAACTGACCCGCGCCCGGTGACAAAAATCACCGCATGTGCGCCACAGGAAATCATTTCGATAATTTCGGCGTTGTCGTTGATGTTCGGGAAGCCAAATATTGGTGTACCATCAGGCACCACATCCAATAGATAAAGACCGCCTTTGGGGGGCTGGATGCAGGGTTTTACGATGCCGGAAATCTGGCTATCTCCGGATTTGGCATAGGCCCCCAGTGACTTTTCTTCGATCGTGGACAGGCCACCTTCGGCGTTGCCTTGCGAAAACGACCCATAGCCCATGTGTGCATAATACTGTTCGGCTTTTTGAACGGTGTCGATCAGGCTTTTGGCCAATTCGGGCGTGGCGGCGCGGCCTGCCATGATGTGTTCACATCCAATCAATTCGCCGGTTTCCTCAAAAATACAGGTTGCGCCCTGCTGGATCAGCAAATCAAACGCCCGCCCTGCAGCGGGGTTGCCGGTGATACCAGACGTGGCGTCGCTGCCACCGCATATTGTGCCCACCACCAGTTCAGAAGGATGCATTTCGACCAGTGGCTGCTGCGCCAGCGATTTGAGCTGTTGCGCAACCCAGGCGCGGCCAGTTTCGACAGAGGCCATCGTTCCACCTGATCGCTGAATTGTCAGCAGCTCTGCTGGTCGGCCGCTTTGTTCTATCACGCTTGTTAACTGAGCTTTGCGAAAGTTCTCGCAGCCCAAAGAAACCATCAGCACCGCGCCCACATTGGGGTGGGTGCAAAGGGTTTCCATCATGTTCTGGGCATAGTCATTTGGAAAACAGCCCGGAAAGCCAATGACATGCACGTCAGCGTCTTCGAACGGGCGTATGATCTGGCGCGCCACATGGTGGGCGCATTCCACCAAGTAGGCCACAACAATGGTATTTCGAATGCCTTTACGGCCATCCTTGCGCGGCCAAGCCGTCATTTTTTCAGTCATTTTCTTGTGCTTCCATATCTTCGATTACGGTGTAACGGCTGGAGAGGTTATGAAGATGAACATGATCACCTCGGGCGATATCCTGTGACGCCACGCCAATTGGCACCCCGTATTTGAGCACGTCTGAACCCTGTGGAATCGGTGTAATTGCCACTTTGTGGCCCATGCCCAACGCCTCTGAAATGGTGATCTCGCCATGGGGTGATTGCAAGGTGCTCCCCTTGGTCACCGATTTTTTTAGGACAGAAATATTGTCTGAGGGATGCAGCTGCAAAAGCCCTTGGGATAAGGTTTTTAGGGGATCAGACACGCGAAAAACTCCTGGCTCAATCTATGCATTTTGGAATTATATGCAAAAAAAACATTTGACGGCAAGCCCAAATGTTTTTAATGGATAAGTAACAGAAGCGCAGAGGCAAGCCCTCTTTCCGCTGACCGGAGGAAGAAAAAATGACACAGACGGCGCACGCCAAAACAATTCTAGAGGCCCGGGGGATCAGCAAGCACTATGGCGGTGTTGTGGCCCTGGACAGCGTGGATCTTGATCTGCATGAGGGTGAAGTTTTGGCGATTGTAGGCGACAATGGCGCAGGTAAATCGACCTTGATCAAAGCCTTGACCGGGGCCATTCCTAAAACCCATGGCGACGTGACAATGGATGGCAAGCCGGTGCAAATCGACACACCTGCTGACGCAAAAAATGCAGGTATTGAAACGGTTTACCAAGATTTGGCATTGGTGAACGAACTGTCGATCACCAAAAACGTCTTTCTGGGCCGCGAACTCGTGAAGTCCAATGTGTTTGGGCGGGTTTTTGGGGCGCTGGACTTTGCAAAGATGGACGCTGAAATTCGGGCGCTGTTTGCAAAACTCGACATTCGCATCGCGGATATCTATCGCGAAGCCGAAGCCTTTTCAGGCGGGCAACGCCAAGCTGTTGCGCTTTCAAAAACCGTAATGTTTGGCAAGCGAATTGCCATTTTGGATGAACCTACTGCCGCACTTGGAGTGCGCGAAAGCAAGATGGCGATGGATCTGGTGCGCTCTTTAAAGGACCACGGGCTGTCAGTCATTATGATCACCCACAATATGCAACATGTGCTGAATTACTGTGATCGCGTCATGGTTTTGCGGCTCGGGAAATTGGCCGCAGTGCGGGACGTAAAAGACGTGGATGGCGACACATTGGTGGGGCTGATCACCGGCGCAACAGAAACCAAGGCAGCGTGAGATGACCATGACAAACCAAAATAGCGCGCAATCCGTTTCTATTCCCGCAACTGGCACAAGTGGGTGGCAAATCCTGAAATACCAGTTCTTACAAATTTGGCAGGTGCTGGCGGCGTTGGCACTGATTTACGCGGTCTTTTTTGTGCTCTCCCCGCCCTTTCGCAGCGTTGACACTTTGTTTTCGATTTTCTCGCAAGCCTCGATCCTTGCGGTTCTCGCTTGCGGCACCACGGTGGTGTTGATCTCTGGTGGGTTGGATTTGTCGGTTGGATCAATATTTGCCGTCGTAGGCGTGGTCGTCGGGATTTTGCTTAAGGAATACAACCTTGGTTATCCGCTGGCGATCCTAGGCGGTCTGGCTGTGGGCACGATGCTGGGTGCATTAAACGGCCTGATCCAAGTGCTTACAAAAGTGCCGGCTTTCATTGTCACCCTAGGCGGGCTGACGGCCTATAAAGGCTTGGCGGAATTACTTGGAAGTGGCAAGGACCTTTCCAGGTTTCCCGAAGGATTTCAAGCTCTTGGCTCTGGTTACATGGCGCCGATGGCGATCATGTTTGGGGCCGCAGTTTTGACCGGGCTTTTCCTGACAAAAACCCGTCTGGGCAACCATGCATTTGCGGTTGGCGGCAATGAAGAAGTGGCACGACTGTCTGGGGTGAATGTCGCCCGCAGCCGGGTTTACTATTACATGATTGGCGGCATGTTCGCAGCTGCCGCAGCCATCCTTGAAGTGTCCAAATTGAACTTTGCACAAAGCTCGCGCGGGCAAAGCTATGAGCTGTTTGCCATTGCGGCGGTGGTCATTGGCGGCACCAGTCTGTTCGGTGGCCGAGGCGGCGTGGGCAAGACAATCATTGGCATGCTGATCATGCAAACCATCATTGTTGGGCTGGCCTATTTAGGTGTTGGCACATCTTTCCAGCGCATCGCGATCGGGGCCATCATTATCCTGGCCGTCTATTGGGACGTTTGGCGACGCCCAGCGCGATAAATCCACAAATAACAAGCCCGTAAATGGGTGACCAACACAAAGCCCGCTTGGGGTGTGTCTAAAATCAACGGAGGAGACTATGACTATGAAATTTAAGACTTTTAAGGGACTGATGGCGGCCAGCATGACCGCGGTTTTGGTCACAGGCGCAGCCTATGCGGATGGCCTGCGTATTGCCTATACCGGGTACTCAACCGACCAGCCATTCTGGGTTGGTGTGGGCGATGCCGCCGCTGCAAAGGCCGGTGAGATGAATGTTGAATTTATCGATCTAACGGCCACTCAGGCGGATGCCGCTGCTCAAAAAGACGCTGTGGATCGCGCTATTAACATGGGTGTGGATGGCATTATCATTGGCTCAGTGGACAACCGTGCCTTTGGGGCCTCGCTGGACATGGCCGCTCGCAAGGGCATTCCGGTTGTTGCAGTGGACACCGGCATTGAACACGACCATGTGGCAAGTCTTGTTCAAACTGACAACCTGGCTGCGGCCGGAGTGGCAGGCGACTATATTGTCAGCCAAGTCAGCGAAGGTTCTGTTTTGATCCTGGGTGGCTCTGCGGGGCACCAAACCGGCAACGCACGTCGTGATGGCGTTAAGAATGCAGCAGAAGCTGCAGGTCTGGATGTGATCTTTGTAATCTGTGACTGGGCAGAAGCCTGCGGTTACGACACAACCATCAACCGTTTGCAGTCCAATCCAGACATCAAGGCGATTTTT